>JBIOTX010000047.1:0-8214 GCA_044866315.1 Thermoanaerobaculia bacterium | reverse complement strand
AATCAGCGCTTCTTTTGCGCTCATCGGACTCCTCCACGGCATCCCCATTTCCTCCACTGCTCAGGGTGCCTAAGTTGTCCTCGATGTCTCCGGTTTTCTGTCCTCGATGTCTTCGGTCAGCACCCTCCCCGCACGCGGGGAGAAGGACTACCTGCCGTGTCTCCCCTCGCCCCGCTTGCGGGGAGAGTGTGGCGCGTAGCGCCGGGTGAGGGGCTGATCGCTTATCTCGCCAGCTCCCGCAGCGCGTCCTTCCCCACCCACCGCGCCGTGGCGTCGTCGGATCCCGCCAACCTCCGCGCCACCGCGACCGCGGCGGCCCGGAGGGCGCGATTGCGCTTGCCGGTCGCGCGAAGGGCCATGTTCACCGCCTTCTTGACGAAGTTGCGCTCGTCGGTGGCTTCGCGCTCGATGAGGCCGAGTCCTTTGATGAACCGTTCGTCGGCCGCGGACTTGTCGTGAACGGACAGGCTCCAGAGCAGCGCGAACGCCGTACGCTTCTCGAACTCCGCCCGCCGCTTGCTCCACTTGTCGACCATGGTCCAGGCGTGCAGCGAGCGGTCGAAGAGGTTGAAGCACATCGCGTCGCAGATGGCCCAGTTGTCGAAGTCGCGGCACCAGCGACCCATCTGCGCCTGGGTGAGCTGCGCCGGGTCTGCGACGAAGGACACCAGCATGCGCGCCTCGTACACGCCGGTGGCCCAGAGATCGACCGCCAGCGCTTGGTTTTTCCCGAGGATCTTGCCGAGGGCCTTGATGTCGCGCACGGCGACGCCGTAGGCGTGGTCGGAGGGGATGGCGTACCGCGCCATCCCCTCGCGCGTGGCTTTCGTGCTGTGACTCTTCAGCCAGGCGAGCGCCGAGGGAACATCCATCGGCGTTGCATCATCGCACCGATCGCCGCTTCCCGCGCGTCGGCTCCACGAGGAACGCCGGCTCGTACACGGCCTCGGTGGTCGCGCCCCAGGGATTCGTGAGTGAGATCTTGAGGTCGATCTCACCGGGCGTGGCCGTCAGGGCGCGAAGATCAGACGAGAACATCGTGCCCGCCGGTCCGGGCTCATCGTAGCTGAATTCCCGGTCCTCACCGACAAACTCCACCGCCAACGGCTGCCAATCGGCCGTGCCGTGCGGCCGCGACCAGACCCGCGTGGCCGCGGCGTCGACCGGGTAGTGGAAGAGATAGATGTTGCCCGGTCCCTCGAACGTCGACTGGCGCGCCGAGAACAGCAGGCGTGCCGCGTTTCCGGCCGGAACCGTCGTGACGGCGGCGCCGCTGCCGTCCTCGACGCGCAGCGTGACCAGCGTCGGCGCCGCGGTGTAGACCTTCTCGTCGCCGCGCGAGGTCTGGGTGACCCGGCCCACGCGCCCCGCGATCCGATACTCATCCGTCGCCTCGATGCGATACGGACCGGGATCGTGTCTGGGGAACGCGTAAAGGCCCGCCGTGAGCTCACGGTGACCGACCGGATTTCCGTCCGGGCCGTACTTCGTCATCTGGATCTTGAGCAGGTTCTCGCCGTGAGTGGCCCCGAGGAGACCGTCGTGCGGCTGAAGCTCGATGATGGTGTGGTTCATCGCCATCCGCAGAACGATCGGCCCGTCCCCGATGGGCATGGCCCGGTAGGGGCTCGGGGACGCGTAGTCGATCGGGGTCGGCCGGCTCAGCGGAGCGGCCTTGATCTGCCCATCCTCGTTTCGGAACGGCGGCGAGATGTACGTGTGCGCGGCGCTGAGACGTGGATTGTCCATCGGCAGCGTCTTCTCGCGCACGAAGAAGTGCGACCGGAAGTACTTGGCATCGTCGAGAGGAGGGGTGACGTGCAGCGTCCACGTGTCGCCGCCCGGCGGCACGGGAAAGAACGGGAAGAACGAGCTGACCGGGGATCCCGTACCGGCTCCGAAGAAGAGCTCACACTCGGTCTGACAGTGATGCTGGATGGTCTGCGAGGCCCAGTCCGCGGGCCGGATCTCGATCGTCTCGCTCTGCTTCACGCCCCTCTGGATCGGGTACATGCCCGCGTACCGGTCGCTCTTGGTCAGCAGATAGTCGTACGTCTTGATCGACGTCTTCGGCAACGGAGAGACCCACAGCTCGCGTGCCGTCTCGACCGTGAAGGCGACGTTCGCCGTACCCGGCAGGCCGACGACGTAGTGGAGGATGGTGCCGTTGCCCGTTCCCGGCGCGGCCCGCTCGGCAAAGGGAACGCCCCGCTCGTCGACGGCGGCGTAGCTCAATTTGAACGGCGCGTCCGCCGCCGTCAGAGTCAGGTGGGTGTGACCCGTCAGATAGAGCTCCTCGCGGATGATCATGCGCAGCTGCTTGTCGGCCTCGGGCTGGAGCAGCAGGAACACATCGACCGGCGGGAAGCCCACGAACGTGCCCAGCGTCCGCTCGTCCTCCAGCCAGTACGGTCGCAATTGCGAGCCCTGGAGCACGCCGAGGACGAAGGGATCGGTCCCGGGTAAGGTGATGGTGAGCACGGGCACGTTGACCGCGGACCACGGCACGCGCAGCGAGGACTTGGCGCCGGTGAGCTCGAGCGCGCCGCTGATGGCGAGCCCGTCCTCGTTCGGCAGCGGCGTGTTCCTGGCGAGATTGAGCGTCAGCGTGACCTCGGCGGTCGCACCCGGGTCGATGGTCACGGTCGAGGGATTGGCCGTGACGGTCGCACCCTCCGGCAGGTTCGTGAGGCCGATGGTCAGCGTCTCCGCCGCGCTGCCGCGGTTGCTGAGACGCACGGTGCGCGTCGCCGTCCAGGGCTCGCCCTGCTTTGCCACGATGCCGAAGGAGAGCGCGGCCGGCGACGGCAGGATCGAGGCGTCCGCCGCGCGCCGCGCGTCGACGCGTCCCGCGCCGGCGGAGAGGACGCGCGCCACGGTCGGGTCGAGCCGCGGGTCGAACGTGTAATCGGTGGTGAAGACCGGCTTCGCCGTCGAGACGATCGCCGCCTTCACGTCCTCCGGCGTCCAGTCCGGGTGCCGCTCCAGGAGCAGCGCCGCCACGCCGGCCACGTGCGGGGCGGCCATGGATGTGCCGCTCGCCCGAGCCGTTCCGCCTCCGCGCCTCGCCGAGTCGATGTTCTCGCCGGGCGCGGCCACCTCGGGCTTGGCGATCCAGGTCGGGCCGACCGGACCGCGCGAGGTGAAATACGACGGCACGTCGTCCCCGTCGACCGATCCGACCGTGATCGCCGAGGGAGAGACTCCCGGGCTTCCGATCGTCCCGTGATCGCGCGCGTTTCCGGCGGCGACCGCGAACACCACGCCGGCGGCGACGGCGCGCTCGACGGCCTGCACCAGCGGGTCGTCCAGCGAGCGCGGTCCGCCGAGGCTCATATTCACCACGTCGGCGTGATCGGAGGGATCGCCGTCGCCGTTCGGGTCCATGGCCCGCTCCACGCCGGCCAGGACGGTCGAGAGCTCGCCGCTCCCCTCGGCATCGAGGACTTTGTATGCCAGCAGCGTCGCCGCCGGGGCCACGCCGAGGACCGGCGCGAGATCTCCGGACACGATGCCGGCGACATGGGTTCCGTGTCCCTGGTCGTCCATCGGATCGGCGTCGTCGTTGATGAAGTCGTAGCCGCCGGCGACCTTGAATCCGGGGCCGAAGCCCTTGCCGAGGGCGTTGTGGTTGTAGTCGATACCGGTGTCGAGGATCGCCACCACCACCCCGCGGCCGCGGACCCCGAGCTCCTCCCACACTTTCGGCGCGCCGATGTGGGGAACGCTGTGGACCAGGTACTTCTCCAGCTTCCGGTCCATGTGTACGGCCTTGACGTAGGGAAGCGCGCGGATGGCCGCCAGCGACTCGCGGCGGACGCGCGTGCTGGCGCCGGCGAAGGTCAGCTTGTACCGGAAGCGCACGGAGCGCTTGCCGGCCTGGGTCGCCAGGCGCTCCGTCCGCCCCTCGATGCGATCGAGGTCGCGTTCGAGACGCTGGAGCAGGGAGTCGAGCGTCGTGGAGGACGCGGACCGCTGCTGCAGCCGGTCCAGGAGCGGGCGCTCGGCGAATTCGATGATGACGTTCGGCTCCGGATCATTCTTCGGAACCTGAAACTCGATCTCGGCGGGATCGCCTGCCCGAAGGGGCAGGACGAAGATGGCAAACAACAGAAAGGCAGCGAGTCGGCACACCCTGGTTATTGTCATCATGGGTCAGTTTACGTAACTGGAGGGTTGAGCGCCCATACAATCTCACGCATGACGCAGCACATCGGGATCGTCGCCTGTTCCGCCGAGGGGGCGGCCCTCTGCTACCGGACCATCTGCATCGAAGGCACCCAGCTCCTCGGCCCCCACGACCATCCCGAGGTCTCGATGCACACGCACTCCCTCGGCGAGTACATGAAGTGCATCGCCCGCGACGACTGGCGGGGCGTGGGAGAGCTGATGCTCTCCTCGGCGAACAAGCTGGCCGGCATCGGCGCGGACTTTCTGATCTGCCCCGACAACACCGTCCATCAGGGCCTGCCGTACATCGAGTCGCGGTCGCCGCTGCCGTGGCTGCACATCGCCGACGTCGTGGCCGGCGAGGCCGTGGCCCGGGGATTCCGCCGGGTCGGGCTGACCGGGACGCGCTGGCTCGTCGAGAGCGGGATCTATCCCGAGCGGCTCAGCGCGCGCGGCCTGGAGTGCGTGCGCCCGAACGCGGACGAGCGCGAGGAGATCAACCGCATCATCTTCGACGAGCTGGTCTACGGCGTCTTCAAGCCCGAGGCCGTGGCCACGTTCCAGCAGGTCATGGGCCGGATGAAGGGCGAGGCCTGCGACGCCGTCATCCTCGGCTGCACGGAGATCCCGCTGATCATGAGCGACGCCAACTCGCCGCTCCCGACCCTGGACTCCACGCGCCTCCTGGCCCGGGCGGCGCTGCGGCGGGCCGCCCTCTAACGTTTCCCGCAGTCGAGCGTATCTAGTGGGCGGAGGAACCATGCGCATCCGATCGATCCTGCTTTGCCTGCTGCTCGCCGCGGTCCCGCTCGCCTTCGCCCGCAGCACCCATCGCACCCACATCGTCAACACGGATACGGACACGGAAGTGCGCCTCGTCCGCGAGAGCGACGGGGACAGCTGGGCGTCCTTCGAGCGCGGAGGCGTCCGCTACGTCAGCCACAACACTGCCGTGGTCGCCGAGATCGAGAAGGCCCTGGAGGCGCACCGCGAGCTGTCGGAGGAGCACTCCCGCCTCGGCAGGCGCCACTCCGACCTGGGCCGTGAGCACGCCGCCCTCGGCCGCGAGCACGCGCGCCTGGGTCGCGAGCACGCCCGCCTCGCCCGTCGCGCCAGCACGTCCGACGTGGACAGAGAGCAGCGCGCCCTCGAGGCAGAGCAGCGCAAGCTGGAGGACAAGCAGCGCGCCCTCGAAGACCGCCAGCGCGACCTCGAGCAGCAGCAGCGCGACCTGGAGGCCAAGCAGCGGGCGGCGGACCGGGACACCAACCGGAAGGTGGAGCAGATCTTCGAGCGCGCCGTCAAGGAGGGGAAGGCGAAGCGGGAGTAAGCTCACGCTTCGTGTCCGACGACACCTACGCCCTCGTCTCCTTCCTGACCACCCTCGCGGCGCTGGGCGCCTTGTACTTTCGCATCCAGAGCGCGCGTTCCTACCGCCGGCTGCTGCGATTGCTCGCAGAACGGCAGGCCGCTCCGCCGGCGCCCCCCGCGCCGGCGGAGGCTCTCGCTCGCGTCGCCGAACAGCTCGAGCTCGCGGAAAAGCTCCTCACCGAGTACGGGATCATCGGCCTGTGGGTAAAGTCGGACGACAGCAGCGACAACCGCCGCAAGCGCGAGTGTCTCAAGGAGGCGGATTGGGCGGTCTCCGACGCCTCTCGGTCCCTGGCGCGTTTTCGGGAGGAATCGGGCGTGCCGCCCGAGGCGGTCGCGTCGCTCGAGGCGGACCTGAAGTCGCTGATCGCTCACCTCGAGCCGCTGCCGGAGATGGTGACCGACATCATGGACACCAATCCGGTGCTCGACGGGCATGTCAGCGCTGCGCTGGAGCGGCTGAGCGACCTGCGGGGGCGGGTGGGGGGACTCAAGGCGGGTGAAAGTGCCGGCACGACAAGCGACTGACGAAGAATTGCGAGTGGCATTCGAGGAACTCGCTCTCGCCTGGTCCGCAGCGACTGCACACCTCTCGTCGCCCACGAAGCTGGTCGAGCATCCGGCCTACCGGCAGATCATCGGGTTGGGCCCGGCCGTGCTCCCCCTCATGCTGCGCGATCTCGACACCAACGGCCGGTTCTGGTTCCCAGCGCTCCACGCCATCACCGGCGAGAACCCGATTCCGGACGATGCAGCAGGTGACATCGACAAAATGACAGAGGCGTGGATCGGGTGGGGACGCGCGAACCGCCTGATCTGATGCGTGCCTCGATTCAGAAACTCTTTCCAAGGGTCCGAGACATCGATTCGAACCAGATCGTCAGCGCGTCTCCCATGCCGTGCGCCGCTGATCGACGTGTTCCCGCGCCTGCACGACGGCGTCGCAAAGGTTTCGAAGAAGCTCGATGCCGATGAAGATGAGCGGACTGCCTACTCCGAGCCTTGCGAACGCTTGTTGCCTCAGACCCTCCTGAAAGAACCCGATCGTCACATCATCACGGGTGGAGTACGTTACCTCCGTATAGTCGCGCGCATCATTCGCCACTCGTTGCGCTGACACCAGGATGAAATTCAATGCCCCCACAAACTCATCGAGCTCGTCGGAGTCCACGAACGCTTCCGACGAAATGTGCGTGTTCGACTCAGCTTGCTCGAATTTGACGCCTACGGATACATGCCGCTCGGTGTGCTGTACGGTTACGAGAACCTGACCTCCGACATCGAGCGGATTTCCGTAGACCGTCGGAATGGAGGCGACCGTCCGGTTCTCTTTCATGATGATGACTCCACGCTGCGCCAGAAACTGACGCATCCTGGAACCCTGTTGTTCCGGTGCTGGAGCCGGGATCACCGCGACGGGCATTTCCATGAAAGCCTCCTCGGTGACTGCTAGACACCTTCGGATCGTTTCTGTGGCGTTGCTCTCAGCAACGATGGACACGAATCCGGTGCTCGACGGGCATGTCAGTGCTGCGCTGGATCAGCTGAGCGACCTTCGGGGGCGGGTGGGACAACTCCAGCGTCAGGCAGCCGGTTGTGTCGCGAACTGATCCCACGCTGCTTTCGGATCGAATTTCGCTGCCACCGCTTCCAGAGAAACGGTCGTGGCTTTTTGGCCAGCGACAAACGACTTCAGGTCCTCGGAAGACCAGATGTACACGTGCGGAGCGATCTCGGGGTCGCGCCAGTTCATTTCAAAGCGCACAAAGACGAGAAAGTGACGCTTTCGCGCGCTGAATGACTCGATCGGCCACTCCGTAGTGCCCGTGAGCGTCTTCACATCGATCGTGAACGCCTCGCCCGATTTGCGGACAGCTGCAATATCCACGTTGTCCGGCTGGGCATACGTCAAGTTGGCCTCAGCGCCCAGACGATGCAGAACCGACAACACGTAGAACTTTGCCGCAAGCTCGAGATGCTTCGTCCGGCCGTACCACGCCGGTCGCGGAGAACGACTGGCCGGCACCGTGATCGGCTCGTCCCATGCGGCGGGATCGTCCGCATCTGCGATCAGCCTTCGCTTGATCTCGTCGTCTGACAATTTCCTTCGAGCACTCATATGTCCCAACCGGTGACAATGCGGATGACACCCGGACGCTTCTCGTACACGATCAACTTCAGAAGCCGGCCGCCGTCCGTGCGACCGATGAGCTGGTAACCACCGTGATAGCCCTTGTTCCGTCGAACATCAAAACCGTTCCAAATTACTTCCAGAGCCTCATCGGCGGTAACTCGGTGCCCAGCCAGCTCGTCCTCATCAAACTCGAATTCGAACTGCTCTGGAGAAAACTTCTGCCAAAAGACCACGCTTGGTGATTCTAGTCGACAGCTCCGAGTTAACCTTCACTGCTCGCTCACCACCACCCCATCCCCCTCGAACCGAATCTTGAACCCCGTCGTCCCCTCCATCTCGATCATCACCCCATCCATCGACTTGTCGTCGACCACGGTGGGAATGACGTTGCCGGTCCAGGCCACCAGGGCGTTCGAGGAGATGGACAGGGGGTATTCGCGCGTGACGCGCAGGGTGAGGGGCTCGATGGAGGTGGAGATGGCCAGGGAGCCTTTGCCGAAGATCTTCACGGTGTCGATCTTCTTCTGGTAGCTGGCGTC
>JBIOTX010000046.1:0-4063 GCA_044866315.1 Thermoanaerobaculia bacterium | reverse complement strand
TCCTGAGCGAAGCGAAGGACCTTCTCTCGTGCATTGCGCCGGGGAAGGTCCTTCGCCGTCTTCGCGGCTCAAGACGACGCGTTAATGCGCTTTCGCCTTCTTCACTTCCTCGGTGAGCACGGGCAGGATCTGGAACAGGTCCCCCACCACCCCCAGGTCCGCGACGCGGAAGATCGGCGCCTCGGGATCCTTGTTGATGGCCACGATGTGCTTCGAGGACGACATGCCGGCGAGGTGCTGAATGGCGCCGGAGACGCCGGCGGCGATGTACAGGTTCGGGCTGACGACGCGTCCGGTCTGGCCGACCTGGTGCTGGTGATCGATCCAGCCGGCATCCACGGTCGCGCGTGAGGCGCCGACCGCGCCGCCGATGGCGTGGGCGAGGTCGCGGATGTAGGAGAAGTTCGCCGCCTCCTTCAGGCCGCGGCCGCCGGAGATGATGATGTCCGCCTCGGCGATGGTGAGCTCGCCCGCCTCGGGCACCTTGGTCTCGGCGATCTTCACGCGCGGCTCGCCGGCGTTGACGGAGACGTTCACGACCTCCGCCGCTCCTCCACCCGCCTCCTCGGCGGGAAAGGCGTTCGGGCGGGTGGTGGCGATGGCGGGCGTGCCGGTCACCTCGACCGTGGCGAAGGCCTTGCCGGAGTAGACGGGGCGGCGCGCGCGGAGCTTGCCGTCGGCCCACTCGAGCCGATCGACGTCCGAGGCCACGCCGACGTTCAGCCGCGCGGCGACGCGCGGCGCGAGATCGCGGCCGTTGGCCGTCCCGCCGAAGAGGAGCACCGACGGCTGCACGTCTTTCGCGACCTGCGCGAGCGCCGCGGTGTACGGCTCGGTCGTGTACGGGCCGGCGTTGGCGACATAGACCTTCTTCGCGCCGTAGCGGCCGGCCTCTTCGGCCGCGCCGGCATCCGCCGAGAACGCGACCAGATCGCCGCCCGCCGCCTCGGCGAGCTTGCGTCCGATCGACAGTGCCTGCCGGGAGGCTTTCTTGAGCTTCCCGTCCTGGGATTCGGTGAATACGAGAACACCTGGCATGGGGTCGTCTCCTAAAGCGCCTTCGCTTCGTCGCGAATGTATTTGATGATTTCCTGGGCCGCGGCGTTCGCATCGGCGCCGTCGATCTTCCGGCCGCCGCTCTTCTCCGCCGGCAGCTCGAGGGAGGCGATCACCACGCGCTGGTTGAAGACGTCGCCTTCGTCGAGCCCGAGGTCGGCGATGGACTTGGTGTCGATGGCGATCTTCTTCGCGGCCATGATGCCCTTGAGCGACGCGTAGCGCGGCTCGTTCAGGCCCTTCTGGGCGGTGATCACGGCGGGGGTCGGGGCCTCCAACACTTCCTCGGCGCCTTCGATCTCGCGGTGGGCGGTGATCTTGCCGTCGCCGGCCTCGAGGTGCGTGACCACGTTGACCTGCGGATAGCCGAGGAGCTCGGCGAGCATCGGGCCGACCAGGCCGTTGTCGGTGCCGACGCCCTGCTTGCCGAGGAAGACCAGGTCGTGGGGGACGGTCTTGATGGCGGCGGCGAGGGCCTTGGCGATGCCCAGGGCGTCGGCGTCGCCGGACTCGCCCTTGACGTGGAGGGCCTTCGTCGCGCCGCGGGCCAGGGCCTCGCGGAGGGCCTGCTGGGCGCGGTCGGGGCCGAAGGTGAGGACGGTGACGTCGCCGCCCTTGGCCTCCTTGAGGCGGATGGCCTCCTCCAGCGCGAACTCGTCGTACGGCGAGACGATGAATTTCAGGCCGGCTTCATCGATCTTCTTGCCGCCGGCGGCGATCTTGATGCGCGATTCGGTATCGGGAACGTGGCTGATGCAGACGACGGAGTTCAAGTGAGTGAGCCTCCACGCGGAATGTTGCTGGTTGCTGGTTCCTGGTGCGGTGGGGTCCAGCGGGGCGGCAATTCTAGGGAAAACCGGCACTTGCCGCAAGGGAAGGCACGCACTTCGCAACGCACGGGGCAGTTTTCGAATCCCAAGCAGAGGCAGAGAGAAAGGACGGCGATGCCCATGTCCAGCAGGCCGTATGACGTAGAAGGTAACTACGCAGGAAACGGACGACGGACGTTCCGGACGTTCGGTGAGCCCAGACGCGCCAAACCGGGCAACGGAAACGGCCATTCGAACGGCCGGTTCAGCGCGAAGAGCACTCCGCCGGAGAGCACGAACGCGGAGAACTTCTATTACCTGAAACAGATGAACTCGAAGACGCCGATGGTCATCATCCTCACCGACGGCGAGGAAGTCCGCGGCTGGATCGAGTGGTACGACAAGACCTGCCTCAAGGTGAACCGCGAGGGCGCCCCCAACCTGCTGATCCAGAAGCACTGCATCAAGTACCTGTTCAAGCAGGAGGAGATGGTGACCTAGGCGCGCGATAATCGCGCCGTAGTGAAACCGCTCGCCATCACCCTCGGCGACCCGGCCGGCATCGGCCCGGAGGTCGTCGAGAAAGCGCTGCAATCGATCGACGTCCCCGTGCGCCTCTTCGGGCGCAAAGACCCGGTGCGTTACGGGGAGATCTCGGCGGAGCACGGGCGCATCGCCCTCCAGGCCATCGACGACGCGCTGGACGCCATCGCCCGCGGCGAGTGCTCCGCGCTGGTAACCGCGCCGATCCACAAGCAGTCCATCGCCCTCGCCGGCGCGCAGCATCCCGGCCATACCGAGCTCCTCGCCGCCCGCGCGGGCCTGAAGCGCTACGGGCACGACTACGCGATGTATTTCGACTCACCGCGGCTCAAGACCGTGCTCCTGAGCGTGCACGTGCCGCTGCGCGAGGCCCTAGAGGCGATCGACGCGGACCTCATCGCCGGGCTGGCGCGGCTCACTGCGCGCGAGTACGCGCGCCTCTACGGCGCCGCGCCGCGGATCGCCGTCGCGGGCGTGAACCCGCACGCCGGGGAGGGCGGCAGGTTCGGCGACGAGGAGACGATCGTCGCCCGCGGCGTCGAGCTCGCGCGCGGGGACGGGATGGCGGTCACCGGCCCCCACCCGCCCGACACGGTGTTCCTCGCCGCCACCGCCGGCAGGTACGATGTGGTCATGGCCATGTACCACGATCAGGGCCTCATCCCGGTCAAGACCCTCGACTTCGCCCACTCGGTGAACGTCACCCTCGGCCTCCCCTACCTGCGCGTCTCGGTCGACCACGGCACGGCTTTCGACATCGCCGGCAAGGGCATCGCCGACGCCGCCCCGATGCGCTACGCGATCGAGTGGGCGGCGCGGCACGCGGAGAAGTTCAGGCCATGAACAGGTGGATCGTCCGCCTGTTCGGCCTGGCCCTGATCCTCATCCTGCTCGGGCTGCTCATGCACCTGCAGCGAAGGCTGGTGGAGATCCAGCGCGAGCAGGCGCCGGTCACGACGACCACCTGAGGCTCAATCCGGTTCCGGACAGTACTCGGAGAAACCCTTGGCCCGTTTCCGCCGCTCGATAGGCGACGGAGAGGCGGGGAACACGCCGAGCTTGACCAGCTGTGGCCGAAACTCGTAGCGGATGGCGAATGTCATCATCGGATGGGGGTCGAGATCGATCGACACCCGTTCGACCTCGTGCCGGGTATTCCGTCCCATCCCCGTGGCGGCGTAGTCGTCGGAGAGATCGCTGTCCTTCGGCTGGACCGTCGCGCCGGAGCGCGGCGCCCCCTCTGCGGCTGCCGGCGGCGGCGCGGGCGCCTGGCGCTCGGTGCCTTCCTCGTCTCGCCGCGAATACTCGCGGGCGATGGGCCGCCGCTGCTCGCGGTAGAACACCGCCTCGATGATGCCGAGGTTTGCCGTGCGGCCGAGGGCGGCGCCGTAGGAGCCGCGCTCGCCGGTGAAGAAGAACCGGCGGGCGGTGCGATCGCTCACCTGCCATCCCTCGATGTCCGCCGTCTCGTACGGCTCCAGGATCCACTTGGAGGCGTTCCAGGCGCTGGTGTGCCTGGCGTCGATCGTGTTCAACCCGTCGACGGAGAGCGCCACCGCCACGCGGTGCGGCGTCGGATTCGTCAGCCGGATCGTGAAGTCGCGGCCGCGCAGGGCCTCGATGTACGTCACCCCGCGGTGGTCGTACTGGCGCAC
>JBIOTX010000045.1:0-5478 GCA_044866315.1 Thermoanaerobaculia bacterium | reverse complement strand
GACGGCACGTTCGTCACGACGGAGGGGCGCTTGTTCTCCACGACCTGCACGGTGAACGGCGAGGCCGCCGGCGCGAGTCCCTGATTGACGATGTTGAAGTCGATCGGAAAACGGCACCACCCGTCTTTCTTCGCGTTCGCGCGCGACGCGGAGAGGGTGATGGGCGGCCCATTCCAGGGCGTGGTGAGGTTGGAGATGCGCACCGGTCCGCTCGCGGCGAGGTCAGGCTTCGGCGGCGTGCACTGGATGTTGTAGCGAAGGGAAACGGTGTTGTTCGCCTCGTCCGACTCAGCGACGGTGTTGGCGTCGTCGAGCCGCAGCGTCAATGACTGGCGGCCGGGCGGCAGCAGCAATTGGGTCTGGAAGCGAAGCCGCCGCGAACGCCCCGCCGGAACGTCGTTGCCTCCGGCGACCTCACTGCCGACGCGGAAGCGATTGATGTAAGCGGTGGTAATGGCGCGGCCCTGTTCGATGAGGGAGTAGTCGATCGTGACCGCGCAACGTCCCTTCTCGACACTGGTGACGCGGCCGAGGTCGACCTCACCTCCCCACGCGGTGGCGCGGCCGCCGAGCGTGATATTGCGCTGCGGCTGAATGTCGGGGCGCGGCTGCGCGAGCGCCGCAAGGGAACCGAGGAGAGAAAGCACGGCCACAGCACAACGGATGCGTGAGAACATGCGCGACCTCCAATGGATGGCGTTCCATCAATATTTGTCCGGGAGGATGGAACGTCAAGCGACAGAAACGGAGCGCGGGCGCCCGTGCGCCGTGCACTCACGGTTGCAGCGCCAATCCCTCACTCCCTCCCGCCGTGATCGTCACCTTCTTTACGCTGGGAAGCGTCTTCAGCGTCCGCACCACCGACTCCCGGATCGCGGTCGCCGCGCACGAGCCGCCGACGTTCTGCAGGCGCTCGTTGAAGTCCACGATCACTTCGCCGTCGCGCATGATCACGCTGCGGACCTGCGAGCCGGCTGGGAAGGGCGGGGTCGCTCCGGCCGCGCGTTCCTCGGCGGTGGGGCCTGCCACGAGCGCCTCGGTCAGCAGCCGGGCCATGGCGATGGACTTCGGCACCTTGCGCGGGAACGGCTCGATCTTCGTGCAGTCGCCGGCGGGAAACATCAGCGTGGCGGGGATGGCCTCCACGTCGTACGCCGCGCTCTTACTGGTGAGCGACCGCACGGAGCCGTCCTTCGCCGAGTACTCGAAGGCGTCGACGGTCACTCGGCCGCCCGGGTCGCGCACGATCCACAAGCGCGCCTCGTACGGATTGTGCCGGCCCATTTCGCCCACGCTCGTGACGAACTGTTCGACGATCAGCGCACCGTGCGCATCGCGGGCGCGCAGGGAGACGGCGTTTTCGAACGTGCGCGCGCGCCCGGTGACGACCAGGGGATTGGCCGCGAGGACGGAGTCGATGTAGATCTCTTGGCTCGCCGGTGCAGGTTCCACCGCCGGCGGCGGTGCAGGCGCCTCCGGCGCAGTGGCCGGCGCGGTTGCGCTGGTGTCGGTGTTCCGCTCCGGCGGCGTGCAGGCAACGACCGCTACGATCAAGCTGGCAAGAACAGACTGCAGAAACCTCGTTTGTGAAAGCACAGGGATCATCCCTTTCGAAAGTATCCTTTGGCAGGCTACATCATCACCTCGCGTCTGCCGCTCGAGTCAGATCGCTCAGAAGCTCAGACCGAACCGACGCTGCGTGCCGTCATACGTGAAGACGCCACGGCTCAGAACATCCCGCCCGATGAGGCATTGAAACGATTGGCCGGTCAATGGCGCCTCGATCGCGACGATGTTCTCGATCGCAAAGTCCGGAGACAGGTACACATTCACATGGAACTGCCGGCACAGCACGGGATCGATCGTCGTAGGCGTATGCATGGAGATGGCTCCCACGCTGCGTAAGCCGAGGAGCGCGGCGGTTTGCTGCGTAATGACACTGACTGCCGCACCGGTATCGACCAGCGCAGAGACCGGAATTGGTGCCGCCACGAACTCGCTGCCGAAGGCGGTGATCAACTCGCGTGACGGGCCGATGAAGGCCTGAAGAATCGGCCCGGACGTCTGCAGGTCCGGAAGCGAGATCTCGAAGGGACGGCAACTACACTCCGAGATTGAACGAGGTGAAGCTCAGCGGGATGTCCGTCTCGGTGATTCTCTTGACGAGAAACGGCACGTTCCCCAACGTGCGATATCCGTGACCGATTGCTTCCGTTTCCAACTCGAACGTTCCGATCAAAGCCTCGCCCTTGACCAGCGCGAACTTGCCCGCGGCCCGCTGCAGCAGCTCGGATCGGTGTTCGTTGAAGTATCGGAGCTCGGTCTCCAGCTCCGTCACGTGCGTCGCCGGCATCGGTCTCAATTTTAACTCCGGACCCGCAGCATCCGCCTCAATTCACCGGCGCGCAGTTCGCGAACGCATCCGTGTCGATCACCGCCCGCGCCGGCTCGCCCGCGTAGTTGAAATACCGCCGCGTCGTGCCGCGCTCGACGTCCGTCACGATCATCTCGTAATGGAGGTCGGTGACCCCCGAGGCGAAGAACCAGGTGCGGCCGTTGACGAAGCAGCCGTTGATCACCTTCACCATCACTTCCCAGTTCGCCTCGTCGAAGAAATAGAAGATGCCCGAATCGGTGGTGCTGAAGGGGACGACCTTGGCGATCTTGCTCGTGCCGGCGTGGGTGAATCGGATCTCCACGAGGTGGCGCTCGCCGTTGATGCAGAGTCGGCTCGTGCCGTCCGTGCAGCCGTAGAGGTTGTGGCTCGGTGCGCGATAGCCGCCTTCGCCCCGCGCCGTGCCATGACTCGCGCCGACCGCATCCTCGGCGGTCGAGTCGAAGGGGAAGACCGCAACCAGTCCCGGCGTGGCCGTGCGGATCTTCTGGTTGATGGTCGCGCGGATCTCGCTCAGCGTCCTGGCCACGTTCCAGAAGCGCAGTTCATCGATCTGTCCCCACGGCGAGATCTCGTGCGCCGGATCGTTGAAGATGCGCCAGGGGTTCGTGCTGGCGGGAATGCCGGTCGACGCGACCCGGCTGCCCACGGGCTCGCCATCGACGTAATGCGCGTGCGTCCGCGTCGTGGCGTCGAACGTCACCGCGATGTGCGTCCACTTCCCCTGGACCAGCGTGCCGGCCGTGAGCACGTCGACATTGGCGCCACCGCCGATGTGGGAACGGAGCGAGGTGCCGCAGATGCCGATCCAGACCGACTGCCCGCGGCCGTTGCCGGCGATGCTCGCACACTGCCCGCTCGTCGGCTTCGGCTCCATGACGGCTACCCAGGCCTCGAAGGTGAACGAGCCGCCCCCCAAGTTCAGCGCCGACGCGTTCGGCAGTTGGACGTACGCGTTGGACGCGGAGAAGCTGTCGTACCACGCGCCGTGGGGCTGGGCCAGCGCGGACGCGGCGGACAGGATCAGCAGCGAGACGAGCGACAGGCGGAGGACGGAGCGTTGCTGTTCCTGGCGCCATTCTGCTCCTCAATCCGGCTCAGGGTGCTTACGAACCGTTTCGTCACCTTTCCCGCCCGCCTCGCCGTCCTCTGCCGTATCGTCACGCGCGATGCGCTTCTTCCTTTTGCTCCTGCTGACCATGACCGAGGTGGGCCCGGGCGTGCACCTCATCCGCGGCAACTTCACCCCCGGCAGCCAGCCGGATGGCAACACGGTCGTCTTCGATGCGCCGCAGGGCCTCGTCGTCGTCGACACCGGCCGCCATGCCGAGCACACGCAGAGCATCCTCGACTTCGCCGCCGCGCGCGGGAAGAAGATCCGCGCCGTGGTCAACACGCACTGGCATCTCGACCACATCGGCGGCAACGCCATGCTCCGCCGGGAAGTGCCCGGCCTGCGCGTCTACGCGACGCCGGCGCTCGAGGACGCGCTGAAGGGCTTTCTGGCGAATTACGCGAATCAGCTCCGAGAGCTCATCGCCAAGACCGGCGAGCAGCGCCATCGCACCGAGCTCGCGCTGATCGAGTCAGGACGGCAGCTCGCGCCGGACGAAGTGATCCGCACCTCGGCGAAGCGGAAGATCGCCGGCCGCACGCTGATGCTGCACGTCGAGACCGACGCCGTCACCGCCGGCGACATCTGGATTCTCGATCCGGCGACGAAGACGCTCGTCGCGGGCGACCTCGTCACACTTCCGTTTCCGTTCCTCGACACGGCCTGTCCGCCGCGCTGGAACGACGCGCTGCAGCGCATCGAGGCCACGGACTTTCAAACCCTCGTCCCCGGTCACGGTCCGCCGATGACGCGCGAGCAGTTCACTCGCTATCGCACGTCGTACTCCGCGCTCCTCGCCTGCGCCAGCTCCGAGCGCACGAACGCGCAATGCGCCGATGAGTGGCTGCGCGGCATCGGCGATCTCGTCCCGCAAAGCGAGCACGAGCTCGCGCGCCAAGGGCTCGACTACTACCTCGTGCAACATCTGCGCGCGAAGAAGAACACTTGTCCATGATGATGTACGTCCGATCGGACACTCGGCCGCGCGCGTTCACAGCTTGCTTGCTGTGCTGTTGCAGGCAACGCGACGCGCGCGGTGTAAGTTGCCTGTCAGGGAAAGAGACGAACATGCGGATCGTGATCGTGGATGACGAGCCTCTTGCGCGTTCTCGCCTCAGGCAGGTTCTGGGGGGCGAGGCGGGTGTGGAAGTGGTGGCGGAGTGCAGTGACGTCCGCGAGGCGCGCGCTGCGCTGGAGCGGCATCGCCCGGATGCAGTGTTCATGGACATCGAGATGCCGGGCGAGAGCGGCCTGACGTTCGCGCGCGAGCTGGAAGCCGCCGGACATCCCGTGGTCATCGTCACCGCGCACGAGCAGTACGCGGTGGAGGCCTTCGACGTCGCGCCGGTCGACTACGTGGTCAAGCCTCCCGAGCCGGCGCGATGTCGGCGCGCGCTGCAGCGCCTGGCCCGCGTGATGGAGGCCCGCAGCGGCGCCCCGCGCTCCAGTCGCTATCTCGACCGCCTCTTCGTCAAGAGCGGCGACCGCCTGGTGCACGTCCGCGTCCGCGACGTCGAGGCCATCGAGGCCCTCGGCAACTACGTCAAAGTCCGCGCGGGGGGCAAGTCCTACGTGCTCCGCGCCAGTCTGTCCGCGCTCGAGAGCCGTCTCGATCCGGCCGTGTTCGTGCGCACCCACCGCTCGCACATCGTGAACCTCACCCGCATCCGCGAGCTCGTGGCCGTGTCGCACGGCGACTACCAGATCATCCTCGAGCAGGGCGCGACCGCGCCGCTGAGCCGCGTTTATCGCGAGAAGCTCGGCTTCTTCGTCCTCTCCGCCGCGCAGGACGGGCAGGAGGCCATCCCGGCGTAGTGACCCGCGAACGCTGGGGAATCATCGCCGGCATCACCGGCGTGATCCTGGCCGCGCGGTGCGGCGTTCCCGCCCTTCTCTGGCTGGTCGGCCTGGAGGTCGACCGCATGCTCATCATCGGCGGCTTCGCCGGCACGCTGGCCCTGGTCCTGCC
>JBIOTX010000044.1:0-78421 GCA_044866315.1 Thermoanaerobaculia bacterium | reverse complement strand
TTGTGGAGATTGCGCACGGCCTGGTCGATCTGCGCGTCGACACCGCCTTCCAGGCTGAGGTTTGCCACCGCCGGACGGACGCGGTTCGCGGCCACCCAGTTCATTCCGAGGACGATGTCGTTCCGATTCAGGCATCCGCCCGTGCTGGTCGAAGGACCGTAGCGATTCTCCGGGATCGCGCCGGTCGGCTGCGGGCAATCCTGCGGGCACACCGAGCCGATGCGAATGTTGTGAATGGTCGCGCCTTTGGCCACGCCGGCGATGGACCCGCCGGCGAGCAGCGCCACGTTGGTGCCGTGTTGCAGCGCGTTGCAGTCGTTGAACAGGGGAGCGCCGTTGGCGTCGACGATCTCGGAATGAGTGTTCCGGAGCCGGGTGCCGAATTGCGTGTTGGCATTGATCCCCGTGTCCAGGATGTAGATGTTCACGCCGGCGCCGGTGGTGTTGTAGGTGAAGTGATTGTTGCGCGGCCGGTCGCGCTCGTCGATGCGATCGAGTCCCCAGTGCGGCAGGGACTGGGTCGCCGCGAGCTCCATGTAGCGATCGTGGTCGACGACGGCGACGCGCGGATCGCGGGCCACGGCCCTCGCCGCCTTCTCATCGGCGTAAAGCTCGAATCCCTGCAGCGCGTGCTCGAGGATCCGCCCCACGCGGCCGCCGTGCATCGAGGCGATGCTCGTGGCCTGTGCGGCGACGGATGTTCCGGGTACCTGCTGTACGACTCCCTCTTTGAGGACCACCAGGTACCGGCCAGGCATCGCGTCGTCATGGGTGATGAATTCGCCTGCCATTGCCGATGAAGCGGCCATTGCGAAAACGACGATCAGTTTTTTCATTGGAGTCTCCTTTTCCGGCCGGCGCGATCGAGCTCGTCCTGCACGATCGCGGCGACCTCCGCGGGGCCACCGCGAACGAAGCGGCCGTTCACGAAGATCGCCGGGGTGCCGCCGACGCCGGCCCGCCGGCCCGCCTCCAGGTCGGCGTCCACCCGCTTTGCATACTTGCCCGTGTCGAGACAGGGATTGAATTTCTCCGGATCGAGCTTCAGCTCCGCGGCGGTGTTCTTGAGATCACGGGCGGCGAGCTTCGACGGATCGCGAAAGAGAGCGTCGTGCATCTCCCAGAACCGGCCCTGCTCGTCCGCGCAGAGCGACGCCTCGGCCGCCTTGCGCGCACCGGGGTGAATGCGCGCGAGCGGGAACTGGCGATAGACCACCCGAACGCGATCGCCGAACTGCTTGCGGACCGCTTCCAGGTTGGCACTCGCGCCGCGGCAGTACGGACACTCGAAGTCGGAGAACTCGACGATCGTCACCGCAGCCGTGGCGGGGCCGCGGGCGGGGCCGGTCGCGGCGATGTCGCTGCGCAACGGCTCCAGCAGGGACTCCGCGCCATGCCTGGCCGCCAGGGATGCATAGAACGCGTTCGTGGCCTCGGCGAGCGCCTGCCGTTGCAGATACTCGCGGATCAGGGGAGCCTCTTCTTCCCTGGAGACCTTCGAGCCTGCCAGGACAGTGTCATAGAAGGCGTCGACCTCGGCCTGGGTGATCTCGCGCGGCACGATGGCCTTCAGCAGCTCCGCGGGAGCGACGTTGCGCCTCTTCGACTCCGCTGCAAGCAGCTCGGCGCGGAGCCAACCCTGAAGCGCGGCCTCGATGGCCGCGTCGCGATCGCGCTCGGCGTCGATGGCGCACATCCGGCGCTGCTCTTCGACGTCGGCGAGCGCCGGGGCGGCGGCGGTCAGCACCTCACCGCGGGTGATGACTCGCTCGCCGATGCGGCCGGCGATCTCGGATTGCGAAGCGAGGGCAGCGCTGAGCAGCAGGCCGATGACATACCCGTGTATGGTCATGACGAGCCTCAGAACGGGCAGATCAGATAGGGGAGGTTCGAGAAATACGGCGAGCAAAGATCCCGCGTCGTCGAGCCGCGCGCCCAGCAGTAGTAGGTGCGGTCCTGTGAGGAGACCACGGTGGTGCTCGTCGTGCCGTCACATTGCTGGACCTCGCGGTAGGTCGTGACTCTCTCCGTGCGCCTGGCCTCGTAATAACGGATGCCTCGGCGCCGCTGGAAGATGTCCTCCAGGCAGCGGGCGGCTCCCGTGAACTGAAAATCGAGGACGGTCACGGTGGTGTATTCGCGGGTGTACGGGCAGTTCGCACAGTGGTCCATACAGGCCTGGAAGATCTGATCGCATTCTTCGATCCGCCAGTAGGTGGGGGTCTGCGTTCCATCCTCGCCGAACATGCAGACGTCGTTCTGGTGGTAACAGTCCTGTTGGCACGCCGACAATTGCGCCCAAGCAGCCGGCGCGATCGTCAGAGCGAGGAGCGTCATCAATGCGATTGCGGGAAAGCGGATTCTCATGGGGTTCTCCTTCCTATGGTTGGAGATTTAATGGCGGGCAGGACGGACGGATAGAACGAGCGTCGCCTGTTGGAACCGGCGCACAATGACTTGTACCGACGTTGCCGGATTCGTAACCGTCAGCCGCGCGAGCGGCGGCGGAACTGCGCCGGCGTCTCGCCCACCGTCACGCGAAATGCGCGCGTGAGGTGCGACTGGTCGGCGAAACCGCAGGCCACGGCGACCTCGCTCAGCGGCGCCGAGGTTTCGGCGAGCAACTGCCGGGCGCGCTCGAGCCGGCGAGCGGCCACATACTCGCCGACCGTTTTCCCTTCCAGCCGGCGAAAGGTCTCGAACAGGTGAGAGCGGCTCACCTGAAGCTCCGCCGCCAGCGCTCCGACGTCCACTCGGCCGGGGAAAACGTCGTCGATCTTCCGCCTGACCCGGGCCGCGAGGGCACTGTGCGGGTCACTCGATGAGCGAATCATTCTCGCCGCCAGTTGCAGCACGGCGCCTTCCAGCGCCGTCAGCGAGGCGAGATCCGTAGCCCGCAGCTCGCGCCCGATCTCCCCCATGACCCCTGCACAAAGGAGCTGCGCAGGACGGGCGGCGAAGAGAACGTCGAAGCGGGGACCGCGAAAATACTCGACCAGCAGCGTCCGGACGAACGCGGTGCGGAACGTATCGCGGTGAACGGCCATTGCCGGGCGGATGATGACCGTGCCGGGCGCGCCCTCGAGCCGGATCCCGTCGAACTCCTCGACCAGCTCGCCCTCGACGATCAGACAGACCTGCAGGGTCTCGTGGGCATGCTTCTGCAGCTCAGCGCACTGCGCATGAATGCGCTCGGAGACGCACACCCCGGCGTATTCGGCGCGGCGCACGATCTGTCCGAAGTTCGCTGCCATCGCACGGCACGATAGAGCGCCGTTTGCGATGAGGTGGGGCCATGATCGCGGCAGGGCGTAGGACCATGCGCGATGTTTCCAATCCGTCGGAAGCCCCGGCCGTCGCGACCGGGGCTTCCACAGAAGGAACTAGAACTCGAAGCGGACGCCGACCTCGTAGCGGCGCGGCCGCTGCCAGGTGAGCTCCTGATCGAAGGTGGTGCTGGAGACGCGCAGCTGCTCGAAGCCCGGGCGGGTGTCGTAGCCGATCGCGGCCAGCGGGTTGTCGATGCAGACCGCGTCGGTGCCCGCCCGGCAGTTGGCATAGTTGCCGATGCTGTTGCCGAACGTCAGCGCGGTCTCGCTGTTCATGACGTTGAAGATGGCGCCGATCAGGCCCAGGCGCACCCGGCCGATGTTGAACTCGTGCAGAACCTGGAGGTCGAGCTGGGTCAGGTCCGGAGTGCGGCGCGATCCACGCGGCTCGACGAACAGCGTGCCGTACCCGGCGGTCGGCGGAAGGTTGGCGGTGATGTTCCGCGGCAGACCGGTGCGGTAGTTGAAGTCGAAGCCGAACGTCGTACCGAACGGAGCACGGGCGAAGCCGGACGCCTTGATGCGATGGCGCGCGTCATCGGACAGATAGCCGAAGCGATTCACCACGTGATCGGGGGCCACGTCGAAATCCGCGCCCGCATTCTGGGTGTATTCGACGGAGCCTTCCGAGGTCGCATAGGTGTAGCTGACGAGACCGCTCAGCCACGAATACGGACGGGTCTCGATCTTGGCGATGTACGCCTGGTATTCACCGCGGAGAGCGTCGCCCAAGCCGTGCGGATGGTTGGTCAGAGAGAAGAAATGGCACTCCTCGTCCGCGCATGCGTCCTCGAAGATGTCGTGGGTCTCACGCCAGATGGCGGTGACGTCGATGGCCGTGTTGGTCCAGACGCGCTGGGTGAAGCCGAGGTTCATCTCCGTGCCGTAGGTCGGCTTCAGGTCCGCGTCGAACTCATTGCCGGACGGTCCGCCGATGGTCGTGAGATAGACCCAGCTGTTGGAAGCCGCGTTCCAGTCGAAGAGCGCGCTGACCGCTCCCTGCTGGCTCAGGAAGCTCGCCAGGGTCAGGCCGTTGTCGTCCATGACCTCGCCCCAGAAGCCGTGAAGGATCGTATTGGAGTTGTTGAAGATGTCCCAGGCCGCGCCGAGGCGCGGCTGGAGCTTGTCCAGGGTCGGCGTGTCCGCGCCGGGAGTGGAGAAGTCGACGGCCTCGTAGCGCAGGCCGAGCCGCAGGGTCACCGGAGCGATGGGGTGCCACTCGTCCTGAACGTAATAGGCCTGCAGGTCGCTCTCGTAGGTCTCCGTCGGCAGGACGTTCGTGACCGTCAGGCGGCGGTTGGTGCCGATGTCATTTACGCCGCCGCCGAGGTTGATCTGAGTCGCGCCGCAGATCGAGCCGGCCGGGTGGCCGAAGGCGGTCGAGCAGAGCGACTGGTCGACGCCGAGGCCGGTCACGTTGTTGAAGGAGGAGAACTCGGACTGATCGAAGTTGAGCCCGAGCTTGAACGTGTGCGAGCCCATGCCGTTCCAGAAGTACGTCGTCGAGGCGATGAGCTCATCGCGGTTGCGGTCGCCGCCCTGGTGGTTGGTGTACGCGGACCAGCGCACGCCGGTGGTGTTGTTGGTGATGCCCACGGTGTTCAGGTCACCGTTCATCGGGCGGGTCTCGAGGAAGCCGCGGCGCACGCCGACCTGGGCGCTGGCCAGCCACTGGGGAGTGATGATGACGTCATATCCCAGGTTGTAGATGGTGGACTCCTGGGTCTGCAGCGAGTCCGCTTCCGGACGGAACAGCGGGTCGTCCTGGGAGTTCTCGATGTCGGCGCGGTTGTCGGTGAAACGGAAGGCCAGGGTGTGATTCGCGGCCGGCGTCGCGGTGATTTTCCCGAGCGAGTTCCAGCCCTGGAACGTACGCGTTCCCGACTGCCAGTTCGCGCCGGGGCGGGCCGGGTTGTCGCGAGCGGTGTCCGGCCGGTCGACCGAGCCGAAGAACCAGATCTTGTCTCTCTTGATCGGGCCGCCGAGGGTGGCGGAGGGAGCGAAGTTCTGGAAGTTCTGCGAGTCGGCGTCGAAGTGATCGCCGGACTCCGACAGATCCTCGTTGGTGATGCGCGCGTCCAGCGTCCCGGTGAACTCATTGCCGCCGGTCTTGGTGACGACGTTGACCACGCCGCCGATCGCGCGCCCGTACTCGGCGTCCTTGCCGAGGGTCTGGATCGAGACTTCCTGGATCGCGTCGAAGGGCAGATTCGAGCCGAACGTGTGCGTCACCGGATCGGTCGTGTTCACGCCGTCCAGCATGTAGTTGTTCTGCCCGAGATTCGCACCCATTACCTGCGGATTGCCGCCGGCGGCGCCGGCCACACCGGGGGCCTGCTGCAGAACGGACTGATATGTCCGCCCGGCCTGACCGATGGCGGCGTATTTCAGATGCTGCTGACCGAAGTTCTGCTGCACCGTCGTCTGCGTCGGATCGACCACCACCGCATCAGCGGTGACCGTGATGGCCTCCGACACCGCACCCATCTGCATCTGCACGTCCAGCTTCGTCGTCTGATCGAGGCCGACGTTGATGTTCTCCTTCACCACCGGGTTCAGCCCGGACAGCGAGAGCTCGACGCGGTAGACGCCGGGGGGGAGAAGCTGCAGGTGGTATTCGCCCGCTTCATTGGTGATCGAGGTGCGCGTGCCCTGCAGCACCGGGCTGGTGGCCGTCACGGTCACCCCCGGCAAAACCGCTCCACTCGAGTCGGTGACCACGCCGTACAGATTGCCTGTCACGGCGGCGAATGTGGGCAACGACAACAACAGGCACAGCGCGGTGAGTCCTATCCTCATGCGATGCGTGAATTTCATGAAAACTCCTTCTGATCAGTGAGATGGTTCGGTGATTCGCGTGAACGCTCGAACGAACAGCGTGCGCGGATCAGAAGGGCAATCGGGCTGCCGGTTCGGCGAGGAAGGCGGGCAATGTGACGAGACGCTGGGACGGCGATGCGAACCGCTGCCGGGGAGGGACGAGACGGATTTTCAGGGGCGTGGTGTGGTGGTGCGTGGAGGTTACGGCGGGCGTTCCATTCGGAGAGTCGCGTTCGCGCGATCGGGTTTTTGAATCAGGACCGCCGCTACTGTGCTGTGAACACGGCCACGCGAGTCAGGCGTGTTCACGCGCGCGTAACACGTTTTGGAGTGCGGCGGCAATGGGAGCACGATTGGACGGCGGGCAGGTCCCGAACCCCTCATCGGGAGGGGTGGCCAACCCCCTCGAACGGGGCGCAGAGATGGCGACGATGTCGCCTAAGATCCATGGCTCGTGCAGTAACAAAAAACTCTTCCAAACGGAGGCTGAGCATGAAATGGATCGCGACTTCCTCCCGCCGGCGTCTTCTGATCAACGTGCTGATTCTCAGCATTATGCTGGGTGCGCTGGCACTGGCGCCCTCCGCGAGTGGCGAGGCCAGAGACTGCAAAAAGGAGCGTGACGCCTGCAAGGCAGGCTGTTACGACGTTGAGCGCATCCCGGAGGGACAGTTCTATTGTCTGATCGGGTGCGAAGAAGACTACGCAAGGTGCTCGCCGCTGGCGGAGTGAACGGGGGCCTGGCTCGCGACAACGCCATGTGAGATCTCGTCGCCGAGGCCTTCCATGAAATCGATCGCGATCCGTTCCTCTCGCCGGTTATGGATCAACCTGCTCTTGCTTGCCGTCGCCGTGGGCGCTCTCGCCCTGGCGCCGGAGTCCGACGCCAGTGACATGCTCGTACAGTGCCG
This sequence comes from Thermoanaerobaculia bacterium, assembly GCA_044866315.1. Classification (GTDB taxonomy): domain Bacteria; phylum Acidobacteriota; class Thermoanaerobaculia; order Gp7-AA8; family Gp7-AA8; genus QHVT01. The sequence continues at coordinate 71,361 of JBIOTX010000044.1, read as the reverse complement.
GGATGCGGGGTGTACCGGCTGGGAGTGCATCAACTATCAATACAATCAGTGCGTGCAGTATCAAAATTGCTGCGCGTGCACTTGTGGCTCGACCGTGTGTTCTTACTTCACCCCAAGAAACACAGCGTAGCGGCAGCGGCGGCATGTCAGGCCTTACGCCCATGCGCTGTCGTATGGGCCGGATCTGAGCCTCAGATCCGGGAACCATCGCCGGTGCTGCGCCGACCCGGCGCAGGGCGACGACGAGCGATGCTCGTATTCGTGAAACGAGTCCCGTCTCTCACGCGGACCGCGGCCTCCTCTCGCCTTTTCGATCGCGGTGATCTTTGGATCTGAGCGTCAGATCCGAGGACCATCGCCGGTGCTGCGCGCACGGTGCCCGCTGTCACTCCGAAGAGGCGGTCGCGACCGCTCGTTGCTCCAGGTCCCCCAGGACGTCTTCGATCTGGGCAAGAGCCGATCGCAGATCGTCGGCGACCTCCTGCGCCAGGATGTGCGGGTCGGGGAGGTGTGGCGGTCGCCGGGCCGGTAACACGCCACGAGCTCGACCCCTTCCATCTGCGGCGCGGCCAGGTCGGCCCAGCGATGGCCGGCGGGAATGGCCTGCTCCTCGCCGGTGAGCCGCGCGCGCTCGTCGGCCATCTTGAGGAAGAGCAGGAAGGTGAGCTGCTCGAGGTAGTCCTGGTACGAGAGCCCGTCGTCGCGCAGGACGTTGCAGTAGGACCAGAGCTTCTGGACGATGCGGTTGGCGAGGTCGCTCATGCCGTCATGAGAGCTCGCTGGATCTTCAGGCCGCGACCACGCGCGCGTGCGCGATCTCGTTGCGGTCGATCGGACGGACGTCGTCGCGCATGAGGGTGGTCACGGCGTAGGTTTCGCCGCCGAGCGTCACGAACTCGACTTCGAATCCTCGGCCACCGTCATGGACGAGCACGACGGTTCCGACGTCGCCTGGCTCGAGGCTCAATGCGTCGAGCCGTGTGTTCAGGACCACACGATCAAGCTCTCGGATCATCGTTTCGACCTCCCCTCCAGTGGGTAGGCAGTGACCAGCGTCGCTGCGTCGCCGTCCCGGACCACGAACCATACGCTGCGAACCAGCGGTTTCCGCCCGTCCGCTGCATGAAGAATACCCTCAACGACGGCTACGGCCGGGCACTCCACGGTGCTAACATCTTGTGATCATGTCGCTTGCCTCTGTCGAAGACCCACGCCCCATCCTCGGCCGTCACCTCACTCTCGAAGAGTGGGCGGCGATGGACGAGGATGAGCCGGGAGAGCTCGTCGACGGCCGCCTGGAGGAGGAGGAAGTGTCGAGTGCCGTGCACGAGATCGTGGTGATGTGGCTGGGACGCGTGCTCGGAAATTGGCTTGGAGAACAGGGCTGGATTCTCGGTTCGGATGCCAAATATGCGGTTGGGGATGATCGGGGACGCAAACCCGATATCACCGTTTATCTGCCCGGTCGGAATCAGAAGATTCCGCGTAACGGAGCCCTCAGCACGCCCCCGGACATCGCCGTCGAAGTGGTGTCGTCCACGCCGCGCGATGAACGGCGCGATCGCATCGAGAAGATGGCCGAGTACGCATCGTTCGGAATTCGTTACTACTGGATTCTCGATCCGCGGCTGCAGTCGCTGGAAGTCTGGGAGCTGACGGATGGTCGCTATGCGCGCGCCGCCTACGCAACGGAAGGAACGATGACGAACGTTCCGGGATGCGAGGGATTTTCGATCGACCTCGACGCGCTTTGGCGGAAACTTTCCGAGCTCGCGCCGGAACAGGACTAAGCGCACGAAGGGCCGCGATCTCTCGCGGCCCTTCGGATCAGGTCAGCTAGTTGGAGCGGGAAACGGGACTCGGATTCCGACAACCTTCGTGGGCTCAGTAAGTTATTGAGAACGTGAGGCTCCCGAACTCCCAAAAATGCTCAAAATCGCCCCTCCACACACGTATTGCACACGCGGAATTCTATCACCCGATGCTTCGCCGGTGTGCTCCGGCACGAGCACGGACAGGGAAGCGGCAGATGAGTACGAACGCGTCGGAGGCGTGGACGGTGGTCGGTGACAGAACGGGCAACGGCGATCACTCGGCGAGCGACTTAGCGGAAGATGTCTTCGAGACGTGAGGCCAGACGAAGCGCCTGAGGCCACCCAGCAGCGATGAAGAGGTTGAGAATCTCGCTCAGCGCCGCACGCAGTTCCGCACTCGCTTGAAAGAGGTGCCGATAGTCGGCGAGGTATCGCTCGACAATCCTCACGACCAAGTCGATCGCCAGACCTTCTTGTGAGTAGCCTGCTGCGTGGCCAGCGCGGATCAGATCGCGAATACGGAAGAAGATTTCCGCCGGCTGCAGGTCGATCATCGACTCGAACATCTTCACGAGTGAGTGCGTCGCCGGTGGCAGACCGGTCGTGATGAGGAGGTCGATCACCCCACCCGCTTCCGTATAGAACCGGCGCTGCTTCGGTTCGTCAGCGGGCCGTCGTTCTGATCGATCATGCGCGCCCGAGGCGAAGTACAGTTCGCGCGCAACCCCATCGATGATCCCAACGATGGCGCGTGCATTCTCGACCTCGGCTTCACCGCGTACCGAGAAGTCCTGCCCCTCGATACCGGTACGGTAGGATTCGAGCGCATTCGCGAGGAGCTGTTTCGTGACTTCGAAGGTCCGTTCGCGGACGTCTTCCACCTCTGGGTCGCCGAGCGCGCCATGAGCGAGCGGCTTCCGAATGACGTGGAAAACGGCACCCGCGACCTCCGGTGCAGTGCTGACGTTGGCGATCGCGCGGTCCACATGCGCCCGGGCTCCGGCAGTCTTTCGCCAGATCCACATCGCGGTGAGGAGTTTCGTGGAGGAGCGTGCCACCTCTTTGTGTGCAGCGAAGCGCGTTGCGAGTTGAATCGCGAGCCCCGCCACCCGCTCCTCGTCGGCAGGAATCAACCTGCGCAAGGACGCGAGGAGGGCGTTCGCCAGGCCCCCGCGCTGCTCTTCAGCGATGCGCCGCTCGAGGATGCTCCACATGCGGTCGCGCGCCGTGTAGTAAAGGAGATTCAGGTTTGCCGCAATCTGGTATCGAACTGCTGCAACCGGATCAGCCGCCAATGTTTCTAAAGCGTCGAGAACTTCGGAGTCACACGTCTCCTTCCGGCGAGCGAGGTACAGCAGCCCTTGTCCCGCTTCGATCCGATCCGCGGGCCCCCAGCCGCTACCCTTCATGTCCCAATTTGCTTCGATTTTGTCGTCCACTTCAGGTGATGCGCTCGTTGCCGCCTGAAGCAAGCCCTGCCGCGCGCGCTGCAGCGCGGCATGGTCCGGCGGGAGCGCGCGGCACTTCGGGATGACGGAGTATGCTTCGGCTACTACGACACGCGCGAGCTTCAGCACTCGTACGTGTATCCTGCGCCATTCACCATCGATTGCGGCTTCTTCCAAATGTGTAATTTCGGGCAGGATCTGCTCGACCTCACCCAGTTCAGGCTCCGTGTTCGTGTGTTTGTTGGCGAACGCTTGCACCGGTGCGACCAGCGAGCGAAGGTATGCACTCGCTTCGTCAGCCACGTTGACTCCTTCTAGCTGGAGCATCGCATCATCGGGATCGAGCCAACCCGTGGACATCGTGAAGTCCTCATCATCGTCGTCCTCGTCGTCCTTGTCGACGTCATCGGCGGCTGCGGAGGGGTGGCGAGCCGCCGCATCACCCGCACGGTCCCTCGTGGCCGCGAGGCGACCGGCAAGATCGCGCAACTCCTGCTTCTGGAGCAGCTCCTGCGGCAGGCCGCCGACGCACTCATCCCGAAGCCGCTCACGCGCAGGCCGTCCTTTGTCCGCGGTGTCGGAGAGCGAAAGCAAAACCTCATCGAGCTTTTCGCGCTCCGGCGCCGCAAGGTGCGGGTACACGGCCTGCGCGAGACGCACAGCCGCCCTTGACGTGTCGTATGCGTCGAACACAGGCCGCTGGAGCAGCGGGGCGAGCAGGACGCCCAGCGTGCCGGGCCGTTGCGCGCCCGCACGGAGCAGCCGCCGCCAGACAGCCGCCATGCGGTTGCTGCCGACAACGACCATGAGCACGTCTCGGAGTGTCTGTGCTGCTCCGGCGTCGGCGAGGGCGAGCAGGCCTTCCTCAAACGCGATCAGCAGCCGCTGGGCGTCGTCGTGCGGCGTCTTGTCCCAAATCTCGCTGTAGTCGGTTCGGAGGCGGACAGGCGCCTCGCCAACTGTGAACGTCTCCTCCTCGATGATGCCCGACGCGGGTGGGTGCTCCTCCTGAATGAACGCATCGATGGCACGGACTAGCGCGCCCGTAGCGTGAACCGGCGACGCTTCGAAGAACGCGGGGAACGCTTCCGCGAGTGCGTAGTACGCTCCTTCGTAGTCCTGAGCACGGTTCGAACTCAACGGGAGGATCGCGCTCCTGCCGATTGCCGTCGTTTCCTTCGATTTCTCCGTGAACGAGAAGGTGGCTACGTAGAGATCCGCTACGAAAGCTGGATCCGCCATGAGGTGCTGCACTTCGCGCGCGAGCGCCGGCAGTTCGTGATAGCCGAACTGTTGCACACGATCAGGCTCCAAGGAACGCCGCAGGAGCAGCGTCGACGCCGAAGGGGCAGTCGCAATCGTGCGAGCAACGAACACGATGCTCGCGTTGACGAGGTTCCGGTTGTTCGGCAGCTCGCGTTCTGCGTACTGCAACAGCAGGCGTGCCGCACGGCCGGCGCTGGCACGCTCCTCGGGCGTCATCTCACCATCCTTCTCGGTAAGCTGGTACAGCAGCACTCGAAGCGCGCCCGTGAGGTCCGGCCGTAGGGATGCGGCGATGCGTTCCGCGAGCGCCGCCCACGGAGCCGCATCTGCGCCGACCGTCGGCCTCAGGCTCCCCGCGAGGAGCGAGCCAACGACGTACTGCAACGCCTTCGCCGCCGCAGCCTGCATACTAGGATTGGCACCTGCGAGCGCCTCAAAGACGGGATTCCAGTCCTCGTCGCTCGTCGCGAGGTCAACCGCTGTCACCGGACCGATGACTTCCCCCACCGCCTCGATCCGATCGTCGGCGATTAGGCGCAGCGTCGTCGCCCAAAAGGCCTCTCGGCTGTGGCACCACCGTTCGTGAAACGCGAGCACGAGACTCGGCCGGAGCACGAAGACGAGCGAAGGCTCAGACGCAAGATAGGTCGCGAGATCCCCGGGCTCTACGGGGAGGAGGAGTCGCGCCGCAGCGTAGTCGAACAGGACGTGATGCGAGAACGTCAACACGCGTGCGTGCGGGCTGTCAAGTTCCATCACGACGTGTGCGGACAACAGGTCGTGGAGGAGGCTCGACTCGGTGGACCCGAGCGACAAACTCGTGCGGTCCACCCGCAGTTGCCGCGCGGCGACCATCTGCTCACAGACGCGCCGGAGGAGGCTTTCGCGCGCATCTCCGTGCGCGTCCCGTCGCACGCGACGCAACCAGTACAAGTCGAGGAGCTCGCCCTGCGTTCGCAGGGGCTGAAGCGCGGAGAGCTCCGCGCCATCGTCCACGAGCTGCGCGAGCAGCTGGACGTTGAACGGGACGCGCAGGAGGTCTTTCAGCGGTCCGGACGCGGAGTCGATGAGCGGACGAAGGAGCGGCGCGAGTGTCGCGAGCTCCGCCAGTTCCTGATCGCTCAACCGTGGCACGAAGACGTGCCGCCCCTGCGCGAATTCAGACCGCTGAAATTCCGCCGGCACATCCGCGAGCGATCCATGGAAGACGTGCTGGTAGTGCGTACCTTGCTTCAGGTCGAATGACCGGATAGATGCCACGACTCGCCAGCGCGACGCCTTCTTCAACACCAAATCCATAAGATCCCGCAACGTCCGCGCGGAGGCTTCATCCCGGGCGGCATCGAGGGCATCGATGAACAGGACGCCCACGTCGGCATCGCGCCAGTTGTCGAGCACCTCAACGAGGTGGTGCTCGAGGCCGAGCTGCTGACGGAGTTCTGCGAGGTTCCGGCACGCCACGTCGAGCGCTTGGAGAACCACGACCGCGGTGTTCGGCGCGAGCGCGGCAGCAGCTTCGTACAGCGCCGCAGATTTCCCGGCGCCCGGCTCGCCCACGATCGCAAACGAGTGGTGCATCGCAAGCGTGCCGATTGTGTCGCTTACGTCGCGCGGAAGCTTGATCACTGCACCGCCGCTCTCGAAGGAGGCGAAGCGCTCAACGAGCGCCATCGCCTGCATCGACGTCGCCTTGAGCCGGTTGACGTCTTGCTCGTAGCTCCGAACGCCGCGCATCCTGATGCCAGCGTTCCGCACCGCCTTTTCCAGTCCGCGGCGGTCAAGGCCCGATTGGTCTTGCGCGCACTGCGCCGTCGTACTCCAGACGACGTGCCACGCAGCCGCGTCGTGTGTCGGCTCGTGCACGACGGCACTGCGGAGCAGCAACAACGCCTCGCGCTCGTTGGCGCCGCCGGGATCAACGTCGAACTCTAGGACGGAGAGGAGTGATAGCAGCGTGCGCAGGTCGTCGTCGGTTGCATCGACGCCGGTTGCTGCTTTCCAGCTCCGCCGAACGTGATCCGAGACGACAGCGAGCGCGTTCGACTGCGCTGTGGTGAGGGCGGCATCGGTCAGCGGCTGCTGGGGCCGGAGGTCAGGTACCCGCGGGAGCACAGCCGCAAGATCGTCGCGAATCGGCTTTGAACTCGACGCGCCCACGGCGAGCACTAAACGATCGCGCGCAGGATCGAGGGGACGATCCCACGGTCGCCCACCCTTGTCGTCGCCCCGGCTTCCAACGACCTGGCGAACGCACTGGTCGAGGGCCTTCGCAAGCTCGGAATTTTCGCCGACCTTGAGGCTCAACGACCGTTTAGCCTGTACGAAGTCATGTCCGCCGTCTGAGAACCCGACGAGGATGTCGTCTACGGCTTCGCCGCTCTGGCAACGCAGGTACTGCACCCGAGCAGTGGAAGCGTGACCGGGGACGCTCGGAGCGCCGGCTTCGGCCAGCATGTGCGCGCCGTACCACCCGGCGACGCGCGCTTCAAACGTCGTCCCGCCAGCCGCAGCTGCACCGCCGGCACTCGATGAAGAGCTCATGCCACCGTTTTACGAAAGTCACAGCGGGATCGCAATCGGACGAACGCGGCTTCGGCCGTGGCCAGCGCGTGGATCAGCGAAGTCTTGAGCGTGAATTCGAGCATGAACTCGACTTAATGTTCGGCCAACCGTAACCTTTAAAACAAGCGGCTTCCGGCGTCATCAGATAGGGGACTAGGTGGCGCCCTCACACAGAAGCACGGACAAGCAGATGACACTCCTTACCTTCGCAACTGCAACGGATCTAGCCCGGTGGGCTGCAACGAAAGATGCGCAGACCACACTTCCGATTCTCGTTCGCCGTCTTGTTCGGGCCACAACACCCACGCTTGACCGCGCAGCATTCCCCGGCGGCGACAGCGTTGGACGGCCAGGATGGGATGGCATCGTGCGCGCGCGCGAGGCGACGGCATTCGTTTCTGCCGGTGGGTCCGTCTGGGAAATGGGCGCGGACACGAATCCGCGTTCGAAAGCAGAAGCCGACTACGCGAAACGCAGCAAGAACCCGGCGGGAGTGATCCCCAAAGATACTGTGTACGTCGCCGTCACGCCGCGGCGATGGCAGAAGAAATACGATTGGGCGAGGGAAAAGGCGGCTGAGGGAATCTGGAAGGGCATCCGCGTTCTCGACGCGGACGATTTGGAGCAATGGCTCGAAGCTGCGCCTGCGGTCCACTTCTGGATTTCCCACTTGCTCGGGAAGCATCCTGCAGGAGCTGAAGACCTCGAGCGGTATTGGGCGGCGTACACCGCAGCAGCGGAACCGCCGCTTAAGCCGGAGCTTTTGATTGCGGGCCGTGATGCTGTGGTTGCGGCGATTCGGGCCGTAGCGTCGGGTGACCAAGAAACGCATGCGGTCGTCGGTGAGACACGTCATGAAGCGATCGGAATCATCGTCTCGGCGCTCCTCACGCTGCCGCAGGCGGACCACGAGGACGTTCTCGCACGAACACTCATGGTCCACGATGCGGAATCAGTCCGGCACCTTGCGACCACTGCGTCGCCCCTGATTCTGATCCCGACGTTCCAGGGGATCGAGATTGGACGCGTTCGCGCTGCTCGGCACCGCCTATTGTTGCCGGCGGAACGCAACGCGCCGCGCGATCTTCTCGATCCGTTAGAGGGGCTGAACCGTGACGCTGCCAAAGCGTTTCTGAGAGCCGCCGGAAAGAAGGACACGGAAGCCCGGACTCTTGCGCGGGTTGCCGCGAGGAGCTTCGCCGCCTTCTACCGCAAGCTCGCCGTTCGGCCAGAGACACAGCGTCCAGCCTGGTCCGATCCGGTCAACGGACCAACGCTCGTACCGTCTCTTCTCCTCGGATCGTGGAGTGGAGGGAAAACGGCGGATCGCACAGCGGTCGAAGATCTAACCGGCAAGCCGTACGATGCAGCCATTGGAGATCTGCGGCGATGGCTACACGAGCCTGATTCGCCAATCCGCGAAGTCGATGGGACATGGTTCTTACCGACCAAGGAAGACGCGTGGACACTACTCGCTCCGTATGTCACGAACGACCACCTCACGCGATTTCGCACGGTTGCCGAACGCGTTCTCGTCGAACCTGACCCGAGGTATGACCTGCCACGCGATGAGCAATGGCGCGCCTCGCTGACGAACCACGTACTCACGCGCTCTGGCTACTTGGCCGAAGGCATCGCGGAGTCGCTCGCCGTTCTCGGCACGGTGGGCGCCAAGCGTGTTCGGGCCGGCAGCGTGACAGGCGCTCATGTGGCTGCGACGACCGTCGGGAAGGTGCTCTCGACCGCGAACACCAACTGGAGAATCTGGGCGGCTCTCTCGCACTGCCTGCCCCTCCTTGCCGAAGCGGCGCCGCAGGTCTTTCTGAGCGCCGTCGAGGCCGGCCTCTCTGGCGGCGATCCGACGCTCATTCATCTGTTCCTGCCTGACGACACAAATTTCACTGCGCCGACCCCGCACACGGGCCTTCTATGGGCGCTCGAGCGGCTCGCATGGAGCCCAGAACACCTTGCGCGAGCCGCTGTGGCCCTCGCTCGACTCGCGGAGCGTGATCCGGGAGGCCGTATGGCAAATCGCCCCATGGCGAGTCTCCGGCACATTTTCTTGCCCTGGTTCCCGCAGACTGCAGCGAGCGTTACCACGCGGTTGGCCGTGTTAGAGATCGTTCAAAAGCGATGTCCGGAGGTCGCGTGGAAGCTGCTAAAGACCCTCCTGCCACGGGGATACGACACGGCACCGCATAACCCGCAGCCGGAATGGCAACCGTGGGCCGAGGGCGCAGTGCCGACCACGACCGGTGATCTCCTGACGAGCGCACACGAAATGACACAACGGCTCCTAAACGCGGCTGGGACGAATGCGGCGTGCCTTGCCGAACTCATTGAGGCCGCTCCCAATCTCCCGCCTGATGAGCGACAACTCATCCTCGATAGGGTCAAAACGGTTCGCGAAGAACTAGGCGACCGTGACCGAACGGTTCTCTGGAAAGCTCTTCGAGAGGTGGTTGCCCAGCATCGCAGTTTCAAAGATGCGGAGTGGGCGTTGCCGGGGGATATCGTCCAACAGTTTGCGACGCTGCTGCCGCTCTTCGAGCCGGAGCGAACGGAAGATCAGTTCGGCTGGTTGTTTACGCATCATGCACAGCTCATTGACCCGCCGAGCGGCGACTTCGACGAACAGCGAGAGGCTGTGTCGGCTCTCCAGCACGAGGTCATCCAGACCATCTATGACGGAGGTGGCGTTGACGCGGTACTCAATTTCGCGCGTACTGTCGCTGTTCCGTACGAGGTAGGGAATGCGTTTGCGAAGATCAACTTGTCGCCGGAGATCAAGGAAACGCTCATTCGTGAGCACTTGAGCTCCGACGATCCGGTCGCAGCGCAACTGGCGCAGTCAGTCACATGGGATCTCGCACGTGGTAGCCTCAAATGGGTGCGAGAGTGGCTCCGTGCAGATCCGCCGCTGCGCGCCGACCAGCAGGCGATCCTCCTCGCGATGTGCGATCCCGTTGATGAAGTGCTTGCGCTGGTCGATGCACAGGACGAGCATGTCCAGCGTGAGTACTGGCGGCGCATGCTGCCCTATAGCGCAACAGAGTCGAGCGCGGAGAGGATCGCGCAGAAACTCCTCGCATACCAACGACCGCACATGGCGCTCGAAGTGCTCGCGACGCACCACCGCCGGAAACGGCCACTCGATGCAGAAGTGGCGGCGGCAGTCCTCGAGCGTTTGCTGCAGCCCGGGGAAGGCGATGATCGTCCCGGACAGATCGAAGGACACAACATTGGCCAACTGCTGGACGTGGTGACCGAACCGGGACGATTGCCGACTGGTCGCGCCGCGGCTTTGGAGTGGGCATATCTCCCGGCGCTGAGCCGCTTCATCCGGCGGCCGAAGTTCCTGCATCGCGCACTTGCAGATGAACCGCAGCTGTTCATCGACATGATCTCGCTCATATTCCGGCCGGCAAGCGAACGAGGCGTGGACGTCGAGGTTTCCGCGGAGCAGGCAAACAAAGCGCGCGCGGCGTACGAGCTCCTCGACACTTGGGATCACATCCCAGGAAGGGGCGAGAATGGAATCGATTCGGCACGGCTCATGGCGTGGGTAGTCGAAACGCGAACGCTTGCTGCTGCAGCCGATCGCGCAGAGATCGCCGACCTCGAGATCGGTGAGATGCTCGGCCGCGGTTCCAGAGGCACGCCTTGGCCTCCTCCAGCGGTGTGCGATGTGCTGGAGGAAATCGAAAGCGACGACCTCCGCCACGGGTTCACAATCGGCGTCTACAACCGCCGCGGCGTGACGAGCCGCGGGCTGGAGGACGGAGGAAAACAGGAGCGGGCACTCGCTGCGACATACCGAGCACATGCTGCGGCGCTCGCGACCCGTTGGCCGGGGGCGGCTGCAGTTGTGAATGAGATTGCCGACCACTACGACCATCATGCGCGGCGCATGGATGAGCGTGCGGCACTCCACAAAGGACTGGAGTTCTAAAGACGCGATGGCCAGGAAACAGCAGGATCACGCGTAAGTTTTTCGCTAGTCCTCGCCGCGATCGGGCGCTTCCGCATGCTCATCCGTCCGCAGTGAAGCGCTGGTTCTTCGATGACGTCTCCGAGCCGGCCGTCACCCGGTTCTTGCAGCGCTTGCTGACCTCGGGCTACCTCGGCGTCGAGCGTTTGGCGGGCCTGCAGCGGCATAGGACTTCCAGCACACCACCGCAACCGCGGACGTAGCGGTGTGGCTCGCGCAGCGAGCGCCCGCACCGGACGAGCTCTTGCCCGCCTGGATGGTCGCGCGGCTCTTCGGCGGCACGCTCTCTGTCCTGCCGGATCTTCTCGCGTTAGGCGGCCCGTCGGCGCAGGACCGCCGCCGCCCTTGCGGTCGAGGTCGACCTCGCAACCGAGCCGCTGGGTAGCGTCCTACTTCCGAAGCTGCGGACGTTTGAGCGGAACCTTCAAGGCGTGAATGTCCAATGCGCTCAGGACGATTCTCGCGCTGGTGCCGTGTGCGCGGCGTCAGGAATCCCTCCGCGCAATGCTTGCCGAATCCGGAGAGCACGTCGCGGTAGAGGTGCTCGCAGCTGGTAAGTCGGACGTAAGTCGAGTTAGCGGCCGGCGGTAACTTAACCTCTGATTCACCATATATTTACCCGTGAAATGCCGACAGCAGATTAGGGCGATCATTGGTGAGATTGTGGGAAGAGAAAGCAGCCGTACGGTTGTCAAAACTCCGCAATTTCATCCCACGGTGGCGCCCAGCGCCCGGTTCGCTCGATGAACTTCCGCTGATCGCCGAACCCGGCGCGACGCTGCCCGCGCGGCTTGCTGAAGGCAAAAGAGTATCCGAGCAAACGCGGGTCACCAGCGCGCTCGAGATCGGACGCCGTGAGCGGAGGTTCACCTGCGATGAGTTCATGTGCAACGCGTTTTGTAGCCAAGCCGGTGTAGCCACAGATAACGATGGAGGTCACTGGGCGTGCGGAGTTGAGCGGCGATCTGCATATGGCAACCATAGCGGCGTCGTTGCCCTCGCCGCTCCACTTGTTGTACTCATCGGCGGCGAGCCAACTTACCGGAACAAGGCAATTCTTGCGACCGTCGACGCTGCGAACATCAAAACCAGCATGTTTACCACGACTGATCACAGCAGTTTCAGGGACGCCATCGGACCGAATCATGTGAAACGGCAGCTTTTCGCGGTTCGCCGCATTGGAATCGAACGGTTTTGCAGACCAGAGGAGGGCTAGTGCAATCTCCGTCGCTGGGTTATGTCGTGGTGAGCCTATGAAAATGCAATTCGTTCCGCGCATTGCATCGGCGATAGCTTTGGCGACAGCCGGAGTAGCCTCGTTGACAAGCGTTATCTGCTGTCGGGCATGAATGCGGCTGAGAAACTCCCGAATATCCGCCTCAACTTTGGCATCGGAGACTTGGTCACCCCGATACAAGGTGACGTTTGAATTTGCGAACGTCGACCACAAAGGATGGTGTCGAATCTCGAAAATCCCGTGCTCGTAGCCGAATTCGTACGCAAGGATCGTTAGTTTCTCAAGGTTCTCGCGGGTCAGCCTCCAGTTGCGCGCGTTCCGGCGGAGTTTGGCGGCCGTTCTCTCGACCACACCGATTCGCGACGCGAGAGTTGCGTCGTCTAACTCGGTGTGTTCACGAAGCAGTTCTTCGAGAATGCAGACTACTCGCAACGACGATTACCTTCGTGCATCTGGTGTTGCATCAGTTGCTGACAGCTGATGGGGAATGTGAGTCACACATTATCGGCAGCAATCGTTCGAAGTCAACCGAAGCGTCCAACCAAATGAGGAACGTGATGTTCCACGTTCGGTAGGCATCTCCGAGGGTTGCGGAGCACGCATCGCTGACTGTTAACTGCGCGGTGAGGAACGGAGACCACCCAGTCGCCTCGACGACGGTGGTTCGAGGGAGGGTAACGATAAAAGACAGCGTTGGACAGTCGCAGCTTGGGCAGATCTCAACGCGAGTCGTGGTGGTGACACTTGGACATGGCGTGGCCGCCGTTATCGTGATCGTGCTTGCATTTTTCGGGTAGCGAAGGATCGACACGGCAGATTAGCTTGACGGAGGATGTAAGATGAAGACCATCGGATTCAAACCAGCATTCGCACTATCCCTCCTGGCATTCTCCTGTGTTCAGCAACAGGTCCAACAACGGATGACGGCAGAGGAGGCAGGGTGGTATGGCGAAGTCATGCCGGTGGTCACGGCGGCGTGCTCAGTTAAGCCTCCTGAGCGAGTTGTCGTGAGCTACGCGAATGTCCGATGCGGCTACGGTGAGAACTGCCCGGGTGGAATGAGAAATGTCCCGCTGTACGGCACGCGGAGCGTGTCACTCCCCGCGCCATCGGAGAACGGTGATCAGTATTGGCGAGATACGCAGAAACGCATGACGGACCTTTTGCCCCCGGCCGACCTCGCGGAATTGCATCAGTCGTTACTCGACACTCTTGCGGCGCAACAGGCACTTGGCGATACGCAATCGAAGCTTACGGGTGACCAGCGTGCAGCGGAGTTGGCACAGATCGCGAGCAATACCTGTTCGCAGTTCGCGGCATTTGAGCAGGCGGTGGTAAGGCGTCAGTCTCCACCGAAAGAATTACTAGCCCAGTCGTTCGCGATCTCTTTTCAGCCGGTGGGCTCGCCGGCGACTTTCGGGCTGAATCACAAAGGCGAGTTTTTTGTCAGTGTAAGCGACTCGGTGCAGACACCGTATGGTGAGCTATCGTTTTCGCGTGCGAAGTCCACGGCGTCGCCAACGAGACCGAAACGCCTGGTTATCAGGATGGAAGGCCGGGAACGCGTGCTGTTCATGGATCGAGATTTTGAGGTTTTCGTACCGGCTACGCACGGCATGAAGATCGTAAATACTGATACGGAGCTCATTCTCGATGCTGATGCAAAGTTGCCGATTGCCGAAGATATGAGGGCGCGCCGTCGTAAAAGCAAGAGGACCTCGACGACACTGTAACCTGTTGGACAACTCGGGCTCCGCAGAGTCGGACATCAGTGAGATTGGGGATGACGCCTTGCTACGGATCGGAAAAGAGGAATGTCGATATGCTTCGAGGATTTCCCGTTGCGAGAAACAGGGGCCGCGCGGTGATCACACGCACAGACATTCGTGAGCGTCGTCATGATACATGGGCCGGTCGGCTTAACCGGGGCAGTGGCGGCAACGCAACTACTGATAACGCAACGCGGTATAATTCATCCATGATGTCAAAAGCTCGCCGTTTGACGTTCGTGGTGGTGACAGTGGGGGTCGCAGGTTTGGCCTTCGTAGCATCCTCCGCACCCCCGGTAGTGACGTGGTCTCCCGGGCGAAGCGATATGACGGTGGCTACAGGCGGAACACACACGCTCAGCATAAGTGGGACGTCAACGCGTCCCCTTGAGGCCGTGCGGGCCGAGGTTACTCCAGCACTCAGGCCATATATCACCGTCACGCCACAGGTCGTAAGTAGTGCAGCAGGATCTTCGTTCCAGATCACGATTATGGTCGCTGTCTCAGAGAATACTGACCCAGGAGTGGTTGAAGGAACGCTGCATCTTCGGGACCGGAGTGCGACTGTGTCGAGGCCATTCCCGATTCGATTAAGTATCTGGCGAGCCCTCACAACCCCGGCGGCAGGCGTCGCCGTGGGCTATCCTCCCGAGTGGCGATTTAATAGCGCAGTCGCCGATTTGGGAGGTCCAGTCGCACTGAGGTCCTTCGCGGAGTATTCGCGGGGAGGCGTCCGCCCTTTCGGTGGCGCTGAAATCGACATCACTCGGACGCACGATGGAGAATCCTTGGAAGATGTCATCGAGCACGATTTCAGCGACACAGAGCCGGTGAGCGCCACGAATGTCGCAGTGGCTGCGAGAGCAGGACGTCGACTGACGTACGTCGACGCCACTAACACGGCAGCGGAAGTCACAACTGTCGTCTATGTTCCGCACGGCGGATGGATCTACAAGTTCTTCCTGACATACTCCGAAGGCGATCCGGCCGCGTCGGACCACATAGCGACATTCGAGAAAGTGCTCTCGACTGCGCGCTTCAGCGAATGAGGATGTGCTAAGTGCTTCGAAGCGTACGCCTTCTTCTGCTTGTCCACCTAGTGAATGCGTCGTTGGAGGCGTTTGCGGCGACATGCGTCTCGGCTGAGCAGCTGCAGAGTTACCTGGAGCGTAAGTCGTCGCCTATGATCGACACGAGTGACACCGTCACAACGCTGCTCGAATCGGGCAGAGAGTTTGACGTCGATCCCCGCCTCATCGTAGGGATTTCGGGGCAGGAGACGGGGTTCGGCAAGCATCTTTGCGGCGAGTACAACGCATGGAATTGGTTCTGGTGCGCATCCACCGGTGATTGTGGTGGAAGCGATCCGGTCAGCGTCCGATGCGGGCTGTCGCCGTTTTCAAACTGGAGCGCGGGCATAGAAACTGTAACTCGGGGGATTCGGCGCGGCTACTTGAACAAAGGTTATACAACAATCTCTCTCATTGGCGCGAAATACTGCGGTGAGGGATGCGAACACTGGGTGCCAAATGTCACTACGTTCCACGTCAATGAGATGCGTGGCGATGCAGCGGACCTTCGTCATCCATGCGTCGATACTACACCCGTAACACTTGCAACTTTTAATGCCGGTGGGTGGAGCGGAAACTACTACGTGTACAACTGGCTAGTACTGGTTCCGAACGTTTCAGGCAAGCTGGCAAGCGTTACGTCAGAGCTGTTCATGTGTGCGAACGGGTCCTGTGGTGGGCCGGCATATTACGTAATCTGCGCGGTCGACGGTGGGTACTACGGAGGCTGCCCTGCAGACGCATTACTGGCTACATCCGACCCAACGTACGGGATCGGCATTCCACCGCCGTACGGAGCGGGCATGGTGCGACAGGAATTCAAGTTCAGCGGTGCCAGCGCAATCACGTTATTGAGAGGACAGCGATATTTCGTACGCCCGTACATTTGCTCGTTCGGCTCCGGTCATTGCGCTGGTGGACAAGCACTAGGAGGAGGGTTGCAGACGTTCGTTGGGGTTCCGCAGTCGAGTCCCCTTCAATACTTCGGCCATATCGAAGGCACAGGTCTGGATACGGTTTTGGTTCCCGACACCTATCCACGTGATCCCGGTACCGGCGCACCCTATACCTGCGGAACGTATCCCTCTACAGCCCGGGCTTCGTGTAACAGCAGTTACGATTGGGGCTTGAGAGAAACGTGGCCGCAAGCCATGGGCCTCGGCGGCGCGACGGTGAACGGCACGTACTATGAGAATATCTTTAGCTCACTGGGTGGACGTGCTTATGACACCAGCAAAGTGATTGGGTTTTATGAGTGGACTCTGTCGGGATGCCCGAATGCTTGTGCATGGTCTACCCCGCCTGCTCCACCGCCCTAGGGGACGTCTGCTGTTCCCCGCTCCTAACTCGATAGGCTGTGATTCCTTGCCGAGGCTCGTGAAGCCCCCACGTCGTGGACGTTATAGACATGGGAGATGCAGCCCCCCGTAGGCAGGCCTCCAATTCCGTGGCTCTCCATCACGCGTGGCTTTTCGCCCGGAACCCTCTGCTATCGAGGCGTTGGCCCAGTTCCTCGGGCCTACCATCGCTCCAGGTGAGTACTTCCAGAACGGTAAAGTCGGAGGCGTACCAATAAGGTCCACAGAGACCAACCGCAATGATAAGTATGAGTTGCGAGAGTCGGCCTTTCGCGGATTAGGTATTGAAGCAGTATCCGTGCTTACTCGACTGTAATTGTGATGGCTAGCCCCTGGCTTGAGACACCGCTATCACTCGCCTTCTGCATGGCTGCTTGAATCTTCGCCAGCGCGTCGGCGGAGTTGGTGACCATGCAGGTCTCCTGGCCGGTCTTCGGATCGGTCGCTCCCGTGATTCCGGTGCCGACGAGAATGCATCCCTTCGTGTTACTCGGGTAATTACCCTTGTGGATCTGGACGGCCTCCCATCCCTTCACGTCCTTCAGCTCCACCCGCCAGCCGAGATCGCCATCGGTACGGATGACTCCTTGGTAGCTGCCGGCCGGAATGCGGTTGCCGGGAAGTGCCGGCTCGAGGGTGCGGGCGATCTCGTTGCCTCCCACCAGCAGACGCCCGTTCGTTGAGCCGTCCTTGCACGTCATGTTGCGCTGAACGGTGAGGGTGAACGTCCTCGGTGCCGCGGAAAAGTCGGCCGCAACGGCGACGACGATTGCGGCGACCACAATGCAGGCGATGCGGTTCATGGTGAGTTCCTCTCTTTCTCAGTTTCATTTTGCCGCGAGCAGCGAAGGATCGGGCGGGACCTCCAAGGTATCGCAGGGGGTGCCGCTGCAGGTCGCCTCGCTGAACGCAAGTTTTTGGCTGACCAGTCGTGTGCGTATGGGGAAGCTGGCGGAGGCCCGTCGCTCGACATCGACGAGCGGAGCGCGGCCTAGGAGCAGCTCGACGTCGCGGCGGTCGGTGTAGCGCGCCGAGAACTGCCATTTCCCGACTGCCGGATCAAAGACGAGGATCTCGTAGCGGTGGGCCACGCCCGCCGCGAGCGGGCGGGTGGCGGCGGAAAAGCCGACTACGCGCAGGGCGCGCCAGTAGGGCGTACTCTCCCGGAAGTAGCCCGTGCCGTTCATCTCCGCGGGCGAGAGCTCGATCTGCCGTCCGGACGGCGGCTGGATGATGAAGTGCAGGATGGCGTCTGGGTCGCCGGCCGTATAGGTGATGCGCAGGAACTCTCCCCGGATGCGCTGCACGGCTCCGCCCTGATTCTGGGAGTTGCTGACCAGCGCAACGAAGAGCAGGACGGTCGCGCCGAGGCAGCAGCAGAGCGTGTCGATGAAACTGAGGGTCAGGATCTCTTCCGACGCCTCCTGCTTCGCGCGGCGTCGCATCATGGCTGCACCTCCAGCGGATCGAACGTCATTACCGCCTGGCCGGCGTCGGTGGCCAACAGCGTGCGTGGTATCGGCCGCCCGCAGCCTTCCGCGCCGCACGTCCGCGTCTCGATCCCTTCTACCGTCACCCCGTTGCGGAGATAGATGGTCACCGGCTCCTGCGCCGTGACGACGACTGTGAGCATGGTGGTTCCCTCGCTGCCGGGCGTCCGGAAAGCCTCCACGCCTTCGGCCGGCCGGACAGAGAGGTCTCCTGGCGCGACCTCGCCGCGCACCTTCATCTCGATGACCGCCAAGCGGGCGTAGGCCCGGCCGCTGCTGGCCCGGGCGTCATCCCCTCGACCGTGTGCTCGGGTCGGACCGATACCGCCGGCCGAGCCGCTAACAGCCGCGACGGAGAGGAAGAGCAGAAGCGACGCGGCCATGCCGCCGCTGACCATGTCGATGAAGCTCAGCGTAATGGCGGGCTGATCAGGCCGTCGCCTACGCAACATGCGGCTCCTCTTTCTGACGCTCCGGGGCGAAGTACATCGGATTAATGTTCACGGTGAGGACGTTCTCATAGTCGTCCAGAAAGAGGTCTTCGCGGGAGAACTCCCAGTCGATGATCAGTCCCGCGATCAGCCCGGCGAAGAGGGCAAGGAAGGTCGTCGTGAAAGCGACGCCCAGCACGCTGGAGACCTCCAGCATCGCTGTGGCGCGCGCAGCGGGCGAGTTGGCCCGGACCAGCAGGTCAGCCTTGACGAGCGCGAAGGCGATGCCGAGCACCGTGTGCAGGAAGCCGAGTGCGGGAAGGGATCGGGCCAGCCAGCGGATCAACCAGCGTGAGTTGTCGGTGAGGTTCGCGAAGAGTGTGCACATGTGGGCGATGGCCGCCTCCGCAAGCTGATTCGCCGTGTTGCTGATCCTTGCGTGAATGAGCGCCGGATCGTTGCGGTCGGTGAGATTCCGCGCCTGGTCCCTGATCGCCTCCAGCTCGTGCGCCACCGTCTGCAGCGACTGCTCGAAGAACGTCCGGTGGCTGGCCTTGGCGAGATTACGAAGCTTCGTGGCGAGAAGCTCCGGATCCTCTTCCTTGCGCTCCCTCACGATCTCTCGCCGGATCTTCCCTCTCCAGATCCCTTCGAGGTCGTACCGGGTGCCAGCCCGGACGACGAGGAGAACGAGAAGGAAGACGAAGAAGAAATAGAGGGCGAACTGAATCGGCCCGACGAAGATGTTGAAGTAGATCCGCGCGTGCTTCACGGCCGTCGCTGTGTCGCTCCGCTGCAGGAGCGCCTCGGTGAGGAAGAAGGCATTGCGGCGGACGTCCTTTGTCATCTGCTGCGTCGGCGGATCCGACCACGCTCCGGTCAGCTCGAAGGCCGCCTTGGCGATCTCGCGCCGCGGAGTCCAATTCAGCCCCTGCATCCGCACGCCCGACCACAGTCTGGCGAGGGGCGAGCTTCGGGCACCGTTGCAGCGCTCATTGGCGCCCACGGAGGTTTTGGCAGCGGCGCCTTGCCGCAGGCTTCCCACGCAGTCCTCGATAGCTTGGAGTTGGCCCGGAACGCCCGCCATGAGGAGCGCCATGATCGGCTCGTACTGCAGGCGCTTTCCCGGCGGCGGCGTCTCAGTGTCGCGCGTGTTGCCGGAGATCTGGGCGATGGTCACGGCGAGGGAGAGGGGTGAGAGGGAATCGACCGGCTCCGGCCGCGCTCCGTGCGCAAGCGTCGCGACGAGCTGCTTGACCTGCTCGTCGCTCATCGTGGCAATGTTCCCGTCCTCTCGAAGCCGGTTGAGCATCGCCGCCCAGACGCTCTCTTCGTTCAGCTGCGCCGACACCGGCGCATTGGGAGTATCGCGTCCCCGAAGCTCCGGCACGATCGTGCGGTCCTCGAGATACCTCCGCTCGAGGTTGTGAACGATCCACAGCGTACCGACGGCGTAGGAGACCGCCGTGATCCCCAGCGCGACGAGGAACGATAGGAACACCGCGCCGATGGACATGTGAAACGGATGGACCGGACCAGATTTTGCCATGAACGCTCTCCTCTTTCTCACTGCATTGCACTTAGCCCGATGAGGCCCAGCGGATTTGCACGGAAGGTTTTCGGCCAGTCGTGTCCGGGGGTCAACACTTGGCGCAGGACAGTGGGGACCCACATTGCCCCTTCCGGTGGGCGCGCGCCGTGATAGAGCCCGTCGGCCGCCCACTGGTTGAACAGCTTCGTGAAGCGCGCCCCGTCGATCCGATACGCTTTCGTCCGGTCGTCAGGCAGTCGGGTGATGCCAGCGGCCATCCAGGCGCTGGTTTTCGGGTCGAGGGTGATCAGCGATGCGCTGCAGGTCTGCGGCGTTTCCAGGAGCAGCGCCACTGCATGCTCGTCGGCCTTGTCGAGCAGCCCGGCCAGTTCGGCCGCCATCGGCGCCGAGCGGGCGACGCATTCGGGCAGAGCTAGGCCTGTCGCCTGTCCGCCTCCCGCGTCGTGGGCGAAAATCACCGGAACTTGCACTGCGGCGGACGGTCCGATAAGGCTGACCGTCTTCGCGAATCGTACCGGAGCCGGGGCGAACCCCGGCGGCGGCGCGAGTGATGCCGGCAGCGGAAGGACCGTCTGCGGCGGCGCACCTTGCGGTGGTGGACCTTGCGAAGGTTCCGGGCCGCCTCGCCGCGCTCGGCCCGGCGGCTCGATCGGCTGCAGATCGGTCACCGCGAGCACTCTGGTGCCGTATTCGCGGACCTCGGTCGCCCGCAAGTCCTTCGATAGGAGGCGCAGGACTCGATTGCGCCGGGCGGCATCGCCGCTGAGGCTCTCCACGACGTTGCCTTGCGCCGAAACGATCCTGACCGGCCGGTACCGGAACCAGTCGGGAGGTGCGGCGCCTAGGGGAGGGAAAGCCGCTCCCGGTGACGGGGGCGCACAGCGGGCATCCTGCAGGTCGGTAGGCACGAACGGAACGGACCGGGCGAGGTTCTTTTCGTCGCGTTTCGGATACTCGGGCCAAAGCGCGATGCCGCGGCATTCGGCTTTCGATCCCTCGCCACTCCAGGCGATGACGAAGCCGCGCGGCTGCGACTGTTCGGGGTCTTGCGGCAGCAGCGCGGTCTCTCGTACCTCGATGTGGTGCTCGTAGTCAGCGAGAAACGGGAGATACCCGAGCCGCGCGTTGATGTCGCAGTTCTTCGATTTTCGGCAGCCGTCCAGCCACTCGAAGAGATCAACCTTCTCCGCGAGCGGGAAGTGCTCGATAGGAGAGTTTCGCGGCGGCTCGAACCAGATGGCGTGCAGCGTGCCAGCTTCGATGTCCGCCGTCACAATGAACAACCAAGTGTCGAAGAGCGTTACAACGTTGGGGCTGACAAGATGGGCGCGCGTCTCCTCACTGAGGAGGCGCGGTGCCGACTCATGGTCCCCGAAGACGGAGACCAATATCCACGCCGTGCCATTCTGCCGAACGCGGTAGAACCAGCCGTTAGCCTGCGTCGTCTGCACGTCTCCCTGACCGCCGGATCGGCTCGCCGCCGAGCTCTCGCTCTTGTCCTCACCGCCGCCGGTTGCTTCCCGGGGGCCGCGGTTCGGCCCGACGGTCGGCGACGGGTTGCCGCCGTGCTCCAGGCCGGGACTCTCTTCGCCTCCGCCGTCGCTGCCGCCGGTGCGCTGCGTGTAAATGTCTTCGTTTTCTCCACTGCCGCTCTCAACGAGCGACACCGTAATGTTCCGGTCCCGCAGCGCGTCGATGATGTCCGAGAGGTTCAGCTCGGGATGCTGCAGGCGACTGCGGACGATTTCCTCGAGCAGTGCGATATCGAGCCGGGAGAGATTCGGAACGAGGACCGTGACGTTCGCGCCGAGAGCATGGAACCTCAGGCGAACGAACGAGGGTTTAATGTCGAGATGGCCGCCGCCGAGATCAATGCCGAGGACGGTCGGAAGCTGGAGGTTCGCCGAGGCACTAAGGGTCGGGGGAGCCACTCCTGCGGACACGTCAACCGCCACCTCGGCGCCGAGAATGCTCGCCATGCCTCGCAGCGCGATGACGGGCGGTGGCCGGAGGACGATCGTGAGGGTCGCCTGCATGTTCAGGCCGAGAGCCTTGAAGTGCGTGCCGCCGCTCATCGTCGCCGTCGGCGCGTCAATGACCACTGTGCTCCCGACGTCGGCGATCGACCGAAGGAAATCGCCGGTCTGCTGAGTTCCCTCGAAGTGGGCATGCGGAATGTCCAGCGTTCCGGTGACCGTCATGATGGTCATGCTTCTCGCGAGCTTCACGTCTCCGCGCAATTTCGCGGTCGCCTCGCGGACCTCGACCGTGAGACTGCCCTTAATGTGCGCGGCGAGGGCAACGAGCTTCGCCTCTGCCGGCGTGGCTGCGCACGTCAGCTCAGTGCTCACTGTAAGCGCGCCTCGCGTCAGGTCGACGGCGAGGGTGCTGTTCACCGCGTATAGGGAGAGCGGAGCAGCGGGCGCCACGATGAAGGCGGCCGGATAGTCGATCGATGGCTTGAACTGACTGAAATCCATGCCGGATGGGGAGATCACGATGCGCGCCGTCGGCAGAGGGACGGAGTCGAAGAGCGTGACGTCGATGTCGGCGTCGAAGCGGAGCGGCGACATCGCGATGAACGTCTCCGAGACTCGCGAGAGCTTGACGGAGAGCACGTGATCGACCGATAGCACCGGCACGAGGGCGGGCAGGACGCCGGCGAGCCACGTCTCGAGGCGCTGCTCGGGCTCGACCACCAGCGGCCCGCTCTCGGGAATCGTGATCCGCACCTTCAGCGTGCCGCTGATCGGTGCATCGAAGATCACCTCTGCCTTCAGTACGATCTGCCGGGACCGGGAAGCGAGGAGCAGGTTCGTCCGCTGGGTGTCGAGAGCGATGTTGCGGACCGGTCCCACCTGCTCAATTTCACCCAGTCCCAGCAGCGCATTCTGGATCGGTGCGCCGATGCGCTCGGCGATGTTGGCCGTGGTGCGCTCACCGAGTTCGAAGTCGCCCAGGTCGATTCCGTTCGGGAGTATCGGCAGGTTCCGCAGCACCAGCCGGAAGGCAAGCCCACGGCGTATCGGCCGCACGTCCCGGATGGAGATCAGCGATTTGGCGCTCTGCAGGGCCAGCCCTCGCGCTGCAAGAATGTCGGCCACTAGATCGATGAACGTGCCTCCCGTCACCTGGACCGCGGCGAAGTCGAGGTCGGCGGGCGAGATAGCCGGTGAGCCGATGGCAGAGGGAGCGATGCGCAGGCGCAGCAGTGTTCGGCTGACCGCACCGAATGTTGTTCGCACTGATGCCGACCACGCACCGTCCTCGAAGCGGGGCGGAGGATCGGAGAGGATCTCGATCCTCCCGCCGAGGAATTCGAAGCTCCTGCCGGCAAGATCAGCGGGCGCGGTAATCGCGCTCGCCACCGCGCTGGCGGCCAGCTCCGCGAGGAGGGCGCGCTGGAGAGCGTCGCGGACACGTGCGCCGACATCGGGCAGTGGCTGCGACGGCCCGAAGGTAACAGTTAGGGTCCCGCCGTAGGGCGCCGGAAGCGCGACCGAGATGTGTGCAGTGTAGACAGCGAGGGCTTCGTCGAAGGTGACGGAGTCGACGGTCAGCGCGTTTACGACAGCCTTCGCCCGCTGGATGACGAGCATTCCGGAGTGGCGCGGCCGCATCTCGGGTGGCACCGCCGCCTGAAGCGCGGTCACCAGTGGCCGGCGTACGGAGGCGATCCACTTCTCGACCGCGGCAGGGGGAACGAGGTGGTCGCCGGGCATCACCTGCAGCGCTCCGTCCACTCCCGGGACGAGGTCGACCGGGAACTCGACCTCGCCGAGCTCGCCGGCAGACCATCGTCCGGCGAGATGAATGCGTCCGTTCCCAATCGCTTTTGCGGTGAACGTCGCCTTCAGCGGCACGCCGCGGAGCGTCCACTGGAATCCGGCCGAGTTGAGCGCCTCGGCGATGCGCGCCTGAAAGCGCTCGGCGAAAGCCTGTCCGGCTGACGAGAGGCCCCGCTCGTTCGCTGAGCGGATCAGCGATTGGAGAGGCAACTCGCCGTGAACGGCGCCCGTTCTGCCCGCCACGAAGAGGTGGACAGCGATCGACAGCGCCTGCGGGCCGGCAGCCAAGCCCGAGAACGTGGCGCGGTCCGCGAGGAGAGGCGGAATACCCATTAATGCGAGCGACCGGCGCAGTTGTCCGGCGTCTTCCCGGACGTTCGCCACGAGTCCAGACGGCGGAAACACGAGATGTCCGCCATTCGCGTCGTCGACGAAGCGGGTGTTCCGGATTGTGAGGCCGAGCGGGAGCTCCACCGCCGGGCCGACTGCGAACGCCGACACCGCCGTCGACTCCCCCGGATTCCCCGCCTCGGGGCGGAACACGGCACAAATGGCTTGAGGCGAACAGCGCCCAATGGCGAGGCCCTCCTTCCGGAACCGGTGCCAGCGATCGAGCGCGGGCGAAGTCACCTGCTTCCCCATGACGGCCTCAGTCGCGGCCACGATCCGCACCGCCGCGTCCACCCGCTGTGCTAGAGGGGTCTTTGCGTCACCGACCGCGGCGAGCGGTTCGCGAAGAGCGGAGAAGCCGAGGAGGTCGAGTACCGCGGTAGGCGCGGACTGAAACACCGCCGCGACTGCCACCGCCTCGGCCACCGTCTCCGCGTCGTGTGCCGCCCGGGCGATCAGCTCGCGGCGTCCTCTCTCGAGAAACGACACGGCGGCCCGATTCGACTCGAGGATGAAGAACGGCTCGATGACATTGCCGAGAAGCGCCACCGCCTGCCCGGGCGCGACGATCGAATCGCCAGCGTACATGAGGCAGGGACGAAGACCGGCCGAGCGGACGTCGCGTTCTTGATAGACCTTGCGCCGTGAGCGGAGACACGCGGAGAGGCGCAGGGCGAGCGCCTCCTGTAGCGGCTGCGACGAACAGGCTGCTCCGCAGTGGTCGCCCGAGCCATGGATCTGTTGCAGCTGTCGAAGCAGCTGTTCAGCGCGAAATGCATCATCTAGCGCACTGGCTTGCAGCTCGCCGCAGATGACGTGACAAGCGAGCAGCAAAACGACCATCCGGCTACCGGCGAGACGCTTCATCATCGCCTCCCCCTACGCACTAACATTGCTGAAGTGGATATATAAGCGTATCCGATAACTGCGCAGAGGGCCAGCGCGTGCGCTGAGGTCGCGTGAAACCGGACATTGGTGACGTTGTGGACGTTGCGGGAAGCAGAAGACCCGCTGGCGGCGGATCTTAACGTCCGTGTCTCTGCTAGGCTGCAGTCTGGATTCCTCGCCTGAATCCGCTATTATCAAGGCAGCGGACAAGTTTTTTCCGGCCAGTCCTTTCCCCACGATTTCAGCTCCTCGGGGGAAAAAGTTCGATCCGTGTCATAAGCTATCCACCCGATACGACAGAACCGGACGTCAAGGACGTAGTGGATGTTGCGGTGAGTCAGGCGGGAGGAGGACCGCCAGGATTGCCTCGGCGGTTGCAACCTCATCCTGGTAATGTGCACATTTCCGAAAATCGAGCACATCGGCAATGTCGGCGAACGGCGGAAGCAGCGATATATCTACGTTCTTACCGGCTGCCACCCGGTTGCAACTGATTCTGTTCAGCAAACGGCGCTTTTCGTCAGGAGAGGCGATTTCGTATAGGAAAATCGCAGACTCGGCGAGTTGCAACTTTTGTTCGGCGTTCTGCCTGAAAGTACTCCCATCGGACGCGTGTTCCTCGATTCTTTCGTTGACTTGGGCTCGCTCAAGCAGGAGAGCCGCCTTTCGAGAGTCGAAGAGATCTCGATCGATTATGCCGTCGAGGAAGGCGTCGGTCAGCCTGGCAAGGCGGGCCTCGGCGCGTGCGAGTTCCGCTTCGAGAGAATGACGACGGGCTCGCACGGCTTCGCGGCTAGCCTCCTTGCGGTGACGAAGGCCGACGTGGAGAAGTGCACGGAGTTCCTGGGCGAACGTCATGCGCCGCAGGATCGCCCGGACACGCTGGTCGATGACATCCTCCCGAACTGACGCGCCAGCGCATGCCTTCGTGTGGCAGCGATAGTACACGCGGCCCTTCTGCAGCGATCCGGTAAGCGAGCGCCCGCAGGCGGCGCAGGTAAAGAGCCGCCGGAAGAGAAAGTGGTGCTTCTCAACATGCGTGAAACTGCGACCGTCGAGTACCGCCTGGACGCGTTCGAAAACGGAGACAGGTAGAAGTGGCGCATGCACACCAGGGAAACGCTCGCCCGTGCGACGGATGCGCATGATGCCGATGTAGAAGGAATTCCGGAGCATGATCCACATGCCGTCCTTGGAAAGCGGCCGGCCGTTGCGGTTACGAAGGCCTCGGTGAGTCATCTCGTCGAGGAGCGTCTCGATCGTGTAGTGTCCGGTGGCGAACAGCTCGAACGCTTCGCGCACGAGCGGCGCGTTCTTCGGATCGATCGTCTTTTCTTTGGCCTTGCCGCGGTCGAGGTAGCCGAGCGGCGCGGCAAACGGCCAAAGCCCTTGTTTCAAGCGACCGGTGAGACCCTTCCTGACCTCCTCGCGATTGTTGCGGATGAAATCCGCGGCAACGACCGCTTGGATATCGGCCGTCAGCCGACCGCCCCTCGACGCGAGATCGAGATTTTCGTTTGCGAAATAGACTTTCACGCCGGCGTCGATCAGTTCCCCGAGATCGGCCCAATCGCGAAGATTCCGGGCGCTTCTGTCGATTTTATGGATGACAACGCCGTGCGCGTAGCCGCGCCGAAGCAACCGAACCATCTCGGAAAACATGGGTCGCCCACGCTTCGCTGCGGTCTGCTGCTCCTCGAACCAGCGGACGATTTCCAGATTCTGGCGGACGGCAAACCGGCGGATCCCGTCGGCCTGCTCGGCAAGCGAGACGCCCTTCTCGCCTTGACGCGTCGTCGAGACGCGCACGTAGGCGAAGACCTTATGCATGGAGAGGAAACTGTTGGTTTGTGGGCTCGACCTGGCCCGCTTCGACCGTAGCCCGGTGGACGTTCGCTGTCAATGCGGCGAACCGCTTCGGATCGGCTTGTAGCGCGTCGTCTACGTCGTTGACGATGTCGATGTAGCCGAGAAACGTCTCAACCGCGGTGGAAAGCTCCTCCTGCGTCAGTTGCGGAAAGCAGCGGGCAATGGTCTTACGCACGTCAGTGTCGAATGACTCAGCCATCCATGGCAGGTTACCGGCCACACCAGCTGAGGGAAGAGTGCAAAGGTTGCTGCTTGTGATCACTTATGTAGCCTTTTTCATTTCTGCGCGTCCGGTAGAGTGGCGGCATGCTTCATCCAAACATCCGGCGAGAAATCGCCGAGCGGTACCACCGCGCGCTCCCGGACGAGATCCGGACGTATCTGAAAGACCGAGGCATACCGGCGACCGTGATCGAGCGACAGCTACTCGGCTGGAGCGGCCAGCGAATCACCATTCCCATCTTCGGGCGCGAGCGTGAGGTGCTCGGGTTCCAGTACGCCAAGGTGCCTGACGATACAAGCGACAGTCCGGCGATGCTCGAGGACTTCCGCTCCGGCACAGAACTCTACGGCTGGGAAACACTCATGCGCAGTCCGCAGCGAGTCGTGATCTGCGATGGGGAATTCGACAGGCTCGTGCTTGAGGCAAACGGCTTTCCCGCCGTGACGTCGACTGGCGGCGCATCAACATTCCTCGAAGAATGGCTGCCGTACTTCGCGCCAATAAAGCAAGTCTACCTCTGCTTCGACCGGGACCTCGCAGGAGCTGCAGCCGCCAAGAAGGTCCAGAGCCTCTTTCCACGCACTCGCATCGTCATGCTGCCGGCTGAGGTGGGAGAGAATGGCAGCGTCACGGACTTTTTCGTGGGACTTGGACGCACGAGGATTGATTTCGAGGTGTTGCTCGCCGCTGCGGAAGGCGCGGCGGGCGGCACACGTGCAAACCAGCCGCCGAAAATCCGTGCGTTCCGGTCGCTACACAATTCAGCGAGGCGCCGCGCCGAACGGGCGAGGCGGGCCGTCCGGCTCCATGATGTCGTAGCAAATTACGTCGATCTCCAGGCGTCTGGCACGAGCCTGGTCGGACACTGTCCGTTCCACAACGATCCGTCACCGTCCTTCATCGTCTTTCCGAAGACGGATACCTACCAGTGCAGCATTTGCGGCGCGGAGGGTGACGTGGTGAGGTTCCTGATGGACAAAGAGTCGATGACCTGGGGTCAAGCACTCGAAGCTTTGGAGCGCTTTCAGTTCACCCATGAACTCTATGGCACCTCCTGACGCTCCAAAGCACGAGCAGGAGAAGAAGCCTACCGTCATACCGACCGCGTCGGCTGTCCTTCCAACCGGTGAGCTGGTAGACATGGTCTACGAGCCTGCCGAACGCAAGACGCAGTTCGTCTGCGGTATAGCCGACGCCTGGGGGTACGAGGAGAGCATCACTGTCTCGCCGGCCGAGCGGCTCGTGCCGTACTCGCCGACCAACAATCTTGTGAAGCACGGCGTGGTGCTCTTTCCGTCCGAGCCGGCCGAGTACGGTGACGAGTCCGCGCTTGTCTCCCGCGTCCGGGACTTCGTGCGAAGGCACGTGGAGGTCTCGGAAGAATTCGAATTGATCGCTACCTACTACGTGCTTTTCTCCTGGGTCTACGACGCCTTCCACGAAGTCCCCTATGTCCGAGTTCGCGGTGGATACGGGAGCGGTAAAACACGGTTCTTGCTAACCGTGGGTTCCCTTTGCCGCCTCCCGATATTCGCCAGCGCCGCCTCGACCGTCTCACCGATCTTCCGGCTCTTGGACAGCTTTCACGGAACCTTGATCCTCGACGAGGGAGACTTCCGATACTCGGACGAGAAAAGCGAGATCGTGAAAATCTTGAATAACGGGAACGCCAGGGGCTTCCCCGTCCTGCGCACGGAAGTCTCCTCGAAGAAGGAGTTCAACCCGCGGGCCTACCATGTCTTCGGCCCGAAGATCGTCGCGACGCGCGGCTTCTTCCAGGATCGGGCGCTGGAGAGCCGCTGCGTCACGGAGGACATGCGAGGCGGGCAAATACAGAGCGGGATCCCGCTCAATCTCGACGAGCGCTTCCACGAGGAGGCCCGGGAGATCCGGAACCAGCTCCTCCTCTACCGCCTGAGGCACTTCAAGGACGCGCGGGCGGAAGTCCGCGCGGGCGGTCGCGATCTCGAGCCGAGGCTGCAACAAATTTTCGGGCCTCTTTGCTCGGTGATCAGCGATGCGTCCGAGCGGGAGAAGGTCATAGCGCTCATATCGAAGCTGAACGAAGACCTCGTGGAGGAGCGCTCGGAGGCCGCCGAGGCGCAGGTCCTCCAGGTGATTCGCGACCTCGTCGCCAAGGGCCCGGACGCGCGCCTGGCGATCCAGGACATCACGCGGCTCTTCCTCGCGCGTTACGGGGATCAGTACGAACGGCGTGTGACACCCCGCTGGATTGGGTCGCTCGTGAGGCGCAGGCTCGGTCTCAAGCCCTCACGATCAACAGGCATCTTCACGCTCGGGCCGGAAGACGTGGCGCGGCTCGCGACGCTCTACTTACGCTACGGTGTTGAGCCGGTCGCAAGCGCCGAGATCCCGGTCGAGAACGAAACCTCCGATGCCGCGGCATGAGCGGAGAACCGCTCATCTATGTCGGCCGGACGAAGTGGCGAGATCTCGATAAGCCGTTCGGCCTCCATGCGGGAGACCGGCGGGCACACATGTACGTGATCGGCAAGACCGGGACGGGGAAGTCCTCGCTTCTCGAAGGCATGGTGCGGCAGGATGTGCTGGCAGGGAACGGCCTCGCGCTTTTCGACCCGCATGGCGACCTCGCCGAGCGTCTTTACGCCTGGATACCGGAATCGAGGAAGCGCGATCTCATCTACCTCGACGTTCCCGATCCGGAGCAGCCCTTCGGCTTCAACCCGCTCGAGGGCGTGCCGCGTCTTCGCAGGTCGCTCGCCGCAAACGGCATCGTGGAGGCCTTGAAGAAGCTCTTCGATGACGCCTGGGGCGTGAGGCTCGAGTACATCCTGCGGAGCGCGCTCCTCCTGCTCCTGGAACAACCGGAAGCCACCCTCGCGGACGTCGTCCGGCTCTTCCACGAGAAGGAGTTTCGCAGGGAAGCGGCCGAGCGGGTCACCAATGAGCAGGTGAAGTATTTCTGGACGACGGAGTTCGAGAAGTACGGCCGCCACCGCTCCGAAGCAGTGACCCCGATCGAGAACAAGCTCGGCAGCCTCCTCGTCGACCCCTTCGTCTCCCGCATCCTCACGATCAAGAAAAGCACCTTCCATCCGCGGGAGGTGATGGACAGCGGCAAGGTCCTCATCGTGAACCTCGCCAAGGGCAAGATCGGCGAGGCGCCTGCGATGCTCTTCGGCGGTCTGCTCGTTACGATGCTCGGCCTCGCCGGCCTCGCCCGAGCTGACGTGGCTACGGCGGAACGCCGCAACTTCTACCTGTACCTCGATGAATTCCAGACCTTCACCACACTCGCCTTGGTGAACATGCTCGCGGAACTCCGAAAGTACGGGCTGGGATTCGTGCTCGCGAATCAATTCCTGGATCAGATTGATGCGGAGCTCCGTAGCGCGATCCTCGGGAACGTAGGCACGCTCCTTGTCTTCCGGGTCGGTGCATTGGATGCGGCGAGGCTCGCGAAAGAACTCTTGCCCGATCTCGAGCCGTACGAATTGACGCTCCTACCGAACCGCATGTTCTGGATACGTCTGCTTGTGCATGGGCAGTCAGTCGAGGCGTTCACTGGGCAAACCATCCTGCTCACTGACGGCGAGACTGCGGGTGGGACAGTGCGAATCGCGGGTAAGCGGGCGACGAACATGTCATCCGAGAGGCAGTGTTCCAGCACCGAAGCTCTCGGGTAAGACGATGGCCAGCCACTTGAGAGCGGGCGGTTCATCTCCTCTTGATTTTTCCTTGAGGATTTCTTGAGGTGTCGCGTGGCAAGATAGCGGCCGTCCTGACACATGAGCACACAATAAAGTAGTGCACCTGGCAAGGTTCTGGTGTCGTTGCGGCTGTCCGCCGCGCCCGTTCCGTAAGGGTTCCGGAAGAAAGGTGGACACTAGTGTTCCCTTTTGCCGCCTAGGCGGCCGCAGGACGAGCGTTTACGCTCTTCGCACACATGCCCCGGAGACTTGCACAATATTTGAGACAAGAACGCAGACGCGCCGGGTTGTCTCAGGCGGACGTGGCATATCTTCTCGGTGCACGAGCGAAGACAAAAGTCTCACGGTACGAACGAGGTAAGCACCTGCCGCCACTCACGATCGCGCTCACCTATGAGGCGATGCTCGGTGTAGCCGTCGCGGAGCTTTTTCCAGCGGCATACGTGGCGGCACGCCGAAACCTTGTCCGGCGGGCGAGGCGGCGGGTGGAAACTGTCTCGAAGGCTGTTCCGAGCGCTCGCAGCGTGCACCGCCAAAGGTCGTTGGAACGACTTCTCCCGTAACCGATGCGACTTTCCGACGGTCGCTCGATAGTGGCGATCGATCCCACGACGCGCGGTCTCGCCTTCGTGTTCCTCGAAAACGGTACGCCGCTTGATTGGGGCGAGCGCCTCAGATCGTCCGAGGACGAAATGCACGCGGTGGATACGCTCCTCGACGGTTGCGCGGCGGACCTTCTTGTGATCGAAGACCCGGACACCCAGGGATGCAAGCGGCGCCCGCGCGTCAGGACGCTCCTCCGCGCGATCGCAAAGCACGCGCGCCAGCGCGACATACGGGTCATCACGGTGTCGCGCGAAGAGGTGCGGAGCGCGTGGGCGGCGCGCGGGGTCGCGAACAAGCAGGCGATGGCCGCCGCGATAGCGGCAAGGTTCGAGGAGCTGCGCGCTGCCCTACCGCCGCCTCGCAGGCCCGGCGATAGCGAGGATCCGCGCATCAACGTCTTCGACGCCACCTCGCTCGCGATTCACGCCTGCGACCGCACCTCAGTCCTCCTTTGACGCACTCGCGCCGGAGCGCGAGCGGTCAGCGGATGACAAGCCGCTGCGCAACTTCACAACGGAAAAAGAAAGGAGCGTAACCCATGACCGATATCGCGGCATTCAGGAGCGGCAAGGATGTGGGCGAGGAAACGTGCGTTGAGGACGACGACACCGTGACTTGCGTCGATTGTGGAGCGGTCGCGTCGGACGAGGCGGCGTATCAAAGCGGCTGGCAGCTCGTGCCGGCGGTCTGTCCGGATTGTCTCCGGTGGTCAGTCGTCGATGAGACGTGTTGCTTTGGAAGACCGTCATGAGGAAGCGACGGCTGGCGCGCGTGCGGTTCATTCGGCCGTCGTGGAACGCGAAGCGGTCCACCTGTGAGAAATGCGGCGCGATCGAGGAGCAGGGCGGTCGGCTCCTCATGCGCCTCAACATCTGCATGACCTGTATGAAGGAGGAAAGCGGTGATCACAATCGAGCGATACCGAAAGACCCGGTTCTGGGCCGTGTACGACGGAGACGAGCTTGTCTGCGTCACTGTCTACAAGAAGGGCGCAAAACATGGTGAAGGAACGGCTGGAGACGAGACTAGTCAGAGTCGCACGAATTGAGCGACAGGCGGCGGCCGTTCCGAATTGACGTTTTACGAAACCGAGCTGCGCAGTCTTCTGCACAAATGTCGATCGCACCATGCAGCCTTCGCCTAAGTCTTTGTTGTTTATTGAGTTCACGCCAACCGATGTGACGCGTTGAAGCGTCTGAAAACGGAGACTCCCTTATGCTCGTCCGCGACCTACCGCCGGGCGAGCGACCGATGGATCGTCTCGCCCGCCTCGGCCCCCAAGCCCTTAAAGACACGGAACTTCTCGCGGTGATCCTCGGCGGCCAGACCGCGCTCGAAGCGGCGCACGTCGCGCTCGCGGAAGGTCTCGCAAGACTCCAAAAACGCGCGAGAAGCCCGTTGCTTTCAGAAATACGTCAGGCACGAATTGTTTCCCTCCTCGAAATCTCCCGCCGCCTCGAAGCCCTGACCGCCAAACCGCAGCGGGTCGTTCTCCGCGCGCAGGACATCGCGCCGCACCTCATGGCCAAGTACTCCCGGGAGCCGCAGGAGCATCTCGGAGTGGTCCTCCTCGACTCGAGGCGGCAGTTCGTGGCCGAACGCACCGTCTACATCGGCGAGCACGATCACGTCTTCGGCAGCCCCCGGTGGCTCCTCAAAGACGCGATCGTAGAGGACGCCACCGCGGTCATCCTCTTCCACAACCACCCGACTGGTGACCCGAGTCCGTCGCCGGATGACTCGGCCTTCACCGCGAACTTCAAGACGGCCTGCACAACGATGGACATCGAGCTCTTCGACCACATCGTCGTCGGCCGGAAGTCCTACTACTCCTTCCGCGACAAGCGGCGGCTCTAGCTCGCTGCGTCCGGCGGCCCTACCAGGAGGTCCCGATGTTTGCCCAGATAGTCGTGGTGTGCGACTGCGCGCACCTGAAGCGCGTCCACCTAATCACGAAACAACACGCCAACGGCCCCTGCACTGCGTGCGGCTGCCGCGCCTTCAGCCCGGAAAAGCAATGCGACGTGCCGAAGTGCGGCCACGGCAAGAAAGCGCACCGGAAGGGCCGCTGCCACGAATGCGGCTGCACGGAGTTCAGGCCGAAGCCGTAAGGCGGCGGCTCAGAAGGAGAGCGAATGTCTGACCCTGAAGTGATCACCCAAGAGAAGGGCGAGGGAACGAACGCGGAAGCCGCAGAGCTCCGGGCCATGCTCCGCTCCTTCACCGGAACGATCGAATATCACCGGCACTGGAGCGGGATGCGGTACACCGATGGCGTCGAGTTCCTTGTCGAGAGGGCGAAGGCATACTGGCTGCTCGATCTCATCGCATCGTGGCAGCTCAAAGCGCTGCACGACCCTTGGCTCAGCGAGTTCCAACTATGGGAACTCTTCGTGCGCCCGGACCGGACAGCCACGGCCGTCTGCTCCCGCGATTCCGAGGACGTGGCGTTCCGGCAGGAGATCAAGTGGACGGACTTTCCGCTTGAGTACGTAAAACTCTATGTCGAAGGCAGCGTCGTGCTGCTGCCCTCCGAGCATTGAAGGGAGGGGCACATCGAAGTGCGTGACCGGGGGAAGCCACCCCCGAGTGCAAGGAGGCTCCTCACCACAGTCGAGGAGGCGTGAAAGGAGGATGCGACTTAGCGCGGAAGTCCCACCGCAACACGAGGCCGGAGCCACGCGGCTCTACAACCGCAACTTGAATCGGAAAGGAGAACGAGCCGAAGGGCAAGGAAGAACGAACGGTTCAGTGTGGAACAGCAGTACCCCGCATGCGCAAGCATGCGGGTTTTTCGCTCCGGCAGTGATGAACGTGCCGCAGTATTTATCCTATTTCTGTTTGGATGCTTTCGTGAAGCAGTATCGCCTGGAGACTTGACGCTGATCAGCATCTCACCGAGTCGCCTGCTCACCAATACGTGCGGATGGAGGCGCGGTCCACACGTCGATCTTGCTCTGATCGCACAGCGAGAGCCAACGACAGAAGGAACGGTGGCCGCCACGTCGGCCATTGACAGACGGGCCTTCTCATAGAGGGCAGGGAAATGCCCGTATGCGATGAGGCGGGTAGCTCGGGGCGACGGTGAGTCTTTGGCGGGGCGTCGCCCCGCTACTCGCTTCCCGCAACAGAATAGTACTCGGGAATCTGGTGGTGGACCACCAGAAGTTTATGAAGAACCGCCATACATGCCCCATCCCGCTTTACTCTCAGGGCAGCTGATAGCGATACTGCGAAACAAGTTTGGCGCCTTCCTTGAGAAGCCGTGCGGCGTCCGCTTCACCGGTTTTGCCCATGGGCTTGCCCTGCCACATGGCGGCGGTTGTGGACCAGAGCGGCACGCGGCGCCAATTCCGGAAAACGGACATCACGCAGTTCCGCTCCAGTTCGTCGTTGTGGAAACCGAACGAGTACGGGATTTGGGTCTGGCCGGCATCCTCCACGTTGTGCTGCATCCCGAGGTTGTGCCCGAGCTCATGAGCAAAGACGTAGCTCACGAGCGCGTATTTCCGGGGGAAAACGAAGTAGCCGTTGTCGCATCCGAAGCCAGCAAGACTCCGGGGACTTGCCGCGACGCCGTTGTCGCTTTCGGTCATGAAAGCAACAATATCCGCCTGCTCCACTTTGCGCTCCGCGGCGATCATCGGGTCGCGGGACAGGCTCCTCAAGTCCGCCCAGGGATCGCCGGTCGGCGTGAGGCTCACGAGCGGCGTGCCGGTCAGGACAAAAGTCGTATCCGGATAACCACTGTCTCGCGCCATTACCGAAGCCTGGTCCACCAGAGCCTGCGCTTCCACCCGCACCTGATCGGCGCCGCCGGCAGCCGCGAAGGACTCTGCCGAAACCGCGACCATGATCCGAACCTCGATTGCAAGAGGGTTTGGCGGCGGCGGATGGCGCACCGAACGGCGCTTGCCGGGCTTGGCCGCTTGCGTTTCGGTCTTAGGGTGAACACAGCACACAAAGGCCGGGGGGATCACCACAAAGCGCGAGATTCCTTCGCCGCGATCTTCTACGAGAATAGACCCATCGGGAGTATGAATTACCCCACGGGCGAGGCCCCGTTCGAAGGTCACAAAGGAAGTAGCCTCTGTGCCCCGAATGCGGAACATGTGCAACACGTGGCCTACATGCGGGCTGTGGCGTGCCAATCCTCGTCTTTTCGGCAGGGCTGCGCATACGCCCGCGGCAATGACGGATCGCAGGAAGTTCCTTCTTGTTACGGCACACACACCTTTCACCGGGTACGCCATACCTGGCATTACTTTAGGCCTGAAATCTTTACCATGTTTAGTGAGGGGGTATAGTTAAGGAACACTCAGATCTAAGCTCGGCCAGTTCACGAAAATGGGTAAAAGCGTCAAGATCACGTTCCACGTAGGACAGAGACACGGAATGCACGTCGTCGGGGGCCAAGCCGCGCACCACCTTGCCTACCTCACCAAAGGGGAAGTCGAACGGCTTTTCGCCGCCATCCCACGTATGGACGGACGGAATCGGCTGCTTTTCGACGTCATGTACCGCTACGGGCTCCGCCGCCAGGAAGTGGCGCTTATCCGGCGAGAGCACGTCGGAGAGCGCATCTGGATCACGCGGATCAAGGGAGGTATTTCGGGCGAGTACCCGATTCATCCCACCACGCGGCGACTACTCTGGGAGTACCTGGAGCAGCTAGGGCCAAGGTCACGGCCGTACCTGTTCGCCACACGCCAGAGCGCCGGTCGACCGATGTCTGCCTCCACAATCTACCAGCTCTTCCGCGGGTACGCGGAAGCCGCCGGGCTGCCGCAGGACCGCAGGCACCCCCACGTCTTCCGCCATTCGATCGCCGTACATCTCATGAACGCCGGGTGGGACGCGGCGGATGTTCAGGACTGGCTCGGCCATCGCGACATCGCCTCGACGATGGTCTACGCCGCTGTCACCAACAAACGCCGGGAGGCGAAGTATGAGGAAGCGCTTCTGTCCGACGAGATTGCTGCAAATAACGCGAGTTGACGGTTCTACCCAAAAACGTCAACTGGCTTGAATTGGTCCCGCTCCCTCGGACAAACGAAATGAGAGCTGCCCAGACGGCTGCCGCGGAATCATGGCGTGGGGTGTTACCTGCGCGGTCGGACTGTCCTATATCAGTACAGCGGGCGCAGGCAGAGAATGGTCTGCTTTCGAATGAGATATCACGCTCATCCGCCTTCGGAGCTGTGAGTTCCTGGATTGAGGCAAGTTGACCACGCTGAGACAAACTATGGTTTCAGATCCGACCATCACCGACTGGCTATTGCTCCGTACCGCACTGTGGCGTGTCGGCGAAAAGCCAATTGCATTCGAAGCAGTGAGTGCGTTTCGCATGGCCGCCGGCGAACAACCTGCCGCGCCCCTAACAGCATCCTTGGAGTGCGTCGACACGATGCTTAAGAGCCTTGATGAGTTTTGCGCGACCCTGGTACCTGGGCGCACACGTTCTTGCCCGGCCAGGGTTGCCGATGACGACGAGCGTCGCAGGGTTCTCGTTTGGCTAGCAGAGAATCAGTGGAAAGAGATGAGGCTAGTCGCCTGGGGTGTTCTGCGGCAGCAATCTGGTGGTCGTTCGATCCATACTGACTTGCTCGAAGATATCGTCCAGGAGTTCATCGGGCTTGGCCCGTTGGACGCGGTTCTAGCAAGCTATGATCCACTCTGCAGGTCACTCCTAGGTTATGTTCTCTTTTGCTTCAAGCGGGCTTGCGTGAAGCATTGGCGGCGATCCGGCGGAGCGGAACCGTTGGCGGCAACTGGTACACAGGATGCCGAGGATCTTCTTAGCAACATTGTTGATGACAGACCAAGCCCGGAAGACGAAATGGAAAAGAGGTCTCTCGCCAAGTTCGTTTGGTGTATAGCGGAGAGCACCCTTCCTTCGAGGAGATTCCATGCACTTCGCATGCGTTACAAGGAGGGGTTGACCGACGAACAAATCGGTCAGCAACTCGTCATAGGCAAGATGGCCGCTAAGCAACTCGTACACAATGCGAGAAACGAACTTAAGGGGATTCTCGAAACGATGGGAGCACTATGAACACCAAAAACAACCCAGGAGAAACGTCAGCCATTACGGCTGCGGAGCGCTTCCTGGATGAGCTCCTCGCGCTTCACGACGACATGCGTGACGATTGTGTCGACCCATACGAGGCGATTCAGTATGCCAAGGGCGAGCTCGATCTGGACCGCGGGCGTGCCGTCAAGCGACATTGCGAGTCTTGCGACACGTGCGCGAAGTTCCTAGGCGGTATCGTTGATGGTTTGGGTGAGTACGAAAGGAAGCGTCGCCTGCTGCCTTGGCTGACAGATCAGTTCCGGCAGCTGGGCGCCCCACTCATGGAGCAGCTTTCCGAACGCATGCGTTCTACGGCATTCGGAAGAAGTGCAGTTCGCCGGACGATCCGTCTACCCTTGGCGGTTTCCGAGCAATTCAGGCCCGTGTTCGAAGCGCAGGCCTTCGACACAGGTGCTTCCTTCGAAGCAAGCACACCGGACCAACGGCTGCGTTGGAAGATGATAGACGAGGGAAACGATGTTGTTGTGACCTTTGATAGCGAGGTTGAAGACTTAGTTGAAATGCCTGCCATTCGCCTGCTCTTTGGTGAGGCTGTCGAAGATGTTGCATTCGCGAGGTGCGCGGGAAGGATCGTCGGCACCGTTGTCTTCTCCAAGACTCAGATCGGAACCGTTAGCGCGGCGGATGTCATCCAGCTCGAGATTGACGCGTTCGAGGAGTATTCCTCCGAGTGAAGCTATCGGATGCATCTGCGCTGATGAAGCGCCGTCATCGAAGGCCAAGGTGAAGGGGTGCGGAAGGTAAGATGCGACATCCGACGAACCGATCAATCACTCCGTGCCGACATGCGCCGCCTAGGGAAAGACTTCCTCTCCGACACTAACCCTAGCTTGCGGCGGAGGGCTGAATACTCGGGCGAGTAATATGGAATTCCGCCATAGAACCGCACCGCTATCCGGTAATACTCCTCGGCAATCCTACGATTGTGTTTCAGATCACCGGTAGTCAGGCTAGAAAGCGCGTCTCCTAGATTGACTGACGTTTCCGCCAAGTATTCGGGAGCCTCCGCCGGCGACAGTTCGCTAGCAGTAAGTTCCTGCAGCAACATCGATCTAGGGTGGCCGTTGTAGGGGTGTTTCACGTCTTTCGGTAACAGGCTAAGGGCGTCCGTGAACAGTGAGATAGCCTTCTCAGTGGCAACGCTTCCGTCGCGATCTGCCATGGCTAGCATCGTACGTCCAAGCCCGTTCAACGTATCCGCGAGCCGTCCAGCGCGTCCCATTTGTACTCGAACGGATAACGCGTTTTCATAGTAAGTCTTGGACTTCTTAAGGTTGGCAAAATGATCACCAGCGAGCCGCTGTCGGTACGCGGTACCTAGGTCGTCCTGGGTCTGCGACCACTCGACTTCAAATTTGCCTTTCTTTAGGAAATCGGCAGCTTGCTGCAGGTATTCGATTGCCGTCTCGACGTCTTCCGAATTCCCCCGATTCCGTCGCAGGATCGCACGGGCAAGGTCGGTCCTGGTCTTAGCCGCGTCGATCCCCTGACCGAGGTGTTCGAATACGTTCAAAGCCATGCTGTAGTTGCCGATAGCCTGCTCGAGATTTGTTGCCCGATCGCCCGTACGCCGATAGACCAGAACGAGGCCCCGAGCTCGCATAATCTTTGCCTTGTCAGCAGGATATTGATTGGCTGGGTCTCCCGCGAGGGCGTCCTCAGCGTCGCGAAAGAAGCCGAGTGCTTTCTCGAAGTTGTACGTCCGATCGCCTTCCCGCAATTGGCCCCACGCAACCCCTAGCATGTAACTATTGAAGTAGACCTTGCGACGCATTTGCTGGTGCTTGTACACCGCCAACGCGTCCTCGAGATACTTGAGCGAGCGCTTGACGTTGGCCGTTCTATTACCGTCCGGTTTATTCTGCCACGCCACTCCTTGCATGCTGGTGATATATGCCCAGGCCCTGGGATCGGTTTCCTTCGTAAAAACTGTTAGTGCCTTTTCTAGAGATCGGAGAGCGCCCTCGATGCTACGCGCTCTGTACCGTGGTCGGTCGACCAATAGTCTCGCCAAGTTTAGGTGAGCGCAGGCCCATTTTTGTCTATGAGCGGTCGATGGCCAAGCCCAGGTGTCTGACTCCAGTACGGCGATTACGTGGCGTTGGATGCGTAGTGCACGCTCGATCCTTTCGGTTGCGTCGGGTCCTTGAGACTGCAGCAGGGCAAGCGCAAGGTCGGATTGTGTCTCAACATCATCCGGACCAGATCGCACCACCGCTTGCTCGTAATAGGGCGCGGCCTTGTCGTACTGATTTTGAAAGTAGTGGATGTCACCCGCAAGCGTGTAGAACCGCGAACGATCGGCTTGACCTTGTTGAGCCGCCTTTGCGAGCGCGCGCTCTGCCTTAATGAAGTCGCGACGGTGAATGAGTACTTGGGCTAGATCCAGCGGGTCGCTATCGTCTATGTAGGCCTTGGTGATCTCAGAAGGCGAGTATCGGCTGGGAAGCACCGAAACAAGCGTCTTGTCGCGCCAATGATCGACGTCGCGCTGAGCTTGGCGTAGCTGTCCCAAGCGATAAACCCATACTCCGGTTGCGATGGACGTCAGGAGAATTACTGAGATCAATCGACGGACGGCCTGTGATGACCAGCGGGGTGTCGACTTGTCCTTTGGCTCTTTGTGTAGCTTGTCTACGAGCTCGAACAGTGTCGACGCTTCCGCCACACGTAGAGTCGGAAAATCGTCGCGCGGCTGGCCAGGGGCCACGTAGACCGTGGTTATTTGCTCGGGACGCTGTACCGCCGCCCACATCTTCGCCGAGATCGCATCGACGTGGGCGAATCGCCAAGTGCCTTCCTCCTGTTTCAGCTTCGCAGTAACTGCGACTCTGCTTACATCCAGTCTCCTAACTCGCTTGAAGAGTTTCGCATCCCTGCTTTGTGGCCAGAGCACGGTCAATCCCAGGGCGAACGCCCCTCCGGCCGAGTCCTTAGCCAACTCTGTGAATTGCCCGTCGCCGTGGCTCTTCAGGCCCCAGCGCACGTCGTACCCTTGGATATCGCCGCCAAGCAGCTCTCGAACGCTCTCTTGAGCGGCGACTATCGCTTCACGGAAGCCACGATCCTGCTTCACGAACAGGAGTTTTCCTGGATCGGGGAAAATTTGGCCTCGGCCTTGGGGAAGTAACTCCAGCATCAACTCTGCCGTGGCTCCGCGTTCCGAGTAGGCGTTCTTGCCGTCGCTTATCTTCTCCAGTCTGCGATCCACGAGCAATGCGACTAGCGTCTTAAAGCCGGGCAGAGGGCGGCGGGCCCAGGGAGCACGATCTTCGCGATCTGCCCAGAAACGGTTCACCAGATCCCATGCGATGGCAGGAGAGAACGAGGAATCCTCAGGGCGAAAAAGCGAGCCCTCCGGGCTCTGGTGGATCAATTCTGCAACCATCGCCGGCCACTGCCTCCGGTCGATGCCGTGGCGTTGACGGGATGGCCCGAATGACGACAACCTATCGCACAGCGCATCCACCGCGAAGCTATCGCCAGGATCGATGGCAGCCACACGCGCGCACAGAAGCGCGCATTCAAGGATGTTGGCCTCCCGGCGTCCGCCGTAGTTGTTGGCAACATCCTTCCAGCCTGTCTCGCAACTCTCAGTTATCCCACCGAGCGTCCCCGCTGCCACCGCGTAGCGCAGCCGGACAATGAGTGATCTTCCCGGCTTTCGGCCCGTGAGCTCCTGCCACCACTCGCGGAAATCGAGCGCGTCATCGGGGAGCCCGAGGATCTCGTCCCTCCTCGCTTCTTCTCGCGTTGTAGTCACTCCTCCCTCACTCCTCGCTCAACCGAACTAGGACCTCACGGTTTCCATCCTCGCTCTTCCGCGACCCTTCCCACGTGGGGCGACAAAGCGACGACCAGACCGCATACGAGCATGTTACCGCTGCCAAATCGCACGCCTACTTACATTTTAGAGGTGACCGATGAAGCCGATTCTGCATGCGCAATGCAGGAAACCAGTATCGCATTCGCCGTGTTCCTTCACGCGGTATGGGTGGGACTCTATCACCAGATGTCGCTTAGGAGGGGCGCGCCAACACCACCTCCGAGCCGAAGTGCTCGTGGCGACGAGAGTAGAACGCTGCGCGGAGATGGGTCGGTCCCGACACTCTGCCTTCAAGACGACGCAAGAACGCTTCTGGGGGGATTCGCGTCGTTCAACGCGGCGGTCGCCCCCGTCCGTAGCGTGGCGACCAAGCCGCACAAGACTTCACCAGGCGCGTAACCCACCTCGGAGACTTCGTTCCTGAGTAGCTATCAGACGAGTCACGCGGAAGTGCGGGAGGTTGGCGATTCACTTCAGCTCAACAACACCAGCGTCGACATAAGGGGCTGACCCATGAGCACATCAACAATTGACAAGACGATAGAGTCCTTTTACACCTCAGGCCAGGATAAATCCTCGATCGCTGAACGTTGGAACGAAGCGCTTCCTGTTGGCGCGCGGATCGTGCCGTCCGTGTACGTGCCAGGCTATAGAGAGTTCATCATAGACATTCTTACCGATGGTGGTCACCTGCCTTTTGATCGCGCCATTGTCTCGATTGGATCAGGTTCCGGCACAGTCGAAACCGACCTGCACGCGCGCGGCTACACGAATCTCGTTTCGCTCGAAGTCTTCGATACGTTCGTCGAGCACCAACGTCGGCTGGGGCTCAACGCGATCAAGCTCAGCGCCTTTGATCTGTCCAAGCTTGGGCGACGCTTCGATCGCGTCTATCTAGACGGCTCACTAGGACATCTCGCGACCACGTACAAACAACCATTCATCGGCTGCTTGAACACGATACTTTCCATCCTTGGCGCCAACATGTCGCCCGACGCACTTGTTATTACATCCGATGATCCTCCCTATCGCCCTATTGATTATGAGGTGCACGATCTGATGTCTCACTTGCGGCTCTCCGCGCTCGCGCTCGCTCGGGAGTTACAAAGCGCAGGATTTCTCCTTCAAGCAACTCATGCGTTTGACTACGAGCGGCCGACAATTGGAACCGTACGCCGTCGGGTCGCCGTCGCTCGGCTGGCCGCGGCCACCGTCACAACACCGTCCACACTTTGAGCCTTGCCTTACGATTGGAGGTGATCTATGAGTAGCGTCACGACTGAGTTGTCGACACAACGCCTCCTTGAGCTCGCCGACACCTATAAGACACCACTATATGTCTTTGAGGAGGCTGTCATTCGCGCCAGGTGTCGCGAGCTGCGATCCGCCCTAACCTACCCGCGGACCGTCATCCGTTACGCT
This sequence comes from Thermoanaerobaculia bacterium, assembly GCA_044866315.1. GTDB lineage: Bacteria > Acidobacteriota > Thermoanaerobaculia > Gp7-AA8 > Gp7-AA8 > QHVT01. The sequence continues at coordinate 28,575 of JBIOTX010000044.1, read as the reverse complement.
TGCAAAGCGTTAACCCTGCAGGCCATTCTGAAGATCGTTCGCAGCGAAGGTCTGTGGATCGACGCTTCGTCTGTTAACGAAGTGCGCAGAGCGATCTGCGCTGGCTTCGCGCCGGCCGAGGTGTTCTATACCGGCGAAGGCGCAACATTCGAAGTATACAAAGAGCTGGTTGATCGCGGTGTTTTCATCAATTGCGCGTCACTTGACCAATTGCGTTTGCTCGGCACAGTGCCCGGCCGCTCTTACTGCTCCATCCGCGTTAACCCTGGAGAGGGCGATGGGGAAAGCAATAAGACTAATACTGGTGGCCCCAGCAGCAAGCACGGAATATATTTTGATCAGGTCAACGAGGCTTTGGCCTTAGCCGAGGCCGTCGGCATGAAAATCGTCGGCGTGCATACGCATATCGGCTCAGGAAGCCACGACATTGCCCCGTGGCTTCGCATCAAAGATCGAACTCTTGAGATAGCGACGGCATTTCCTGATCTGCAGTTCATCAACCTCGGTGGAGGGCTGCCGGTTGTCTATAACGAAGCAACAGAACAGCCAATGCCTGTCGGCGACTGGGGCCGGATGCTGTCGGCCAGCATGAGGGATTTTTCTAAGATTGCTGGTCGTGAAATCGCGCTGCAGATCGAACCCGGACGGTTTGTCGTCGCACAGTCCGGCACTCTTCTGGCGAATGTGCAGTCAGTAAAGTCCACACCTCTCTACAACTTTATCATCGTGAATACAGGACTTAATCACAATATTCGCCCCGCTATGTATGGCTCCTTTCATCCGATTCGCTTCGTGCGGCGCGGCACGCCGGTGTCGAACGCGACGCGGACCTACGTCGTCGCCGGATACTTGTGCGAGTCAGGAGATGTTTTCACCGTCGATAGCGATGGTGTACTGGCGCCGCGCACGTTTGTTGAGGTGGCTGTGGGCGACCTCATGGTGATGGGCTGCGTAGGTGCGTACTCGCACGCCATGAAGAGCGACTACAACTCCATGAACATGCCCGCGTCTGTGTTGGTTGGGTCGGACGGCCGGTCGTCGCTTATTGAACGGCACGGGACCTTGGATGACATCATGATGCGTGAGAATGAGGCGTCCGGTGATGATGATCGAAATGTTGTCGCCTCCCACGACGGACGCGCGCGGAGCGTCCCTCACTTCGGCCCTTCGGAGAGGTGATGACCCATGGGACGACTGCCCTTCGCCAAAATGCACGGAATCGGCAATGACTATGTGTATGTCGATTGCTTTGCGCATTCGATCAGCGATCCAGCCGCGCTTGCACGACGGGTCAGCCCACGACGCACGGGTGTTGGCTCCGACGGTCTGATCCTGATCTGTCCCTCGGCGGTGGCGGATTGCCGCATGGTGATGTACAACGCCGATGGTAGTCGTGGGAGGATGTGTGGCAACGGCATCCGGTGCGTGGGTAAGTACATGTTTGAGCGCCGGCGCTTGCGTCAGGACCGACTTAGCGTCGAGACAGATAGCGGCATCAGGCATCTGGTGCTCCACGCGGTGAAAGGGCGGGTCGATACCGTAACGGTTGACATGGAGGAGCCGATACTTTCGGGTAGCGAGATTCCTGTGGCCGCCGAGGGACTGGCGATCAACGGTGCGATCGACGTTCTCGGGCGACCGTACCGGATCACGTGCGTTTCGGTTGGAAACCCACATTGCGTTGTCTTCGTGGATGACTTAGACAGCCTTCCGCTGGATCGTATTGGACCGATGTTTGAGGCGCACCCGTTCTTTCCCGAGGGCGTGAACACGGAGTTCGTTCATGTTTCTGGTCGTGCGGAGCTGCGCATGCGCGTTTGGGAGCGCGGGTCGGGGGAGACGGCCGCTTGTGGCACTGGGGCCTGTGCCGCAGTTGTTGCTGCCGTGCTGAACAACCGCACCGACCGCACGGTCGCTGTCCGTCTAGCCGGGGGCGACCTAAGCGTTACATGGCTGGCCACAAATAATCACGTGATCATGACTGGGCCCGCAGCTGAGGTATTTCTGGGTGAAATTGACATCTAGCGCGCGTGCCGTGGCGCGGTGATGCGTTGCTAAGACGAAGCGGACCTCTCTCCTTCGGCGCGGCCACCGTCAAAACGAGGGAGTGCGGTGCGAAGGACTGCACAATAACATGGTTTCAATTCAACAACGCGTCGCGGCGCTGGGAGACCTGACGCATCGTACGGAAGCACTAGAGACGATCAGTCTCTTGCTAGCGGAGCTGGAAGCGGGTCGGGTGCGCGCCGCGTTCCGCGATCCTAACGGAGTATGGAGAGTCCAATCTTGGGTTAAGACGGGGATTCTCGCGGCGATAAGGTTAGGAACAGCCGTCGAGTACACGGCAGGGGGGCTTTCCTTCGTAGACAAGGATACTTTGCCGACGCGGCGGTTCCACGCACACGAAGGGATCCGAGTCGTTCCCGGTGGTTCTTCCGTCCGACGAGGAGCGCATCTCGGGCGCCGCGTCGTTCTAATGGCGCCGTCTTTCGTGAATATCGGCGCGTTTGTAGACGATGACACCATGATTGACTCTCACGCGCTCGTTGGATCGTGCGCACAGATCGGGAAGCGTGTTCACCTGTCCGCTGCTGCACAGGTTGGCGGAGTTCTCGAGCCGATAGGCGAGCTACCAGTCATTATAGAAGACGACGTCGTCGTCGGCGGAAACTGCGGGATCTACGAAGGTACGATTATTCGATCCCGAGCGATAATCGGTGCTGGCGTAATCATTACAGGATCAACGCCAGTGTATGACGTTCCGCGTGCGCAGCTCTATCGACGGACAGCCGAGACCGCCCTGGAGATTCCTTCAGGCGCTGTCGTCGTACCCGGAGCGAGGGCCATCAACGGTCCCTTCGCCGCGAATCACGCCCTCGCCATCTCAACACCCGTAATCGTCAAGTATCGTGACGGTAAGACCGACGCCGCCACGGCGCTTGAAGAGATCGTACGGTGACGAACGCCGCCCGGCGGGGGTTAGTACTGAATAGTGGCTGCTTTGTTTCGACATCGAAGTCGAGGTTATACGGCCTGTCGTGCAGCTTTAATCTGCGCAAGTTGCCCGTGCAGGGTCCCACGCCGGCGCCGTTCCCGCGTCACGACGGCACACCGCCAATTTCATCGCCACCACTTCAGTGGCGTCGAGCAGAGCCGACTCAAGCCACGGTCAATCGTGCATGCACCGGGACCTACGACCGAGCGCAATCATCGCGTTTGGAGGCGATCATGATTGACCGATGCGCCTTCGACGTGGCTCTTATGACCGTCGGTCGAGCAGCAGCGAGACTAGAACGGCCAATCGATGCGTGAAGTGCTTGTGCTCGTCGTTGAACATGATCTCGTAGTCACCGCGAAGCTCCGCCGCCACTCTTCGCGCTTCCTCGTACTCATCAATCACATCCCGCATGAAGCGCCCCGCTGATTCAGGTAGGAATCGTCCTCCACACAATTTCAACTGCGTCGAAATATTCGTGCGTGAACTGAACTACGTCAGTAACGGAGCAGCGTTTGCATGTATAAACATCAGCAGTGAAGAGCGGCGGGGGTGGTTGGGTAGCTGTAGACGTGGCTGCCCGATGTTTTCCCGTGCACCCACCCACCGTAGCCCATTCATGTGCAGAATAAGCAAACGGACCGGGAGTATTTCCATCTCTGCCACACTAGCAAGGCCCGACAGGTACGCCTTAATACCCGCCGGTTTGACGATTCCTGCGTTGTATCTTCAATTATATAGCGCTGTCGAAGAAGGTCTGGAGCCAAGTCTCGCCACATAAGGTGGAGTTGCGGTGTGGTCGACAACTCAACACTAACACCGGAAACACCTCTGTCGAGCCTGTGGAAGGCCCGGCGTTTGCGGCATCCGTTCAGTCTGTCATGACGAGCTGGCCAGCAATGCGATCACTCGACCGCGGTGTGGTGGTTGGCGATGGCTCGATCGCCGAGTTGACGACAACCCTCAATAACGTCAACTCGGAGATGCACGGCGACGGAGTGCCCCGCAATGAAACGATGTCCTGGGTTGTTCACACGGGTAGGGATCCGACCGTTTTTGTCACTCCTTTAGTAGAATATGACTCACGAACTTTGTGAATCGACTCGGTCTCGTAACTTAGCTCTAAATAACCCTTGGTGTGGCACGGATTCTTCGGACCGGAGTTGACCCGGCCGATGGATAATCTCAAGGCTCGGATATCGGAATGGCGAAGAAAGAACGGCCCGGCGCTCGTGCCAGAAGACGCTCAGGGACTGCCGTGGATACCATTCCCGTCCACCGATTTACGCCTGGGCAAGTCCTAGCGAAGCGGTACAAGATCGTGAGTTTCGTAGGAGCGGGTGGGATGGGCGAAGTATACGAAGCGTACGACGACGCGGAGAGTGAGCGCATTGCGCTGAAGGCCTTAAGCCGCGATCTGCTTGTCCGGCCGGATCTCATTCGGCGTTTTGCGCGCGAGGTGCGCGCAGCAAAAAACGTTACTCATCCAAACGTTTGTAAAGTTTTTCACTTAAGTGACGATAAGACGTTCTACACTATGGAATTCCTTGAAGGTGTTACGTTAGCTCGCCACCTACATGAGACGGGGCCACTATCGGCAGATCGAGCATTGCGCCTTCTCCTGCCGATCGCCGCTGGTCTTGATGAGATTCATAGAGTGGGCATCACGCACCGCGACTTTAAGCCTGAGAACGTGATGATCGTAGGAGATCCTCCCGCTCCCAAAATCATGGATTTCGGTTTAGCACGATTCACTGGCGCCAGAAAACCAAGTGAATCGCCTATCAGCATGCCCGGTCAATGGCTTGGTACGCTCGCCTACATGGCACCCGAGCAAGTACGCCGGGAAGAAGCAACCATGGCATCAGATATTTGGGCGCTCGGAGTGTTGATATTTCTTGCGACGACAGGTGTGCATCCATTCCGAAAAACAACCGAAGCGGAAACCGTCGATGCGATTCTTGGAAAAGCACCACTGCCCGACGAACTAAAGACGCTGCCTCTCGAATGGCAGCAGACGCTTCACCAATGTTTGCAACAGGACCCCACCAAACGGCCGACGCGGGCTGCCGAAGTACTCGATCTCCTGCTTCGGACGAAACCCATCGCGATTGCTGTGCCCCCAGCCTTCATCAACGATTTACAGCCCGCGTCCGGCCCTGCACAAGAACTTGAGATGCTCCTGCGCAGCGTTGAACGGTTCAGTGCCGATCGCCGCGCCGCCGACGCAATTAGCGCGCTTCGAGCGCTCGTGGTTGTCGCAGACAATGTGCAGCGCGTGGTAGGTCCTGCCGCCAGAGACATGGGGCAAGCGCTGGAGCATCTCCGCATTACATTGAGCTTGGTTGATCCCGCACCCTCTGACACCCAGATCGAATGGCTCTATAGCGATGCTATGTCGCTGTGCGAAGCCGCAACGTTGCTGGCTCGTTCCACACCTGGCCATCATGATCTACTCCAAGGCGCCGCGTCGGCGGCGGAAATGGTCGCGGTCGCATTCGCCCGCTGGCGGCAGTGGCTCGAAGCCACGTATGATCCCATCCTATCGCCGGTTGTGGATCGACGTCACACTAGGATTCCCCATCCTACTGACAGTCGCCCAAGGCTGTACGTTGTATCGGGTCCGTCTGCAGCCGGGAAGGACCGGATTATCGGCGATGTCATTCCCCGCCTGCTGTCGAAGGGCATTCGTGCCGACTGCATCACAAAATACAGTACACGTGACCTTCGACCTATGGAGCAGCCGACCACAGTCACGATTCCGGGCCGGCTCGAGTATCAACGCCAATTAGATCCCGTCGAGTTCGAGAAGTGGGTGAGGGATGAGCGACTCATCATGAGTTACACAAAATACGGGAACAAGTACGCATTCGGAGCGGACACAGTGGGACCTTCTGGCGATCCGGTACGTTTCTGCATCTTTTCCGAGTTCACCCGCCTCGACGCGGCGACCTCAGCCTTCGAGCGTGCCGGGGTCGCCGCCATTCCAATCCTGATACTCGCTCGGCCCGATGAGCTGGAACGGCGGATGTTCAGCCGGGGCCTTCATGTCGACGATGCACGGCGGCGCATTGCTGAAATGCGTGCGGACGTGCAGTACATCATGGCGAACAAGAGCAGAATGCGGATGGCATATCCGCTCGTGACCTGGAATGAGCATCCTGCGACACTCGAGGATGCTGTCGCCAAAGTCCTTCACTTCGTCATTCAAACAATGCCAGAGGCGAGCGCGAATGCTTGATCTGTGGAACTGCTTGTCGAACGCAACGGAACAGGTGACGCTGGTCGGTGTTCTGCCGCTTCACGTTGCCTCAGCGTCAACGCTTGAGCGTTTCTCACAGCACCTACGCGCCACGAAAGCCTCGGTGTTGATTCTCTGCGAGTCTGACGACGAACTCTTTCGTCGTTCGCTAAGTCTCGATACAGCAGACGCCGAACAGCGGCTGAGTTTTCGCGAGCTACGTTTCCGTCGCGACCTCTTTCACGAGCTCGCCGATAACTTTACGGCGGCCGCCAAGGAGCGGATCGACATTCGAAATGCCTACGCGCCCCTCACGTTGAATCTCGCCCGCTTCGACAGCCGATTCTACTGCGTGCCCGTCGTGGACACGCTCGCTGACGCTGATCTCTATGAAGAAATTGACGAACGACATCCGTGGCACAGATCCGTTGTTCACTATGAAGAGTATCTGCGTGCCGGGTATGGCGCTCGGTTCACCGCTGCACGCGATGCTGAAGTCATTGAGCTCTACGATCAGGAACGGGCGCCGCGGGGACTCTTTCCGAGAGGTTGTTTCTACGACACCGATTATCATCAGTACGTTATTTGGGATTTCATTTTTGACCGGGCCGGCAATCTCTTGATACATCAACGCGCCCAGAATGCGAAGGACAACCGTGGGATGTGGGATAAATCGGTTGGCGGCCACGTTGACTGGAGCAGAGAACTGACGAGCGCCCGAACGGCGGTGCGTGAGCTGATCGAAGAATTATTTGAAGACGAGCTGAATAAGGAGAGCATGGCTCACTTCACGGAGAGTGAGGCGAACGTGATCTACATGGGTGACTGGCGGCCCGACAAACGAGGCCGACGGCCGCTTGAGGAGATTCGAGGTTTTAAGGGTAACGAATGGGCCTACTTCAGCCTTCGTGACCAGCTGCAGCTTGATACGCCGCGCTATTTCACAGATCGAGTCAAGCGGCTCAGAGTGATCGCCGATATCTACCTCTTCATTGCAAACAGGGATCTGCGCGTCGAAAACCTCAAGAACTCTCAGTTTCGCCTTGTGCGCGTCACGGATCTAAAGTCCGAAATTGATCGCAGTCCAGCGCTTGAACCAGGCGCCTCATCTACATCCGGATTTCTCGCGTCACCCGATCTCCGCTACGTCATGTCCGGACCGCTTCGCGAAGTCCTAGAGGAGGTATCGCAGGCGGTACGATTCGTGTTTGGGGGCTGAGTGGCGCGTCGGCTATACATCCTCACGGGCGCTCCCGGATCGGGGAAATCCACGCTGCTGGCCGTTTTGCCACGTATTCGCGGCCTCACGTGCCAAGTGGTCCCGAAAATTACGACCCGGCGTCGTCGAAGAGATGACGGCAGCGAAATTTTACCTGTCGAGCATACCAATGCCGCACCGCTGCCAAGCACAGCCGCGCTCCTCGACTTTGTCCAGAAGCATGCGGCGTTCTATTCCTACGACTCCAGTGTTGGAACGCTGACGGTGCGAGGACCCCTGCCGCACGAGGAGCTGCAAAAGATCAAGAAGGCGCTCGTCGCGAAGCTCCCTGAGCGTCGCCGCGGTAAGGCTTTGCGAGAAATCGAGAGCCTAGCCAAACGTGCGAACACTTTTCCGCAACGCTATGATCTGATTTACGAACAGTACAATGTGCGTTATGGGTTGGCATCGTCAGAGCTGATTTCGCTGCTATGCGCTGGCATCTCCCCCGTTGCGATCGTCAACGACATTAGAGTCCTGCGAGAGTTGCGTTCGATGTTCGGGCAGCAAGCAGTTTTTATCTTTGTGTTCTCACCGCTTGAATCCATTGACGTTGAACAGTTGCAGACTGCTCGCGCCGCCACAGATGCCACAGGCGGTATTGACAAGGAACAGATCCTTCGCCGCGCGGAAAAGGCAAAGGTGATTTTGCGTAGGTATATCGAGAATATCGAACTGTTTGACCACGTGATCATCAATCATCGGAGAAGCAGACTTGAGCTGCTTCGCCAGATGCGCGGTATTGTTATGCGGCGGCCTGATCGTTTTCAACGGATCGTCGTAAAGGAAGACCTAACGGAGTAGCGCGGACATGCGGCAACCAACGCTTTTCGTCATTGTCGCGGCCTCCGGTGCGGGCAAGGGGGTTCTCTTGCGATCCGTCCGAGACATGGGCGAGCGACACATGATCGTCATCCCGAAGGTGACCACACGAAGACGCAAGACGACTGACGGTCCCGAGATGATTCACGTTAGACGAATTGATCGAAAACGTTACCATGTGGTATACGGCAACTATAAGTCACATTATGGCATCTCGACTGAGGACATCTACGCTGCATTGCGGTTAGGTCGACATTGCATGCTGATCTGCAGCAATATGAAGTCGGCGATCCCTGCGTTAAAGGCGGCCCTCGGCCCGCTCATGAAGCTCGTCTATCTATACGCGCCGCCAGACCCGGAATCTACCGAGTCAAATCAAATACTGATCGGCGCGACCGATCAAGATGAAACGCGAATTCGCAAGAACAAGGTGTGGGTTGTGTTTCGTTATTATGTGGACAACATTTCACTCTTCGACCATGTCTTGTTGAATGTCGGTGACCCAGAGGATTTGTCGGATCAGATGTTTCGGCTCGTACAAAGCTACAGTTGATCTGTAGACAAGTCCACCGCAGACACCACTCCCGAGCCCCACGGCCGCCCCCACAGCCGCCCGCCGGGGGGGGGGCGGATCGTCACACGGGTCGATTCGTTCTCTGGCCGAGATCGTGGCCAGATGGTGGTGCAGCGCGAGAACAGGATCGACTTTCGGGGCCATGATGGAGGAGGGGAACATCTTCATCGCGAAACTCGCGCAAGGCGCGATCGGCGAGGAAATCGCGGCGCTTCCTCGGCAGCTTACCCATCGCGCGGTTTCACAAGACGGCCATGAGCCGGGCAGGACGTGTGAAACGCTGCCACAACTCAGCTATTCTTTCTGCGTCCGGAGTGGCCCGGACTCACCCGCTCGGATCGGGGTAAGCGGGGACACCGAACTTGCCCGTATGGAGGTTCGGCTTGGAACAAACGTCCATCCTCGATCCGAATTACTGCTATTCGGTGAAGGAATTGGCTTTTCTCTGGAACATGTCACCCGAATCAATCCGGCGCCTCTTCGTCCGGGAGCCGGGTACCCTGATCTTTCGGATACAGGTGACCGGCAGGCGAACGTACCGCAACATTCGGATCCCGGGGAAAGTCGCCCTTCGCGTTCAAAACCGGATGACGGTAGTTGCTCCATGACACGCCCCTCTGCGGCGTAAGCGCAGGGACCACGCGGACGGCGGCCACTCGTCGCCCGCACCTCCATCAGTCTGTGGCGGGTAAAACGTTCGCCAGTCGTAATTCTCTTGAACGGCACATTTCCTGTCTGGGACCAGCGCGTCTGGTCCGTCGTTGCCTTTAGTCGTACGTTGAGTCGCGTGCGGAGCGCCGCTTGGCTTCGCGGCACGACGACCAAGATGGATCAGACGCTCCTTATCGGCGATTGCGCGCGGCGCCTCCGTGAACTGCGAGACGAGACGGTCGATCTCGTCTTCACCTCGCCGCCCTACGCCGAACAGCGAAAGGCAACGTACGGCGGCGTGAAGGCCGAGGACTACATCGCCTGGTTCTTGCCCATCGCCCCATGAGCTAAAGCGCGTCCTGAAGCCCACCGGAACCTTCATCTTGAACATCCGCGAGCACGCCGCGCGTGGCGAACGGCACCCGTATGTCCTCGAACTCATCCTTGCCCTCCGGCGCAAGGATGGCTCTGGACGGAGGAGTTCATTTGGCACAAGCGCAACTGCTTTCCCGGACGTTGGCGAAACCGACTCCGCAACGCGTGGGAGCGGCTGCTGCAATTCAACAAGGTGCCCCATTTCGCGATGTACCAGGACGCGGTGCGGGTACCAGCGGCACTTGCGACGCGCAAGCGGCTGGCGCACCTGAGCGCCGCGGATAACACCCGGACGGCTTCAGCGAGCGGAAGCGGCTTCGGACGCCGGCTTAAGGCGTGTGTCGGGCGAGAGCTCGTGTATCCGACGAACGTACTGCATGTCGCGACCGAATGCCAGAATCGGGGACGCAGCGCGGCCTTCACGCTCGCCTTGCCACTCTTCTTCATCCAACTCTTCACCACGAACGGTGATTGCGTCCTCGATCCTTTCCTGGGATCGGGGACGACATGCGTTGCGGCGAAGCTCCTCGGCGGCCGCTATGTGGGCATCGAGCTCGACGCGCACTACTTCTCGATCGCGGCTTCACGCATCGCTCGAGCGAGTCGCGAGGCGCAAGTGCTCGCCACAAACAACACCTGCGTCGCATCCCGCCGCCCGGCTCCGGCGCGTCGATCTCGGCGCGCGCGCTCGCGGCGCGAACGACATGGCGCGGAGTGAACCCCCCGGATTCGCTCGATTCGCCAGAATCGGCTTCTGTTCCCGGACCGATGTGGATGCGTGTATTGCCGCGGTTAACACGAGTCGATGACGACTAGTACGCTTCGACTCAGCGGACGCGACCTCGAAGGACTGGCTTTCATCGGCAGAGGCTACGAGGTCGCTCAGTATCAATTGCACGCGTCGGTATTCGCCGGCCGCGCGCCGACGGTGGTTTCGCGCTTCGTGAAGCGGTGGACGGCGCGCAAACTGATCGCAGTGGAGCGGCTGAATCGTACCGGCGTGAATCGGCTGCGACTTACGCCTGCGGGTCGTGACTTCCTCGTGTCCTCCGGCGTTCGATCGACGGATCTCTTCGCGCCGCGTCGTCCGACAGCACTCAAAGATCTCGCTCATCTCCTCTGGATAAACGACCTTCGGGTGGCTGCCGCGCGGCTGTCACCAGTTCCCGACGTAGCGCTTCCCGCGTGGACGCTGCAAAGGCGCTTGGGTAAGAGGGTACCGGTTGTTCCGGACTTCCTTTGCATCTGGCAACCGGATGGAATTCGCGGCGGCGTGCTCGCGTGCGAAGTCGATCTCGGCGGCGAATCGATTCGTGGCGTCTTTCAGCCGAAACTGGAGCGCCTTCGCCTGCAGCTCGCGGAGTGGGCGGCGGACGCGCCCGCGCTCGGGATCGTGTTCACCGTCTCGGAGCGAAGAGCATTGGCAATCAATGAGTGCGTCCGGCAAGCTGAACCACCAATCTTAGTAACGACCCTTCCGTGCTCCGCAGAAGCAGAGGGACGTTTCACCGCTCTTCATGACTTCCTTCGAAGGAACACCACTTCCTTTTTCCAGAAGCCTCTCCTCGGCGGCAGCGACGAAGTGGCAGCGTTTTCAAAAACTTAGATCGCGAGACCTGTGGAGACGACTACACGGTCGAATCCACACCGTCGCGCGAACGGCATCACAGCACCGGATCATCCCGTGACAGGCGGCGCACGGAAATCAAGGGGCTAGGAGGTCAGCAATAACAAAGTGGTTGATATGATGGCGGCTGCCGAAGTAGTCGTTCATCCTCCCTCGAAGACAGCGCTCGCGATCACCGGACAAGTGTGAGCCGTCAGGCTGCTTTCCCTTCGCCAACCGGACGCGGCGATCACCTCGAATCCGTCGAGTCCTGGTATCCGGATGATCATTTAACATGCAGGATCGGCTCGATTACTAGCCGTGGCCTCGAGCGTGAACTCACCGTGTGTATCGCTTCGAGACGATCCAGCATCAACGACTCTCCTTTCCAAAGACTTCAGCGACTTCTTTGACATCCTGAGCTTCCCTGCGAGAGCTCCCGGGCGTGCGTTCGGCATCACGCGCTGCACTTTTTGAAGAAGATATTGCTCGAAGGCTGCAATGTTGCGGGCGTAATCGAAATCAGCCTCAGGCTGGTCTACCGGAGCGCAAAAGAGCGTTGTGCCGCGTTCTAGCGCGCGACGAACTTCTTCCGCCATCTCCCTGACTCGACCGCCCTCCACTGATCGGCCGATTTTCCTGTAGTCATCATATTGGCGCTGCGCCTCCGCCATATCTCCGCGCGCGATTCGTACGCGGGCACCGACGAGAAGCAGCATAACTTGGTTTCGAGTATCTCCATCGTCCAAAGCCCGACGCGCGTTTTTGAGCTCGCTCTCGACTTCATCGAGACGATCAATCTCAATCGGATTGTTGCTCATCGCCATGTCGCCGAGTGCAATTGCCAACGTCGTGCGTGCACGGCGCGCGATGCGATCAATCATGGCGCACGAAGCTACCTGTAAGCCGGTGCGAGCCGCGGCCACTGCGCTTACATGATTTCCCGCCCGCCGCTCAATTCGAGAAAGCGCGATCTGTGCGTTCGCGATCCACTTGGCTTTGGGTGGCCGCACTGTTTGTGCCTTGTGCAGCATAGTAGTAATTTCGCGGCGAGCTTCCGCGGTCTGGCGCTGTTGCATCATAGCGAGGGCAAGCTCGTAGTGCGCACGGAACCACGGATCTCCACCATGTTCGTCAAAAAAGGCGACACATGCATTTAGGTTTTCGCGCGCGGACGTCAAAAGTTCCACATTATCCTCGCCTGCCGAACCACGCTCGATCGAGCCAAGCAACATGCGCGCATGATGTCTGAGTACCGTGTCCGGCGTTAGGTCAAGAAGGAGGCGGCCGGCGATGACCACGGTCCGCGCCTCTGCCAATCGTCCCTGCTCGCGCATGCACTGTCCGAGTCCAAGCGCGAGCGCCTTGCCGATGTTGTAGCGGGCCGCACTCCTGTCCACAGGACGAACTTGGCTCCGATGTTGTCGTTCGCTGATGCGCTCCGCAGCTTTGGAAAGTGAAGCACGATACATCTCGATCGAACGGCTGAAGTCCGATTCGTGAAAGGCGAGCTTGGCGGCGCCATAGTACAGCTGCGTGAGAAGCCCCTCAGCGTCGGGCCGCAATTTCTCCGCGAGTCGAAGCGCGATCTGCAGTTGACGCCTACTCTCTTGGTACTCGCCGGCGCGATACGAGGCCACCGAGAGTTGCCACAGGTAGTACAACTCTTGCCGGACGATCTGCCACCGCAAGTTACGCGAGCTGAACACGACATCTGGTGTTTGCGCTCGTGCCTCTTCCTCGAGCGTGGGCGTGATCGCCTCCTGAAACGGCGCGAGGTAAGCCTTTGCGCGGTCGTATGCGCCGTCGTGTTCGGCGATTTCGGCCGCGAGCGTGACCGCTCGCAGCCGCTCGACATCTTCCATCGTAGTGGGCCGCTCGTCCACATAGCCTCGCGGTATCTCGATGCCGGATGCCTTCAGGTGAGCCTTTGCCCGTTCGTGGTTGCCGATCCGAACAGACGTGAGCGCCTCTTCCAGCTCGGAGTTCATGCTCCTCCTTTTTTTACTCACACGCTGGATGCTTTAGCATCCTGTCTACTAAACGACGTCGGCGACGAAAGGTGCGCCTGCACCGAGGGAATGGCTGTCTGAATGTAGGTGTACGATCCGTGCAGTCTCGTCTCCTGACGTTCGGCTTTGTGTCCTTCCATACCTCGTACTAGACTCCAAACTCGTCCATTACTCCTTCCACGTCGAGCCGATGATCGGAAATGCCGACGGAAACGTTCGGAAACATCAGGAAAGCTTGCGAGAGATGCCATGACCCGTCTCGTCGGTTTTTGGAATGAGGGCGCAGCCGAGTTACTCCGACGAACGCTAGAGGAGCAGGGTCTCCGAGTGGAGGTGCTCGCTCGCCAGTTGCGCGTTACGCCCCGTACGGTCCGGAACTGGATGAGGTTCCCTCGGCCGCGGCACCCCCGTGTCGAGAACCTGCGCGATCTGTGCGCGGAACTGAGTCTGACCCAAGAGGACTTCCGGGCGGCAGCAAGGGCATACGAGGCCGGATACCGTTCGACGTCCGCCGCGCAACCAACATCCGACGGACCGGCGCTCCAAATAACCGAGGAGGAACCGAAGAGCCATTCAGATGGCGACGTTCCGCCCGATCTCATCTCGTTCGATGCGAGGTACGACAGCCGATCACTCGATATGGAAACTCATATTGGGTCGCGGCTTAAGTCATGGACTGCCTCGGCCCGGCTCTGGACGTTACTTTTTCTCTTCGTTGCGCTCGGCGTGACCGCAGCATTGCTCATCGGCCTTTGGCACTCGGCTGCTTCACCCACAAACGTGTCGCCTCTGGTCACCTTCGATCTTCCCGCAGAGGCGTCCCACGTCTATGACCGCGCATTTGGAGGGGAGCTGTCACCGGATGGCTCGCAGATCGCGTTTTTGGCACGTGCGCTTCCTTCGAAGAAGCAGATGCTCTTCATCCACTCGGTTACTGATCGCAGAACGCGGCCGCTGCCCGCAAGTGAAGGTCCCTATACCGATTTCTTCTGGAACGTAGACAGCCGGTCAATCTTTTTCATCAGCAAGAAAGGGCTCGTGAAGATCGGTATCGATGGCGGCGCGCCGGAACTCGTGGCGAACATCGTTGAAGCGCTGAAAGGCACTGTGAACGGCCGCAACACGATCGTTTTGGGCTCTCGCCGGGGACTGCTGAGAGTGACGGACTCTGGCGCGGAGGAAGCACTGACCAAGGTACGTCCAGATGAAATTGCCCACTCGCTGCCGTTCTTCCTGCCTGATGATGACCGCATCCTTTTCACCATCACGAGGAAGGCTCCGAACGGGACGGTGAGTCGACTGGCGGCGGTGTATTCCCTTCGCTCGCGGGCAACGCAGTTGCTCTTCCCGATTGCAACCGGCGTCCAGTATGCCAACGGGCACTTGCTCTACGTACGCGAGCGAACCCTTTTCGCACGACGGTTCGACATCCGCCAATTACGGTTTACGGCGCCGGAGCGGCCAGTGGCATCGCCCGTATGGGCGGATCATCTGTCCGGCGAGGCTGGGTTTTCGGTTTCGGAGGCAGCGCTCGTGGTGACGCCGCCGCCTCATATTCCGCCGCTTTACCTTCTTGGCGTAGATGGAACTATCCGGGCGACGATTTCTGACCCGGAGGATATACGCTACGTTGCTGTCGGCCGGACTACAGATCAACTGGTCCTGGTCGCACGGGGCGATGTTAAGGATAGAACGAGCCTGTGGCTCTATCCGCTTGACGGCAGGGAACGAGTTCGCCTCGTTGCCAACGCTGATCGACCGAGTTCGCCAGTCTTCTCGCCTGACGATCGCACTGTGTACTACGCAGACGTCGGCAAGAGCTGGGCAAACATCTACGCGGTCGACGTTTCCGCGAGCGGAGGCCGGCCTCGTACCGTTCTTTCCTCATCTGACATTGTTGCGCCGAGAGACATATCGCCGGATGGCGGCTTCTTGCTTCTTGAGAGGTGGCAAAATCGCGACGGCAGCTTGTGGTTCATGCCTGTCGGTGACCCTCGGCGCGTTGAGCGATTTGTCGTAACGCCCGACGAGGAGGGGGAATCGGCGCGTTTCTCCCCGGACGGAAGTCGCGTGGCGTTCGTCGCTAAACGCGGTGAGCATTACAGCGTCTATATCGCGAATTTTCCGCCTGTCCACGGACTCGCGAAGCAGGCAATCGACGGCGACGGCTGGAGAGTGCGGTGGAGCGATGACGGAAAACATGTGTACTTCGCCAGAGGCTCCAGCGTCATGGAAGCTGAGCTTTCCTCCGGGCGAACACGTCGACTGTTCGATATGGGCCGTGAAATCATGTTGCTCGAGCCGGCGCGGGACGCCGGGTTTTTTGTTCGAGAGGTTGCCGCCACGCCCAATCGCACGGTTGCGACGGGATGGTGGCCGCGACTCGCCGACCAGCCATTAGAGCTGTCCGTCGCCACGCGTTGACCCACCAAACAAGTGCTGACGCACGAATCGCGTGGGCCGACGTGTGGCACTACACCTGACGGCTGTGCAGGAGCCGTCGACCTGTCCTCCACGGGTCTGTAGGGTGCCCGAAGCGGCACGAAAAACCGCACCCGTTCGGGAACGGAGCGACTCGGTCCACGCGATCCTGGAAAATGCTCCCGCGACGCGCGTCATGAATTTGTACGACATGGAGAATGCCAAAGCGAGAGTTTGAAGAGAAAAAAAGACGGCCTGAACGCGATATCGCGTGGCCGTGAAGATTAGACCCCGCCCGCCTATGAAGGCTGCGGGATGTTGCCGGGGAGGGTCCGAACACCCTCCCACGGCACGCCCGGAACCCGGACGGGTGGCCTAACAGGCTAATGGAGCTAGCCCGATGAAGACACCCCACGGGATCCGGTGGTACCACTCTCTTTATGCCAAAAGACCGAGTGCACTGCAAGTTGTTGCTCGTAGACCACTTACGACGTATTCCGTCAAGGGTGCCTGGATTGCACTTCTAGGCCCCTTGCGTCTCACGCCGCTCGCGCTTGCGATCGCGGGCTCCTGTTGTTTGCTGCTCGCGGCGTGCGGAGAGAAGTCGCGGGACCTTCCCGTCGCGAAGCTCGCAATCGCGCTCGGCGTGATCGACCCTGCTTCTCCTCCCCGGGTGGTAATCGATCTCTCCTGTGACCACAGCGAGGGATCGAGCTGTTCTGAGGCGACGCTGAGCGCTGCGGTCGCGGAGTCGCTTCGCCACGCTGTCAGAAGCACCGGTAGCTTGGTGCGCGTGTTCCTGCAAGGCGAGCGCGGAGAGGAAGCGGTGCTCCTTCATACGAGCACGTCGCCACCGCTGAAGCAGACGACGCCTCGGCAACTCGCCACTGCACGCGAGGATTGGGTGAAAGGCGAAGCGCTGGTAATCCTTGGGAAGGCGCGTCCCATCCTTTCCAGGCGGCCAAGACGGTCGCCGATTGCGGAGACCGTCGCCCGCATTGCGCTTGAAACCGGCCCGCCCGGCGTCGAGCGCCATCTCGTGGTGCTCACGGATCTTCGCGAGGTGTCTCGCGTGGGCGGCGACCTTGAATGCGGTGAGGTTGGCTCCGGAAATTTCGAACGACGTCTAGAGGAAGCCGACGTACTTCTGCCTGGGTCGCTGCGAGGCATTAGCGTTCATCTGACCTTTGTGGGCGCGGGGCCCGTTCACGGTCGGCGTTGCGAGTCAACCGTCGCGCGGGAGGAAGCCGTGCGTGCCGCGTGGCGCTCGGTTCTCGGCGCGGCCGGCGCCTCTGGCGTCCGGATCACCTCCGGAGTTCCGGACTTCGCCGCGGAGGAGGTGGGCCATGCTGCTGCTGCGCGGTAATCGACAAAAGCCTCGTGTTGAAGACGAGGTTGTGGAAGCCGTCCGGCGGTTTGGAGCTCTGAGCGCCCGCATGCGTGAGAGCGACGCAGATCCGATAATCGTTGAGCAGCTGGGACCACGTCCTGACGATTTCGATGCGGCAGCGCGAGCGGATCATCGGCAGATCGCCCAGCGCCTGCAACCCGACGCCCGTGCACGCGACTATGACGAGGACAATGCCAGAGACAGGAAGAAGCTGCGCCCCCTCGTGCTGCCGTTGGCCGTGTTGCTTGTTCTTCTCGTGGCCGAACCGTCGCTCAATTTCCGGGTGTTTCAGAGCCTCGGCGTGCCGCCGGAAAGCCGCTGGACATACGTCTTTGTGCTCAGCGTCGCGTTCATAGGTCTCATTCATTACATACGAGAGTCCGAGAACCGGACGTACCGTAAGCTGGCTGTCATTAGCTACGTGACACTCGCATGCGCCGTCGGCCTTGCGAGAGCGAGCGTCATGTACGACGCCACGCCTTCGAACCGCGAAGACCGCGGCGCAGTCTTCGCGCTCATCGCGGACGGGGTCCTGCTCGTCTGCACAGTAGTCATCGTACCGTTTGTGACAAGTGTACTTCTGACCAGGGTGCGTGAGCAGTGGACGCAGCGGCGCGCCATTTGGGAACGCTCAACATACATAAGGCGTGTGCAGGCTTCTACTGACGCCGCGAAACGCGAGCGCGACCAGATCGTGCGCGCCGGCGAGGAGTGGGATCGCGCGCGAGAATTCTTGCAAGCTGTCTTTGAAGTCGCACGCCGGCAGGCCCACGCTGAGATCGAACAGTTTCGCAATGACGACAACTGACGGGAAAGGAAAAGTCATGCAATCGAATGCCTTAGTTCAAATAAATGCAACGCAGACAGTATACGAGCCAGTGATCATAGGCGGCGCTAATCGCGGCGCGAGAGAGACGATCCCGATTCTCACGGAGATTAGCCGCAAGATGCCGCTCACGGCGACCTTCGTCGATCCGGTTCCCCGGCGCAGCGTCGCACTCGTGGCGCAAGTCCGATCGCCTGGCCTCACTGCACGAGGAATCGAAGGCCGCATTGAGGAGGTCTTGCCGCGGTCCGAGGCAGGCAAGGCTCCCGTCATTCTCCACGTCGACGATCCGCAAGTCATCGCGGCGACGCTCGCATCCGTGGATCTTCGCGCGCGCGCGGTCTTCACCTATCTCTTTGTCCGCTTGCCGAGCGAGCAACTTCTCGGCATTCGCAGCGTGCTCCGCGAGGGAGACGAAGACGCGTGCCGCAAGGCGGTCTCGTTCTTCGAGCGGCTGGGCGAGATCCGGGCTCGTGCGGGTTCAGCCCACGTGTTCGGGGAGAAGGGACGAGCCGAGCACGCGGTCGTGGAGCCACTCTATCGTCAGCGGTGGTTCGGCGAGCACATCGCCTCGAACTTGGCGCACGTACTTGCCGGCACGCGGCCTGACCACGACTGCTTCGAGGTGACGACGGACGGCGTCACCAGTCTGCCGCTTTTCTTTCTTCAGGCCGACGCGGGCTGGACTCCGGCTGCGGAGCTCGCGCACAAGCTCGTTGCGCAAGCGCCGACTGCAATCGTGCCGGGCAGGAGCTTCATGATCGCCGAAATCGGAAAACGCGGAATCAAGCTTCATATCGCACGCATTCGGGTGACGGACGGCCGCGTTGCAGTCGAAGACCGTGCGGCGGTCACTCCGGCTGGCTATGCCGCCGCGGAAGCCAAACGCCGCGAGGAGGAGCTGCGTCTCGCGCTCGAGCGCGCGCGACGGGAAACGCTGTCGCTTACGCGACCTGTCTGGACCTCGGATTGATGGATTCTTGGTGGTTCGATGCTCACGCTCGCAACGGTTCTCATCATGTTCGCCGGGCTGCTTCTTGTGATTGCAGCTCCGCTTTCGGGGCCGTTGGGCGAGCAGCTGCGCGCGTACGCAGGCAAGGCGTTTGCCGGGGCGATTCTCCTTGTCGTAATCGGATCGATCATCGCGCAGACCCCTCGGTTCGTGCGCCTTGCGATTCTTATCGGAGCCTGTCTTGCTGCATTCATCATAGTTGAGCTGCGCATGAGACTTGGATTGCCGTCTCGCCACTCAAGACCGACCTTCACGAACTACAGGCGCTCGGGCAAGGTGCCTGTCACCGATCAGACAAGGGACGATGCTCACCAGCTACTCGAGCATGACGACGAGGAGCATCTATGGTGAACGTACTCGAGCTCCTCCTGCGTCATCAGCGATCAGTTTCCTACCGACGTGCCATCACGAACGAGCGGCCGCGGGGTCGCAGACGAACGCTCGAACCAGAGGAGATCTACGCGCGCGTGCGTCGGGAGCTCGGGACAGGCCCTTCGCTGCTCGCCTTCGGCGCCGCGCCGGACCAGGATCTTGTGCGCGTGGATCGCCGGATTGCCTTCATGAGCGCGCTCGTGATCGGCGCGACCGGTTCGGGAAAGACGAGGTTTCTCATCGGACTGCTTCTCGAATGCATGCGTGAAGGTTTGGCGATTTCGGAAGGCTCACGCAATCCGGCGGAGTTCGAGCTTCTCGATCCGAAGGGTGAGACCTTCACGCTCCTCGCGGAGTACCTCGCCGCGCTCTGGCTTCAAAGCGACGCGCGTGGCAGGGAGCGCATCGCGGAGGCCGTGAGCGTGATCGAGTGGTCGCGCGACGCGGTCACTCCATTCGCGCCATTGGATAATGCTTCAGGGCAGGTAAGCAACAGCTACTTCGCTTTCCTCAAGACCGATGTGGCGATCCAAACAAGCCCACAGCAGTTCAGCGAATCGCTCCGCCAAGCCTACTTCATGCTGAACCGTCTCCTCGTTGATCGCCGGTACCCGCCGAATTACCGGTTCACCGCCAAACTCTTTGATGAAGAGAAATTCCGGCGGCGGGTGCTCGAAGCGGTCTCCGACGCAGATGTGCGTGAATACTTCTTGAGCCTTGACCACACAGTGCCGAGACAGACGCGCGAGGCGCTCTTGCGGCGCATCCACTCGGACATGTCCTTCCCGGAAGTGCGGCTCTCGATCGGTATCGCACCGGACGACCTCGACCGCATTCTTCCGAAGCGGCGACCCTCGATCGTGATCGGGAACTACCGAAGCGCGCTCGCCCTACCGCTCGCGAAGGCGAAGGAGCGGGCGAGCTACCGGTTGATCGATCTTCTCCTCGCGGCGCCGCGGCGCGATACGAGCCGTCCCGAACTCGTGGTCATCGAAGAGTCGCCGATGCTCCTCGCGGGCTCTTCGGAACTCACGGAGCCGCTCTGCGAGGCTGCGCGGACGCTCCGATCGGTTGGAGTCGGACTGTGGTTCGTGGCCCAGGACTTCGCGAACGCATTGCCGGGCACGATGGTCCGAACTCTTCAGCTCAACACGCGCTGGTGGAGCGTTTTCCAGTCGCGCGAGGAGGCGGACTGGATCTATCCGCATGCTGTGATCGACTCTGGCGACCGGGAGATCTCGGATCGGGAGCGGCGACGCGTATTCGCACGCCGGATGCAGGGCCTGGCGCGCCAGCACTTCTACCTCTTGGTGAAAGGATTTCCGGCGCTGCCGCTCGTCGCGGTTGCGGTTGACGATCCCAAGGACGTCGCCGGCAGAAGTTCTGAAGAGCTGCGCGAGATTTTCGCGCGGGAGATCGCGAGCCGCTCCCGAATCCCGGCGGCGACGGCGGCGGATCTCATCGCCAGGTGGGAAGCGAAGGTGGTCGACGGCACCGGCACAGACCGTATGCCGTCCCTCAGGGGCGCCCAGCCGCGGGCGCGGGGCCTCGGCGAACTGCTGCGCCAATTGGACGTCGAGGATGACCGTGAGTGACTCTCTCACGCGTCTGCTCCGGCAGGCCATCGCCTGGGGCGCGATCTACCTCCTCGCCCTGCCGGTCTACGTGGTTCGCGGGCTCGTCCGCAGCGTCGCCGATATCCGGCGCTTCCAGCCGCTGCGGTCAGGAACGGTCACGTGCCCCCATTGCGGCGCAGCGAATGCCCTGGACATTCTTGCTACCTGCAGGACCTGCGGTGCGACCGAGTTCGGTTCACGGCTCTACTGCTCCCACTGCCGCGAAGTCACCCGCGCGTTCCCATGCGACTCGTGCACGGCGCACATTGTCGTGTAAGAGCGTCGATAACGCCGTGCCAGAGTTACGCACTCACGAGTCGGAGCTGCGGAGGATTCTCCCAGGTTCGCTTCACCTGTTCTTCCAACCGATCCTGCCGCGCCTTGATCCACGGGGCGTAGTGCTTCTCGGTCACATCCTTCGAGCTGTGGCCGAGAAGGATCGCGACGTCCTCGAGTGGCGTGCCGGCCAGGAGTAGCTCGACGGCGAAAGTATCTCGAAAGCGGTGCGCATGGCCGTTTTCCACCTTGGCCTTGTCGAAGACGATCCTGAGCGTCCGATCCCAGCTGCTCAAGGCGCTCTTCAGCTTCCCGTTGCCGGTCCAGAAGAAGTACTCCGACTGCGGAGCAAGGGCGCGAAGTTCCTCGCTGACGAAGGGCGGCAGCGGAACGAAGACCGGCACGCCCGTTTTTTGCGTGTAGAGGAACAGGCGACCGTCCGCAGAGAGTCGGGTTCGGTGAAGTCTCGCGGCGTCGCCGATACGAAGCCCGGAGTAGCGAAGCACATGGACAAACGCGCGAGCGCGTCGCGGCGTATCCCAGGCGTGCTTGCCGTTGTGCGCCAATTCATCGCAGGCGGCAACGATCGCCTCGTACTCTTTGCGACTGAAAGGCAAGGTCGGTTTGAGTTCAACCTTGGGAGACCGGATCTCGAGTGCGGGGTTTTTTGAGATCCACTCGGACTGATGGCAAAAGCGGAAGAAGGAGCGAATCCGCTCCAACTTCTTCTGCGCCGTCACCGGCGCATCGCTCCAGGACGCACGGTACTTGCGGAGTTTCTCGAGGTCGAGTTCGGAAAGGTAGCAGTATCCTTTCTCCTCGCACCACCGGAGTAGGCTGCGCTTCAGAACCGACTCGAGCAGGTGCACCGTTGAGTCCCTGAGGTTTCGCGCACGTGCGTCTTCCAGAAAATCGTCGATGGCTTCCGGGATTGGTTTCGGGGCTCGCGTCCTGCCGCCGATTTTCCCGGAATGGGTCCACTCTCGGATCTCATTCTCCGCGGCTTCCCAGGAGGTGTGGTCGAGCGAGCGTCGAACGGACTCGCCAGCGAGGCTTCCTTCGACGTGAATAGGGCACCTGCAGCGCCGGTAGGAGCGGGAAGTGTGGGGGCAGGACTTCAGGTGGCGGCGGAAGATCGTGAGCACGGCGGAGCATCCCTTCTGCCCACGAATATCGGTCGAACCACACGTAATAAACACGCGGCCACCCGCCTCGAGAGCTAAGTGGCCGCGTGTGAGAATTTAGCGATTGGAGCGGGAAACGGGACTCGAACCCGCGACATCAACCTTGGCAAGGTTGCACTCTACCAACTGAGTTATTCCCGCGTACGGACGGCGAAGGGTAGTGGAACCCTCGCGCGCAGTCAAGCGGCTCTAACCCCTGCCCCACCAGTCGTATTTCCGCCGGCCAGCGGCCGGCGAAACGGCCGGCCGGCGGCCGGCGTTCCACCTCACGGCCGCTCCACCGTGATGCCGTACGCGTGCAGTTTTCGGTACAGATTGCTGCGCTCGACGCCGAGGGCGTCGGCGGTGCGGCTGACGTTGCCGGCGTACTCGCGCAGGCGGGCCAGGATGTACTGCTTCTCGAACTCGTCGCGGGCCTCCTTGAGGCTCAGGTTCGAGGCGATCTGAGCCGGGGACTCGGCGCGCGTGCCGAGCTGAACGTCTTCCGGCTCGATGGTCTCGCCCACGAGGAGGATGGCCAGGCGCTCGATCACGTTCCGCAGCTCGCGGACGTTGCCCGGCCAGTGATAGGCCTTCAGCCTGGCCGCGGCGCCGTTTGACAGTTTCTTCTTCGGCCGGCCGGTCTCGGCGGCGAAGCGGCGGAGGAAGTAGTCGGCGAGAAGGACCACGTCGTTGCCGCGCGCGCGGAGCGGCGGGACCTCGATGGGGATGACGTTCAGCCGGTAATAGAGATCGCTGCGGAAGGTGCCGCTCCCGATCTCGGCCTGCAGGTCCTTGTTCGTCGCGGCGATGACGCGCACGTCCACCTTGATGGTCTGCTGGCCGCCGACGCGCTGGAAGGTCTGCTCCTGCAGCACGCGCAGCACCTTGGCCTGCGCCTCGAGGCTCATGTCGCCGATCTCGTCGAGGAAGAGCGTGCCGCCGTCGGCGAGCTCGAATTTGCCCTTGCGATCGTCGATCGCCCCGGTGAACGCCCCCTTGCGATGTCCGAACAGCTCCGACTCGATGAGCTCCTTCGGAATGGCGGCACAGTTGACGTCGACGAACGGCTGATCGGCGCGCAGGGAGTGCCGGTGCAGCGTGCGCGCGACGATTTCCTTGCCGCTGCCGTTCTCGCCGGTGACGAGCACGCGGCTCGCCGACGGCGCGGCGCTGCGGATCTGCTGCTCGAGGCGCTGCATCGGCTCGCTCTCGCCGATGAGAATCTCCTCCAGGGTGAGGCGCCGCAGATCCTTGACCTGCTCGCGCAAGCGGCGGTCGGTCAGCGCGTGGTTCACGGTCAGCAGCACGCGCTCGAGCGAGAGCGGCTTCTCCAGGAAGTCGTACGCGCCGAGGCGCGTGGCGCGGACGGCGGAGTCGATGCTGCCGTGGCCGGAGATCACGATCACCGGCGGCGCGCCGGCGTTGCGCACGCGCTCGAGTACGGAGAGGCCGTCGATGCCCGGCAGCCAGAGATCGAGCAGCACGGCGTCGAACTCGTCGCGCGCGAGCTGGGCGATGGCCTCCTCCCCCGACTCGCAGAGCACGGTTTTGTACCCCTCGTCTTCGAGGATCTGGGCCAGCGTCTCGCGAATGGAGGGCTCGTCGTCGGTGATGAGTATTTTTGCCATTACGCGGGCAGCTCGATCTCGAAGCGCGTTCCCTTCGGGTGGTTGTCGTGCACGGAGATCTGGCCGTCGTGGTCGCGGACGATGCGGTGCACGATGGCCAGGCCGAGGCCTGTGCCGCGGCGCTTCGTGGAAAAGTACGGGAGGAAGAGCTTCTCCTTGTCGGAGTCGGGAACGCCGCGCCCGGGATCGGCGACCTCGATGACCACGCGATGCGGCGCGCGGCGGGCGGTGACGCGGATCTCGCCCGACTCCGTGGCCTCGACGGCGTTCTTGAGCAGGTTGCCCACCGCGCGGCGGATCTGCTCGGGATCCATCAGCAGCTCGATGTCCTCGGCCACCTCGACGCTGACCGTGACGCCCGGCTTCACGTCGCGGTAGAGCGTCGCCGCCTGCTGGAGGATCTCCGCGAGCTGGGCGTGACGCAGATGCACGGCGGGCATGCGCGCGAAGCGCGAGAACTCGTCGACCATGCGCTTGAGCTGACTGACCTCGGTGACGATGGTCCGGCAGCCCTCCTGGATGGCTGGCTCGTCGGCGCCGAACTTCTTGGCCATGCGCTCCGCGGAGAGCTGGATGGGCGTCAGTGGATTCTTGATCTCGTGGGCGATGCGCCGCGCGGCCTCGTTCCAGGCGGCGAGCTTCTGGGCCTGCACGAGCTGCGTGGAGTCCTCGATGGCCAGCACCCAACCCGAGCCTCCACCCAACCTCGCCGCAGAGAGCTCGAGGTAGCGCAGCTCGCCGCCGAGGATGAGCGCGACCTCGCGCGAGCGCGCGCGGGTGGTGGTCAGGTCGTGCAGGGCATCCGCGACGGGCTCGAGATCGCCGCTGAGCAATTCGCCGAGGGGGGCGCGCGGCGGTGGAGCATCGAGATCGAGCATCTGCAGCGCGGCGCGGTTGATCGACAGCACCTCCAGCTCGTCGGTGAAGGCGATGATGCCCGTGGCCACGCTCTCGAGCACCGTGACCATGAACGCGCGCTCGTCGTCGAGGCGGCGGTTGGTCTCCGTGAGCTGCTGCCGCTGGGTGGCCAGCTGGCCGGACATGTCATTGAAGGACTCGATCAGCCGTCCCACTTCGTCCGTCGCGGTGATCCCCACGCGGTGCCCGTACCCGCCCTCCGCCAGCGTCGACGTCGCCTCGGCCAGGGCCTTGATCGGCACGGTGATCCGCCGCGAGACGTAGATCGACGTCCAGAGCGTGCCGAAGAGGATCGCCAGGGTCACGGCGAGGAAGAACATCGTCTGGGAGGCCTTGAGACGCTGGCGCTGCGAGTAGAGCTGCTGGAAGTTCTGCCGGGCGATGATCGACTCGTCGATCATCCGGCTCATGGTCTTCGGCACGAACACGCCGGCCACAGCGACGTCTTGTCCGCCGGGCAGGGGAACCGCGGTGCGGATCCACTTGCCGCTCGGGACCACGTCGATCTTCACCGCCCTCCCCTTGCGCGCGACCTCGTCGAAGAAGCGCAGCGACGGGTCGGCGACCTCCTGGATCGGCGCGAGCGGATTGGCCTGGGCCTTGACCAGGATGCCGCCGCGGTAGACCGCGGCCATGTCCACGTGGTGATAGGAGCGAACGTGGCCGAGGACGGAGTCGACGTGGGCGGCGTCGCGGGCGGCGGGGCTGGCCGCGATCTCCCGCGCCGCTCCCTCGGCGATGGACGCGGACTGGTCCTGGGCCATCTGGGCGATGCGCTCGCTGTTGTCGAGGATCGTGCTGACCGGCAGGGCGAACCAGCGGTCGATGGAGAAGCGCAGCAGGTCCGTGGCCACGAGGAAGAGCAGGATCACCGGCAAGAGCGCGGTGGCGACGTAGGTCACGACCAGCTTCGTCCGGAAGCGCGAGCCGATGATTCCGCGCTGGCGCTCGAGGATGAGCTTGACCAGCCCGCGCAGGAGCACGAAGACGATGCCGATGATCAGCAGGAGATTGATGTTCCAGAGGACGAAGAGCAGGACCTGATTGGTCAGCGCCTCCGGAGTCAACTCCTTGGCCTGCTGGACCGCGTAGTAGACCAGGCTCGTCGCCGCCAGGACCACCAGCGGCACGGAGATGATGAACCGCGGGTCCTTGCGATAGCGGAGGACGAGCTCGCGGACGTTCATGGCCCCTCGACCTTCACCCGGGTCTCGCGCCAGCGCGTGGAGATCTCCCACGGGATCACGTAGGCCAGCCAGCCGCGCATGAGATCCGCTTTCACCCGCACCTTCAGTTTGTACGGCTTGCGCCCGCCGATGTCGAAGAGGTCCGGCTCATCGATGAAGGTCATCCGCCGCACCAGCTCGGCGAGATCGGTGAAGGTCTCGGAGCGGACCAGGTGCTTGTCGCGCCGGTAGTTGAGGAGGTACTCGCGGGTCACGGAGTTGAAGGTGCAGATGACCTCGATCCGGGCCCGGGCCACGTCCGCGTCCAGCCACCAGGGGCGGTCGCGGTAAATCTCGATGAAGTAGGTGAAGCTGGTCGGCACGCCGCTCTGGAGGGCCTCGACCAGCTCGCCGTTCCGGAAGGCCCCGTCGACCATGAACCGGACCGAGACCTTCCCGCCCACGGCGAGGGCGGAAAGGTTCTGGATCGTGGGCTGAGGCGGCTCGGCCGCGGACGCCGAAGCGGCGACTAATAGAGAGAGGATGAGGGCGAGCGGGCGCACGTGTGGCTTTTTTACCACACATCGGCGGGCTGAAGCCCGCCGCTCCACTATGCGAATGTCTCGACCGATCCCTGTCCGAACGCGGCCTCCGGCCGCTCCTCCTGCCTCGCAGCGACGCGGAGGAGCTTCTCCACGAAGCGCGAGTGCATGGCGTGGCCGGCGCGGTGGGCGGTGATCTCGCCGACGATCGGACGGCCGACCAGGGCCAGGTCGCCGGCCAGGTCGAGGATCTTGTGGCGCACGAACTCGTCCCGGAACCGGAGCGGCCCGTTGATCACGCCGCGGTCGTCCAGGACGATCGCGTTCTCGACCGAGCCGCCGCGGGCCAGGCCGGCGGCGCGGAGCTTCTCCACGTCGCGCATGAAACCGAAGGTGCGGGCCGGGGCGATCTTGCGGAGGAAGTTGTCGTGGCCGAAGTCGAAATGGAAGGACTGGCGGCCGATCACCGGATGCTCGAAGTCGATGCGGTACTTGATGATGAGGCGATTGGCGGGGACGATGCGGATCGACTTCTCCCCGTCCACGATCTCCACCGGCTCCTGGATCTTGAGGACCGGGACTTCGGCGCCGAGCTCGCGCGTGCCGGCCGCGTCGATCAGGTGCATGAACGGCAGGGCGCTGCCGTCGATGATCGGCACTTCCGGGCCGTCGATGTGGATGTCGAGGTCGGTGATCCCGCAGGCCATGATCGCGGCCAGCAGGTGCTCGACCGTGCCGACCTGCACGTCGTCCTTGCCGACGGTGGTGGCGTAGTCGAGGGCGGTGGTGGACGCCTGCAGGGCCGGGATGCGCAGCCCCTGGAGATCGGCGCGGACGAAGGTGATTCCGCTGCCGGCGGGGGCCGGATGGAGCTCGACGGTGGTGTAGATGCCGGAGTGGAGCCCGATGCCGGTGATGCTGACGTCTGTGTTGATGGTTCTTCGCTGAGCGAGCATGCGGGGTGGGGGTAGAGCGAGGTGGGTGCCACGCGGCGCGCGGCGGTTGCTGCGTTGCTAAGTTGCTGGGTTGCTGTGACTTAAGTGGATTGGCAAGGACGGCAGGAGTGCTACTTCTGTCTCCATCGAAGGTCACGGCTGTGGTAACGCAGCCACACTACCGATGCTGCTTGATCGCCGCCGCCGTCTCCCGGTCCGCCTCCCGCTTCTTCTCCGTCTCCCGCTTGTCGTACTGCTTCTTGCCCCGGACGATGGCGATCTCCGCCTTCACCTTGCTGCCCTTGAAGTAGAGCCGCAGCGGGACCACGGACAGCCCCTTCTCCACCGTCTGCGCCCGGAGCTTCTCGATCTCGCGGCGGTGCAGGAGCAGCTTGCGCGTCCGCTCGGGATCGTGGTTCTGGATGTTCCCGTGCGAGTAGGGGGAGATGTGCATGCCGGTCAGGAACGCCTCGTCGCGCTCGAAGGTGACGTAGCTGTCCTTGAGATTCGCCTTCCCCTCCCGAAGGGACTTGAGCTCCGTGCCCGTGAGCACCAGCCCGGCCTCGAGCTTCTGCACGACGAAGTAGTCGTGGAAGGCCTTCTTGTTCGAGGCGATGAGCTTCTCTCCGGAGTCGGGCTTCGCGGCCATGGGGCGGGGAGTTTAAAGGATGAAGGATGAAGGCAGAAGGCAGAGGAGGATGAATGAAGAGGTTCGAGGGAAGAGGGAAGAATTGAGAAGTCTTCCCCGACGACCATAGGGCGGTGGGCTTCTT
>JBIOTX010000043.1:0-8926 GCA_044866315.1 Thermoanaerobaculia bacterium | reverse complement strand
TTGGAGACCGACGTCCCTCTCTTGGAGACCGACGTCGCTCACTTGGAGACCGACGTCGCTCGCTTGGAGACCGACGTCGCTCGCCTGGAGACCGACGTCGCTCGCCTGGAGACCGACGTCGCTCGCTTGGAGACCGACGTCGCTCGCTTGGAGACCAACGTCGGTCGCTTGGAGACCAACGTCGCTCGCTTAGAGACCAACGTCGCTCGCTTGGAGACCGACGTCGCTCACTTGGAGACCGAGGTCGCTCACTGGGTTGTAGGGCGGACGTCTCGTCCGCCCCGACGGGCGTCCCGCCCTGCGGCGTGCGAAGTCCACCGACTCAGGAACACTCGGTTATCGTTTCGAAGGGGAGGAGCGCCATGGCCAGTCAGAAAACGACCACCGCCCGTTCGCTCAGCGACAAGATGGCCGGAGTTGCCGGAAGGGTGACCCGGTGGGCCGGAAGCAGTTGGGGTTTCGGCCTCGCGCTGGGCACGATCGTCGTCTGGGCCGCAACCGGTCCGCTGTTTCACTGGTCGGATACGTGGCAACTGGTGATCAATACCGGCACGACCATCGTGACCTTTCTGATGGTGTTCCTGATTCAGCGGTCGCAGAACAAGGATGGCCTGGCCATTCAACTCAAATTGAACGAGCTGATTGCGGCAATGGACGGTGCGAGCAATCGCCTGATCGATGTCGAAGATCTGTCGGAACACGAATTGGGGATCCTGCACCGGCACTACCAGCGACTGGTCGAAATGACGCGCGAGGAATCCAATGTGGCGTCATCGCACTCGATCGAAGAAGCCGAGGTGCGACACCACAGCAAGCGGCGGGGGCGGCGGAAGTAATTTCCCGGGAGGGAGCGACACCCATGGAGCTTCGTTCCGCTCGTCTTCTTCTGCGCGACTTCCACGATGAGGATGCGACGCACGTCTTCGAATACCAGAGGACGCCGGCCTATCTCGAACACTACGATGGCGACCCACCTACGCACGATCAGGTTCGGCATCTCGTCGACTCGTTCCGCAGGTGGGCCATGGAGATCCCACGGACGCGTTACCAACTGGCGATCACACTGGATTCGTACCTGATCGGCACGTGTGGTGTTCGAAAACATGAGCATGATGCGGCCGAGTTCGGGTGCGAACTGGATCCGAAGTACTGGGGACATGGCTACGCGCACGAAGCGTCCGCCACACTGCTCGCCTTCGTCCGCAGCCACTTGCAAATCGATCGAATCGTGGCTCGAACGCGATCAGACAACAGAGCTGCGATTCGATTGGCAGAGCAGCTTGGTTTTGAAATGACCGAGAGCGGAGTTCTTGTGCTGGAGGCCTGAAATGCCCTCGGCCCTTCTGTCCCCTCAGGCGCCGCTCCTCCGCGACGGCCACTCCGCCAATGCCAGAAACCAGAGCAGAAACAGGTTCGCCAACGGGATGATGATGAGCACTCCGAGCCACGGGGTGTAGCCTGCCTTTGCGCAGATCCGTGTCGCCGGCCAGATCAAGAGAACGGCCACGACCAGCACGACGAGAAGCTCCGGGACTCCGATACTTCCGAACATCGTGCTCGTATTGTAGGCCCGCCCTACACGGTCACGGCCTCGACATAAGGCGTGATGTCGAAGTTACGCGTGTACATCTGATGCACTTGCTCCATCTCCGCGTCCGAGAGCGGGGCGTGGGCGGAGGCGGCGGCGAACTCCTCGAGCTGGGCCTCGTTGTAGATGTTCGGGAGGGCGGAGAGCACGGACGGGTGGGCGTAGAGCCAGAGCAGGGCCAGCTGGCCGATGGTCACGCCGCGCACCTCGCAGAGGGGCTTGAGGCGGTCGACTTTCTGCAGGCCCTCGATGAGCCAGGACTTGGGGCGGTGGGAGCGGTGGTCGTCGGCGTCGAACGTGGTCTCGGCGGTGTACTTGCCTTCGAGCATGCCCGAGGAGTGGGTGACGCGGATGAGGAACTGGGGCTCGGGGTCCACCTGCCAGGCGCGGAAGTCGTGGTCGAACGCTGACGAGGTCTCGCACAGGCGCTTGTTGGCCTCGCCCCTCATGGCCTCGGCCACGCCACCGTAAGACGGGCCGCGCTCGGCGGCGAGGATGAACTCGCGGCCGGGGTCCTGCTCGAGGACGTTGTAGATCATCTGCGTGACCGGGGCGCGACGCACGGCGGCGGCGTAGATGCCTTCGTCGCGCCAGCCGATGGCCGGGCCGAGGGACGGGCCGTAGGAGGAGATCTTGCCCTCGGTCTTGAGCCGCTCGAGGGTCTCCCAGTGCTCGTCCTGCAGCAGCACAGTCACGCGCGGGTTGTGGGGCTGGTAGATGGCCACGTGATCGGTGCCGAGGCGCTGGAGGGACTGCTCGCAGGCGAAGCGGATGAACTCCGGGGCCATGTTCTGCGGCAGCTCGCGCTGGCCGCGGGGGCGCTCGGGGTTGTTGTAGAAGTCGTAGCCGAACTTGGTGCCGACGACGAGGTTCGGATGGTCCTTCAGGATCGGCGCGAGCACGGTCTCGCCGCGGCCGTTGCCGTAGGCGTCGGCGGTGTCGAGGTAGTTGATGCCCTTGTCGATCGCGCTGCGGATGATCCGTTGCGCCTCGGCGTCGGTGTACGTGCCCCACCAGCCGGTGGTGAGAGTCCAGGTGCCGAGGCCGAGCTCGGAGACGTTGAGGTCAGTGCCGTGGAGGTTTCGGTAGCGCATGGGAAAAGTAATGTAGCACCGGAGAGATCATCGCGCTTGCGCCAGCTTTTCCAGCCACGCCAGCGCCCGCTCCGAGTGCGGCTGCAGGTCGGTGGTCATGAGGCGCTCCCGGGTCAGGATCGCGCAGTTCCGGATCGAGCGCTGTTCGGCGGTGGAGAAGCGGCCGTCCACCACTTCCGTACGCGCGTGACAGGCGTTGCGGCGGAGGAAGATCTCGATCGCGGCGCGCGCCAGCACCTCTTCCGAGGGGTTGTTCAGGACGGCCGGGGCGATCTGGATGTTGCGGGGCGGGTTGGCGGAGAGAGCGCGCGCGATCCGCTGCGCTCGCGTCGGCGTCGGGGTCGGCGGCGGCTCGGAGGTGGTGGTTTCCTCTGCGGTGGTCGTCGTCACCTCGGCGGCGGGAGCTGCGGCAGTCGCGCTCTTGCGGATAAGGTGAAGGTTGAGACCGATCCAGGCCAGGAGGCCGATGATGATCACGTCGCGCAGAACGCGCCACATGTGCGCGATCTCGAGTTTGGGCGCGGGCTTGCGTGAGGAAGACGGACTCGGTGAGGTTCGCATCTCGCTGGTCTCCGGTTGAGGGCGGCGCTCCACGGCGCGCGGGCGCGGGCGCGAGCCGCGCTCGCGAAGGGCGACGGACCTCTCCCAGGCCTCGAGGACGTCGCCGGCGGCGGCATCGACCATCGCGTC
Organism: Thermoanaerobaculia bacterium; assembly: GCA_044866315.1. Classification (GTDB taxonomy): domain Bacteria; phylum Acidobacteriota; class Thermoanaerobaculia; order Gp7-AA8; family Gp7-AA8; genus QHVT01. The sequence continues at coordinate 5,554 of JBIOTX010000043.1, read as the reverse complement.
GACCTCCTTCGGAATCTTGTCGTCGGGAACGGCCGGCGCGCCCGTGGTCAGGATGTACTGGTAGCCCACGCCGTTGAAGCGGTTCGGCTGCAGCTGGGCGAGCTCGGGATCGACGGGACCGAGGAGATGCAGCCAGGGGAGCAGGTCGAGGGTGCTGTCGCCGACTTCCACCTCGATCGGACGCTCGCGGCGGTCGCGCGTGCGCCAGGCGCGGGTGATGTGGGCCTTGAGCAGCGCGCGGAACGGCTCGTCGTGCAGGGGCCGGGTCTGGATCTCGTCGAGGACGTCGGTCCGCCGAAGCAGCCGGTCGGCGTACCCGTTCGCGCGCTCGATGAGATCGGGCAGGTTCCGCGCGTCGGACAGCTCGGGCCAGAGCAGCGAAAGGGTGAGCGGCGGAATGGGCCGGTCCGCCCACAGGCCCCAGAGCTTCCAGGCGCCATAGCGCTTCGCCGAGGCGTTGACGACCCAGCCGAGCGCGCCGATGACCCGCCCGCCGCCGCCGCTGAACTGGTAAAGAAAGGGCCCGCCCGTGCCGTCGGGCAGGCGCGTGAGGGCGGTGCCGAGGGGCTCGAAGAAGTCGAGGTACTCGCGGAGGTTCACGACCTGGCCGGCGCCGTCGACGTACTCGCCGCGGAGCTCGCGGAACAGAGGCGTGCCGTCGCGCGACAGATCAGGGTCAGGCAGCATGGCGTCTCAGGATCTCCAGCAGCAGGAGGTCGCCCCAGACGGGAAGGCCGTCGTCGCCGTCGAGGCCCGGATTCTCCCCGGCATCCGCGGCACGCGGCAGAAACTCGATTCCACACGGCAGGACAGGGAACGCCGTCTCGGCGCCGGAGCGCATGGCCTCGCGGATCATGGCCGCGAAGTCGCCCCGCCCCGTGCCGTCCCAGGCGGCGAACAGCGCCGCCGCGAGCCGCATGACCTGCCTCACCAGCGTGGCTCCCAGTCCTCCCTGAAACGAATAGTAGAACTCCACCTTGCCCGTGCCGAAACGGTCCGCAAGGGAGGTGTAGGCGATCATGGCCCGGTAGAGGAGCCAGGTCAGGCTCTCCAAGAGGTCGAGGCGCGCGCTCCAGTTGCGCGTGCTCTGCACGAGGCGCTCGATGTCGTTGAGCGCGGCGACGAAGCGGCTGTCGATGACGTCGTCCGCTCCGGTGACCACGCGACGGGCGAGCGCCAGCGCCGGCTCGCTGGTCTGGAGGAAGGCGTAGAGGCCTTCCTCGCCGCGGAGCTGGGCCAGATCGAGATGCGTCCAGATCACGCCCTGCCACGTGCCGCGCGAGCCGGGACGGTTCGTGAGATGGGCGGTGAGCTGGCCGATGTTCTGCCGCGAGAGCGACGGATCGAAGGGCACGACGAACATCACCAAGAGCGAGAACGGCATCGAGCGCAGGTTGTCCAGGATGTCCAGCACGCGCATGTACTTGTCGGGCGTGGTGGAGCGCTGGTGGAAGACCTCTCCCTTGACGTCGATGCCGGCGACGTCGATGCGGTGGCGCTGGAACTCGAGGTTCATCCCGTGCAGCAGGACCGGCACGGCCGTGCGCGGATCGGGATTGGCGATGGTGTACGGCTCGACGTAGCGGTAGGGCTTGCGGCTGATGAGCGTCGTCGGCTCGGCGACGAGGTACCGCTTCGAGGCCGGGTTGAACAGGCACTTGAGCCAGGTGGTCTTCCCGGCCGCGGGCATGCCCGCGGTGATGAGGAGGACTCGCGACCGCGCGTCGCTCAGGAACTGCGGCGGGACCAGCGACGAACAGCGGCCGCAGCGCCGGTGCTCGCTCGGCGACGTGGCCCGCTCGAAGGTCGGCTGGTCCCACTCCAGGCGCGGCTCGTTGAACGCGACCTGGGCGGTCGCGGGCAGGCCGCGGTAATGCTTCCAGTGCGTGCCCACCTGCTGGTTCCAGGTGTCGGCCCGTCCGACCGGAACTTCGTAAAAGCCGTTGCCGCCGCAGATCGGGCAGCGCTGCTCGTTCTTCTTTCCGAAGAGGCTCATCGATTGGTTTCCAGCAGTCGCAACAGCTCTGCCATGTGATTGTCGACGAAACGGCCCATCTGCTCGGTAGCGAATCCCTCGGAGGTCCGCTCGGCGACGAACGACAAGGTGAGGACGTCCCGCGGCCTCCCATTGTCGTCGCGGGCCACGATGGTGACCAGGATGCGCGAGGTCGGCCGGTCGGGATCGAGCGTCGCCAGCGTGCCGGTCTTGGCGTAGACGTCGTACTGATCGCGGAGCGGCTGGAGGCGCGAGCGGATGCGGATGGCCGTGCCGTCTTCGAGGACGCGCCACAGACCGCGATCGAGCTTCGCCGCCGCGTCGGCCGCGTCTTTGTCGAACGCCGCGGTGCGCGAGGCGAGCGGCTTGGTGGTTTTCACCGGCACGAGATGAGCGACGACGGGCCGGCGCATGGCCCACGACGAGAACGCCGCCGCGGCGCCGACGTTCGACCAGCGGCTGGACGCGCCGCCGAGGAGCACGGCGACGAGCTCGCGGGTCCGCCGCACTTTGTTCAGCCGCAGGTCGACCGCCTCGGGGCTGACGACGGCGAGCGGCTCGAGGGCGTCGCTCGTGCCGAGGTCGTCGGACTCGTCGCCCGACCAGAACGAGAGCTGGCGCCGGCGCAGCTCGCCCTCCGCGGCAGGCAGTCCGGTGCGGACGCCGAACAGGTCGCGCATCTTCACGGCCACGGGCTGCTCGTGCAGGTTCGCGATCTCCTGCGGCTTGTCCCGCGTGTGTCCCGTCGAGTCGGGAAGCGCGGGATAGCGGTTCCACGGCACCGGACTGGCGGCCAGCGACTCGCGGTCGCTGCCCGAGCGCCCGCGGCCGTCGTCGGCGATGCGATTGCCGTCGCTGCGCGCGAAGCTGAGGAAGCCGAGACGGGTGTGATAGCGATTGTCCGAGCCGGCCAGGTAGGTGCTGAAGTCGATCCAGCGCGCTCGCGGCGAGACCTGCCACCCTTTCCCGATCTCCGCGCCGAACAGCTCGCGCTCGTAGCAGCGGCCGTCGACGACGCGGTCGCACTCGCCGTTGCGCACCCACAGCTGCTGATGCAGCCGCGGATGGACGATCAGCGCGGCGGTGGCCCAGAACGGCTTCGCCGCCGAGCCCATCTCCAGCGCGGCGAGGTTGTGGTCCACCGAATGGCGTGAGGCGAGCGCCCGGGGCGTGGTCGCGCTGAGCCAGGAGAACGGCGGATCGCGCTCGATCCAGGAGCGGCCGCCGGCGCTGACCGTGCGCGAGCTCCAGTCGTCGCGGTCGGCGGCGCGCGGCCAGGAGCTCATGGCCAGCACCTCGCCGGTCGTGCCGCGCATGATGGTGAACGCCACCCGCGGCGGCAGCGGCGTCGGCGCTCCCTCGGCGATGAGGCGGCTGAAGCCCTCCCGTCCCGCCGCGTCGACGGTGGCCTGGGTGATCCTCTGCAGGTCGGCGTCGATGGTCAGCTCGCGCATGCGGTTGCGGCGCGCGTCTTCCACGCGCAGCAGCGCGTCGCCGGTCTGGGCCATCCAGCCGAGGCCCATCCGGCGGGCCTCGCGCGTCGTCGCGTAGTACCAGTGGCCCATCACCCAGGCGCGCCCGAGAATGCGCACCGGTCCCTCGCGGCCGCGGATCGTCACCGGCGGCAGCTCGTCCTCCAGCCGCTCCTCGGCGAAGGAGTGGACGATGTTGTAGTCGGGATTGCCGGTCACCTCGTAGGCGATCTGCGGCGTCCCTTCCGCGTCTTCCTCGATGCGGCGGATGGCGAAGACGCTCGGCCTGGTGCGGGCCACGCGCTCCATCTCCACGCGCCAGAGCTCGAACATGCGCGTGTAGTACGTCTCCGGATGGGTGATGCCGCTCCAGAAGGACGGCGAAAGCGACGGGCGTCCGCCGTCCAGCCGCTGGGCCATGGGCAGGGAATTGAAGCGCAGGACCTCGGCCTCGAGCAGCGTCGCGCCGGTCGGATGGGGCGTGCAGTCTCCCCCGTTGCAATAGAGGATCAGCCTATTTCTCTCGTCGAAGCGCAGCTTTCCGGCGTCACGCAGCTCGTCGACTCTTCCGAGGAGGCGCGACCAGGTCAGGACGTCGAACTCGTTGGAGCCGACGGCGTGAACCGAGCCGCGGACGACGAGCACGGCCACCACCAGCGCCGGCAGGAGCGCGAGCGCGGGCAGCTCGCGCTTGCGCAACGCGACGGCCAGCGAAATGACCAGGGCGAACCCGAACCAGGCAAAGTCCTTCGTGGCCCAGGCGATGATCGCGCCGAGGACCATGATGGCCGCGAGCGCGGCACGCGCCGCCAGCCGCCGGCGCCGCTCGCCGAATTCGGGATCGTAGAACGTGGTGCGGGTGACGGGCGTGTCCGGGATGGTGTCGATGGCGTCGGCGCGAAGGCCGGACGACCAGAGCAGGGCCTGGCACATGAGGCCGAGGAGCAACGCCCAGCGCAGCACGTCCGAGCTCGAGGCCGTGGCCAGGAGCGGGAGGTTCCGACCGCTGAACCAGAGCTGGGAGACGTTCATCGCCGCGTGCACGAGCGCCTCGCCGAGGAGGGCCGCGGCGATGGCGATGGCCAGCATGTCGCCGACGCGCAGCCGGGAGCGGCGCAGGATGAGCAGCACGACTGGCACGGCGAAGAGCAGCATCAGCAGCAGGCCGCCGATGATCCCGTGCTCGGCGGAGACGAAGAAGCTGTAGACGCTGTCGTACTGGATGGTGTCCTGGCGGATGAACGATTGCGCCGCGGGGGCGCGGTTGAAGCCCAGCCCTCCCCACCCGCCCTTGCGGACCATGGCCATGTGCTCCCAGGCGTGCACGAGGGCGTTGCGCACGCTGCCGGCGGTGACGGCGCGGGCCTCGCCCTGCGAGGGCGCCTCCAGGTCGAGCAGCCACTCCTGCGTCGCCGAGCCGTACCGCATCACCTCGACGCGGCTGAGGATGTGCTCGGTCATGCCCGGGGCGATGGCGTACGTGCCGAGGAGCGCCACGTAGGCGATGGACACGCCGATGGTGAGCACCACCAGCAGCGTCGCGGCCACGCGCACGGCGGGCGTGATCAGAAGCAGAAGCGCCAGCGGGAACCAGAACGCCAGGATGGAGTAGACCGAGCCGAAGTCGCCGAGCACGGCGATCATCAGCGCCGCAGGCGCGAAGACGAGCACGATGACGGCGGCGATCGTGTCGCCGAGGGACGGCTCCGCCGGCGCGGTCGTCTCGCCGTCTCCGTCGAGCACGCGCATCGCGTCTTCCGCGCCTGCGATCGGCCGCGCAAGGAGCAGGAGCGCGGGAATCCCGACCATCCAGAACGGGGCGATGATCTGGCGCACGTACTCCGGCGCGATGCGCGACAGCACCACGATGGCAGCCGCGCCGGCCAGCCAGATCAGGATGAGCGGCCTCAGCGCGGGGGCGCGCAGCGCGGTGATGACGCGCAGAAACGGCTGCTGGGCGGGGGCGTCGGAGAGCGTGCGCCAGAACGCGCGCCCGGCCTTGAAGGTGACGCGATACGGAAGCTGCCAGGCCAGCGACAGCGTGGAGCGGCGGGCTCTCAGCCCGCCGTCGTGTTTCGGCGGGCTG
>JBIOTX010000042.1:0-69006 GCA_044866315.1 Thermoanaerobaculia bacterium | reverse complement strand
GGCGGGCTGAGAGCCCGCCGCTCCACGATCACTTCGCGGTGGCGTCGCCGGGCTCGTAGCGCCACTCGGTCTGGTGCCTCGCCCCCTCGGCGAACTGCGGGTCGACGTACTCCTCGAAGGCAATGTCGCGGTCGAGCACGCCGGTCTCGCGCATCAGCTTCACAATCAGTTCGAAGTCCTTTCGCAGCGGCGTGAGGGGCTGGTACTCGACGCGATCGAGCGGGTTGGTGAGCGCCCAGCGCAGGAGGCGCGGGTCCTGGCGGTAATAGAAGCGGCCGACGAAGTCGGCGGCGTGCTCGCGGCGCGCGCGGCGACGCGGTGGATTGTCGAGCCACAGTCCTGATCGGGCGATGCCGTCGACGAGCACCTGAATGGCCTCGGGCCTCTTCTGAATGACGTCTTCGCGCGCGACGAGCACGCAGGAGATGTAGTCCGGCCAGTACTGGCGGGCGTGGAAGAGGATCCGCCCGTACCCGCCCATCTCCGCCTGCGCCGGGAACGGCTCGCCCATCGAGAACGCGTCGACCGCGCCCGCTGCGAGCGCGCCGGCGACGTCCGGCGGCGCCATCTCGACCATCTTGATGTCCGTTGCGCTCATGCCGTTCTCGGCGAGAGCCTTGAAGAGGATCAGCCGCTCATCGGAGTAGCGGCTGGGGATGGCCACAGTCCTCCCCTTCAGATCGGCGAAGGTCTTCACCGGTCCGTTCTTCTGCACCACCACCGCGCTACCGTAGCGGTGGCCGAGGTAGACGATCTTGATCGGCACGCCCTGAGCACGCAGGGCAACGGCCATCGGCGCAACCATGAACCCCGCCTGCATCTGGTTGGAGATCAGCGCTTCCTTGATCTCCGGGAATCCCTGGAACATCCGGGGGATGAACAGGTGACCCGACTCAGAGTAGGCGGAGATGTAGTCCGTCACCGGGCACGCGAGGTGTCACGTGACCGGAATGTAGGCGACGTTCAGCTTGCGCTCGCTCTCCGGCAGGCGCTCGTTCAGGAGCACATGCCAGTCGACGTTGGTGGTCAGGTGCGCGGCCGTGATCACGGCCACCCAGACCAGGACGCCGAGGGCGATCTTGCGCGCGTCGGTCATTCGGTCACCTCCTTTCGAAAGGCCCAGCGTACGAACCGCAGCTTCTCGGTCTGCCGGATGAGCGTGTCGAGGGCGAGCCCGATCAGGCCGATCATGAGCATTCCGCCGACGACGAGATCGTAACGCTTGCCCGCGTTGCGGGCGTCGATGATCAGATATCCGAGTCCGGAGTCGACGGCGATCATCTCCGCCGCGACCAGGACCAGCCAGGCCACGCCGAAGGCGATGCGTAAGGCCACCAGGATGCGCGGCAGCACGGCGGGGAAGATCACCCGCGCGATCAGCGCGCCGGTGGAGAGGCCGAAGTTGCGTCCGGCCTGCACGTACATCGGCGGCACGTTGCGCACGCCGTTCATCGTCGCCACGACGATGGGGAAGAACGAGGACAGGAAGATCAGGAAGATCGGGGCGAGGTTGCTCACCCCGAACCAGATCACGGCGAGCGGCATCCAGGCCAGCGGCGAGATCGGTCGGAGCATCTGGATCAGCGGATTGGCCGCGCGGGCCAGAGCGCTCCACCAGCCGAGGATGAGGCCGATGGGCACGCCGAGGAGCACGGCGGCGGCATAGCCGCAGGCGACGCGGAAGAGGGAGTCGCCGATGTAGGACCAGAGCAGGCTCTTCTCCGCCAGGCTCACGATGCCCTTCGCCACGAGGAGCGGCGAGGGAAAGATCGACGTGCCGGTGGCGACGACGGCGATGTGCCACAGCGCGAGGACGGCGATGGGAAGGAGGATGCGCTCGATCTTCATACCTGGTGGGCCAGTCCGATCTCGGCGAAGATCTCGTCGCGCCGGGCGATGTAACGCGGGTCGCTCAGGTCGCGCGGGTGCGGGATATCGATGGGGACGATTCTGCGGATGCGTCCGGGCCGCGCCGACAGCACGACCACGCGGTCGGCGAGCTGCACCGACTCCTCGATGTCGTGCGTGACGAAGAGGATGGTCTTCCGCTCCGCGTGCCAGATCCGCAGCAGCTCGCGGCGCATCTGCAGGCGGGTGATCGAGTCGAGCGCGCCGAACGGCTCATCGAGATAGAGCACATCCGGATTCACCGCCAGGGCGCGGGCGACTTCCAGGCGCTGCTTCATCCCGCCCGAGAGCTCGCGCGGATAGGACTTCTCGAATCCGCGGAGACCGACGAGCTGGATGTAATAAGCGATGCGCTCGCGCTTTTCCGCCTCCGGCTTCTGGAAGAGACCGAAGCCGATGTTCTCCTCGACCGTGAGCCAGGGAAAGACGCCGCGCTCCTGAAACACGAAGATGCGCCGCGGATCGGGGCCGGTCACCGGCTCGCCGTCGATCGTCACCTGCCCTTCCGTGGGCGTCACGAACCCGCCGACGATGTTCAGCAGCGTCGACTTCCCGCAGCCGGAGGGCCCGAGGATGCAGACGAACTCGCCCTCGTCCACGGAGAGATTGATGTCGTCCAGGACGTGCACGGCCCCGAAGCGCATCCCGATCTTCTCGAAGCGGACCTTCACTCCGCGACGTACCCCCAGCGCACCGACGGCAGGCGCTCCAGCCGGCGCATGAGCACGTCCAGGACGACCCCGATCACTCCGATGAGCACCATGCCAGCCACCACCAGATCGTATCGGTTCCCGGCGTTGCGCGCATCGACGATCAGGAACCCCAGACCCGAATTCACAGCGATCATCTCCGCCGCGACGACCACCAGCCAGGCGATCCCCAGCGTGATCCGCATCCCCACGATCAGCTGCGGCAGAATCGCCGGCAGGATCACGCTGCTTACCAGCTCCTTCCGCGTCAGCCCGAAGTTCCGTCCCGCCGCGAGATGCACCTCCTCGATGTTGTGCACCGCGTGGATGGTGGTGAGCGTCAGCGGCAGGGTCGAGGCCAGGAAGATCAGGAACATCGCCGCCACATCCCCCACCCCGAACCAGAGGATGGAGATGGGGATCCACGCCAGCGGCGAGATCGGTCTCAGAATCTGCAGGATCGGGTTGAGCGCCTCCTCGCCGCGACGCCACAGCCCGAGGGCGACGCCCACGGGGACGGCGATGATCAGGGCGGCGAGATAGCCCCAGGTCACGCGGAAGAGCGAAGCGACGACGTATCGGTGGAGGAGGCCTTTTTCCGCGAGCTCGAGGATGGCGAGGGCGGTGGCCCAGGGGGTGGGGACAAGGGTGTCGGGCTCCGCAGTTACGGCGAGGTGCCACAGCGCGACGGCGAGGGCGATGCCGGTGAGTGGGAGGACGAGGCGGGAAAACAAGGGTGGGAGGGTAGCACGGGGCTAGTCGGTCCGGTGCCGGGTCTGGACCTCCTCGGCCCAAGGCGAAGAGGGATCGAGCTTCAGGTAGTCCTCCCAGGCCTGTTTCGCCGACGGATCGCCGTTTTTCTCGAGTGCCAGAGCGCGGTTCCACGCGATTTCCGGCGTCTGCTTCATGCTCCAGGCGCGCCGGCTGGCCTCGACGGCCTTCGGCCGATAAGCCTCGCCCCCGCCGTAGCGAGCGCGATCGAGATATGCCGCGGCAAGATCGCTGAGCAGCAGGGCATTCTTCGGACTGGATTTCACTGCCTCTTCGAGCGCGGCGATGGCGGCTTCACGCTCATTGAGGTGGAGGTAAGCCAAGCCTTTCCCGTGATTGTTGCCCTTTTCCACGACGCGATAGGCAGCCAGCTGCATGTTGGGTGAGACGTCCTTGGATCCCTCCCCACTCCGATAGGTCGGCGGAGGTTCTTGGTAGGGAAACCCTCCGGACAGGCGCGCCTCCGTCGCACGTCTTTCCAGCGTCGCCGACGCCGCCACCAATTCCGACACCCCACCCGTGCGCTGGAACCGGATCCACTCTTGCACCCGCGGCACGGGCAGAATCATCACAACGGCAGCAGCAGCAGCCGCCGCGAGCACCGCCCGTCGTACAAAGTTTCCTCTCACCACGTTGCCCTCATCCTCGATCACCCCGAGCTCCTTGGCCTCCGAGATCGCCGCCAGGTCGTCCCGGCAGTCCTCGCCACACGTCGACAGATGCTCGATGACTGCCTGCCGCTCCTTACCGCGCAGGCGGCCATCGGCGAAAGCAGCGAGGGTCTCGTCCGTGAGGTGGTGGTCCGGCATCATCTGGGGATTGGTCATGGCACTCGCCCCTCGCCGCCATCGACTCGCTCCCCACCTGCATGAGGAGAGGGACCGAAGGCGTTGATTTCCCCGGCCGCGTGGAGAAAGTCGAAGTGCAGGTCCTGGTCGCCGCTGGAAAGGAGCATATTCACGTCGACGCTCCGGACGCCGTTGGCCTCCAGGTCTCTGCGCAGGATCTCGTAGATCTTATCGAGCCTTTTGTAGATCTTCTTCTGGTCGATGCCCAGGTGCCGGGAGATCTCCGGCACCTTCAGAGCGTACCGGAAGCGCAGCTGCAGGATGAGCCGATCCTCGGCCTTCAGGTCTTGTGACAGCCGATCGACTTCGGCGCAGGCATGGCGGGCAGCGCGCTCGCGCTCTCCCGTGGCCACGCGGTCGTCGGCGTCGGACTCCACGGCGACGGCCTCGGGGAGAGCCTCGTCGGACACGAGGATGGGCCGCGGACTGCGCAGGGGAAGACGGAGGTAAATGGCCTCCAGCTCGGCGACCGTGTACCCCGAGCCTTCGGGCGTGGTAAGGATCTTCACCGCCTCGGCGAAGGAGCATCCGTCGCGGGAGAGCAGGCGCTCCAAGGTGATGGCCTTGTCGCCGAGGCGCTTTGCCTCGGCCGACGGCCGCCATTTGCCCCACAGCTCGATGCGGTACTGGTGGCATAGACGCTTGATCACCGTGGTCAGGTAGGTCGTAAAGGAGCTGCGTCCCTCGAACTTACGGATGACGCCATAGTCGTTCTCCAGAAGGCGGACACTCACTTCCTGCGTGAATTCCGCCGCCTCATCCGGATTCATGTGATTGCGGCGAGCAACGAAGGCCGCAATGCGCTCAATCGCCCGGAGATGTCGGAGGTAGATCTCTTCCGGATTCATCCGTTCCAGTGACGCTTATTAGGAGCGAAAGCAGTCTAGCAGGAACGGAATGTCAAAACCGGGATTACCGTCCCTTCTTTGTCACAGTAGTCTCATCCGTGCCGCCGAGGCGCTCGAGCTCCTTCATGGTCCAGCCGGTCTCGCGGGACTGGCGCTCGTGGAGCTTCTCGCCGACGCGCTGGCTTTCCTTCTGTTCATTGGTGAGGCCGCGCGGGCCCTCGTAGCGGTTGCCGGAGTATGGCCGGCCCTTCACGGTATGAATCACGCGGTCGCCTTTCGTGCGCGTCTTGCGGTCCTGATCGCTCATGGAAGCCTCCGCTCTCCAAGGGAGCAAGGAGCACGCCGCTTGCACGACATCAGACTCGTGCAGCGGGAGATCGAACGCAACGACTGGGCTCGCTTTCTGGAGTCCTTCACCATGCAGCACGATCACTGGCTGGTGACCGTGGACGGCGAGGGCGAGCCCCTACCGCTGGAGGGGCTGGTCGCGCGCGACGGCCACATCGTCGTGCACCTCGGCGCGGACATCCGCCATCACCGCCGCATCGTCATCGACGCGGCGCGGGTGACGCTCCAGCAGGAGGCGGGAATCGACGAGGGGCTGGACATCACCTCGGCCGACGGTCACACGACCCGCCTTCGTTTCCGCTCGCCCATGCCCCCCGAGCTCGTGGACGGTGTCGCATGAACCTGGAGAAGATCCACGGGTCGATGCGTCCGGTGACGGGCGACCGCAGCGACTATGACGCGCTCATCGAGATGGCCGGGGACGCGTCGGTGGCGCTGATCGGCGAGGCCTCGCACGGGACGCACGAGTTCTACCGCGACCGCGCGGAGATCACGAAGCGGCTGATCGACGAAAAAGGATTCAACTGCGTCGCGGTGGAGGCGGACTGGCCGGATGCCTACCGCGTGAACCGCTACGTCCGGGCGATGAACGACGACGCCGACGCGACGGAGGCGCTGGAGGGATTCAAGGCGCGCTTCCCGACCTGGATGTGGCGCAACGCGGACGTGCTCGACTTCGTCGGCTGGCTGCGCAGCTTCAATGACGCCATTCCCGACGTGAAGGAGAAGGTCGGGTTCTACGGGCTCGATCTCTACTCGCTCTTTTCCTCCATCGAGGCGGTCATCCACTACCTCGAGAAGGTGGATCCGCCGGCAGCGGCGCAGGCTCGGCGGCGCTACGCGTGCTTCGACCATTTCGGCGACGAGGCTCAGTCGTACGGCTACGCCGCCGCCTTCGGCATCGCCCAGTCGTGCCAGGAAGCGGTGGTCAATCAATTGACCGAATTGCGCCGGCGGGCCGCGGAGCTGGCCAATCGCAACGGACACATTCCGCCGGACGAGTTCTTCTACGCCGAACAGAACGCACGGCTGATCAAGAATGCCGAGGAGTACTACCGGTCGATGTTCGCCGGGCGGGTCTCCTCGTGGAACCTGCGCGACCGGCACATGGCGGAAACCCTGGACGCATTGGTCGCGCACATCGGCAAACAGGGCCGCCGCGCCAAGGTCGTGGTCTGGGAGCACAACTCTCACCTCGGCGACGCCCGCTTCACGGAGATGGGCGCGCAGGGGGAGCTGAACGTCGGCCAGCTCGCGCGCGAGCGCTACGGCGACGCGGCGGTGCTCATCGGCTTCTCGACCTACACAGGCACGGTCACCGCGGCGACGGACTGGGACGGGCCGGCGGAGCGCAAGCGCGTGCGGCCGGGCCTGAAGAACAGTTACGAAGACGTGCTCCACCAGGTCTCGCCGTCGTCGGCCTATTACCTCCTCTTCCGCGGCGACGGTCCGGCGGCCGAGGAGCTGGCCGAGCCGCGGCTGCAGCGGGCCATCGGGGTGATCTATCGGCCGGAGACGGAGCGCCAGAGCCACTACTTCCACGCCCGGCTGCCGCAGCAGTTCGACGCAATGATCCACATCGACCAGACCCGCGCGGTCGAGCCGCTGGAGCGGACGCCGACCTGGCACACCGGGGACGTCCCGGAGACGTATCCGAGCGGCATCTGAGTTGGAAATTTCATCCATGGCTTGACGTTTAAGCCAAGTTTAGATTTAGTCTAAACATAGATCGTACAGACCGTAATACCCGCAAGGCGGGACATCACAAAGGAGAAGAAGAACCTCAGATGTTGACTGTTGGTGATCGTTTTCCCGATTTCAAGCTGACCGCAAACGTGAGCCGCGCGAAGGGCAAGGAGTTCAAGGAAGTCTCGAACAAGGACTTCCAGGGCAAGTGGCTCGTCTTCTACGCCTACCCGAAGGACTTCACGTTCATCTGTCCCACCGAGATCGTCGAGTTCGGCAAGGCCACGGCGGACTTCGCCGACCGCGACGCCGTCGTCCTCGGCGGCTCGACCGACAACGAGTTCTCGCACCTAGCCTGGCGCAACACCCACCCGGACCTCGCCGACCTGAAGACGCCGCTCGTGCACATCACCCCGCAGTTCGGCAACGCCCTCGGTGTCCTGCACAAGGACGCGGGCGTGGCCCTGCGCGTGACCTTCATCGTCGACCCCAGCGGGATCATCCGCTCGGTGAGCGCGTACGACCTCAGCGTCGGCCGCAACGTCGGCGAGGTCCTGCGCACGCTGGACGCGCTGCAGACCGATGAGCTCTGCCCCTGCAACTGGGAAAAGGGCGAAGACACCATCAAGGTGGCGTAGCCCATGAGCGCCGTCGAAGCGATCCGCGCCGCGATTCCCGAGCCGGCGCGCGACATCAAACTGAACCTGCAGTCCGTGCTGCAGCAGGGATCTCTTTCGCCGGCGCAGCGGTGGGGGGTGGCGGTCGCCTCGGCGATCGCCACCGGCAACCATCGCCTGCGCGACGCCATCCTCACGGACGCGCGTGCCGTGGTCGGTCCGGAGGTGATCGACGATGCGCTCGCGGCCGCGGCGCTGATGGCGATGAACAACGTCTACTACCGCTTCCGGCACATGATCGCCAAGGAGGCCTACGAGAAGATGCCGGCCCGCCTGCGCATGCAGCGCATCGCCAGGCCGGCCTCGAACAAGACCGACTTCGAGCTGTTCTGCCTGGCGGTGAGCGCGATCAACGGCTGCGAGACCTGCATCCGCTCGCACGAGGCGGTGGTGCTCGAGGGGGGACTGACCGAGGAGCACGTGCTCGACGCGGTGCGGACGGCGGCGGTGGTCAACGCGGCCGCGGTGGCCATCGAGCTGCCGGTGGAAGAGCCGGTGGCGGTGTAGCGGCACGACTTGAGCACGGCTGCGGAGACTGTGAATCGCCGCAGGTCTGTGGGGGCGGAGGTCGTCGACGGCGGCGTCCATTTCCGCTTATGGGCGCCGTCGCGTGGAGCGGTCGCGGTCGTCTTGGACGATCGCGACATTCCGCTTCAGCGCGAGGAGCGCGGCTACTTTTCGGCCCTCATCCGCGGGGCGCGAGCGGGCGCGCGCTATCGCTTTCGGCTCGACGGCGAGCCTGAGACCTATCCCGATCCCGCGTCACGGTTCCAGCCCCAGGGGCCGCACGGGCCGTCGGAGGTCATCGATCCGTCTGCGTACCGCTGGCGTGATGCCGACTGGCGCGGCGTCGGACGCAAAGGCCTGGTGCTCTACGAGCTGCACGTCGGCACGTTTACGCCCGAGGGCACGTACGCCGCGGCGGCGCAGCACCTCCCCCACCTTGCCGACGTCGGCGTCAATCTCATCGAGGTGATGCCGGTGCACGAGTTCCCCGGGGCGTTCGGGTGGGGCTACGACGGCGTCGATCTCTGGGCCCCGACCCACCTCTACGGCACGCCGGACGAGTTGCGCGCGCTGGTCGACCAGGCGCATGCGCACGGCATCGGCGTCATTCTCGACGTCGTCTACAACCACTTCGGCCCCGACGGCTGCTACCTCAAGCAGTTCACGCCGAGCTACTTCACCGACCGCTACGAGAACGACTGGGGCGAGGCGATCAACTTCGACGGCGAGGATGCCGCCGGCGTGCGCGAGTTCTTCCGCGAGAACGCCGCGTACTGGATCGACGAGTTCCACTTCGACGGCCTGCGTCTCGACGCGACGCAGTCCATCAACGACGCGTCGGAACGGCACATTCTCGAAGAGATCAGCGCATGCACGCGCGGCGCGTATCTCGTCGCCGAGAACGAGCCGCAGGACCGGACGCTGCTCACCCGCTTCGGCCTCGATGCGATGTGGAACGATGACTGGCATCACGCGGCGATGGTGGCGCTGACCGGAAACCACGAGGCGTACTACACCGACTATCGCGGCCGGCCGCAGGAGTTCGTCTCGATGGCGAAGCTCGGATTCCTGTATCAGGGCCAGTGGTACAAGTGGCAGAAGCAGCGCCGCGGAACGCCCTCGCAGGACATCGACCCGGCCCGGCTGGTCTGCTTCATTCAGAATCACGATCAGATCGCGAACTCCGCGCGCGGCGAGCGCGTGCACGAGATCACCTCACCGGGCAAGCTCCGGGCAATGACTGCGCTGCTCTTGCTGCAGCCGCAGACGCCAATGCTGTTTCAGGGACAGGAATTCGGCGCCCCGTCGCCCTTCACCTACTTCGCCGATCACCGCCCCGAGCTGGCGAAGCTGGTGCGGGAAGGCCGGGCAGAGTTCATGCGCCAGTTCCCGTCGGTGAAGGGCGTGCCGCCGCCGGAGGAACGGGCCACGTTCGAGAGCTGCATCCTCGATCACGCGCAGCGCGACGAGGCCATACTGCGCCTGCACCGCGAGCTGATCGCGCTGCGCCGCACGCACCCGTTCCGCGAGCAGCGCAGCGACTGGCTGCAGGGAGCGGTGCTCGGCGAGGAGTGCTTCGTGCTGCGCTGGCTCGCCGGCGACGCCGACGAGCGCCTGCTGCTGGTGAGCCTCGGCGCTGCGCTGCACCTCGACCCGGCACCGGAGCCGCTGCTCGCGCCGCCCCACGGCTTCCGGCGGTGGGAGGTGATGTGGGCGACGGAGCGCATCGCCCACGTGGATACGGAAGAGAACTGGAAGATTCCGGGAGAGGCGGCAGTCGTATTGCGGCCTAGCGCGTGACCCGGATGTTGTTCTGCACGTCCTTGACGCCGCGCACGGACTCGGAGATGTCCTCGGCCAGCCGCTTGGCGTGGCGGTCGTTCACCGAGCCGTTCAGGGTGACCACGCCCTCCTGCACGACGACCTCGATCTCGCTCGCGTCGACGTCATGGTCCATGGTCAGACGCTCGCAGACGTCCTCGCGGATGCGGTCGTCCGAACGCTGGTAGTTCTTCGGGCCGCGCCCGCGGTAGGACCGGTCCCGCTCGCTGTCCTGTCCGATGTTCCAGCTGCGATCGGCGCCACTCTCCAGGTCGCGATAGCCGCCTGTACCGTAGCTGCCCGCGAATCCGGTGGAGAAATCGTCGCGGTTCCGATTGCGCATGTAGCCCTCGCCCTCATAGCCGAACATGCCGCGGTTCGGAACGTCATCGCCGCGCCAACCGCGGTCGCGATCCCTGTAGCGGTCCCGATCCCGAAAGTCGTTCGCCATTACGTCCTCCTCTTCATGAATTCGCCTGACCGGGTGCAGCAACACGCGCACCAGACGAGGCCTGCCACTTGCACTTTCGAGGCTCGCAAACTCTGAGGAGAAGACCATGAGAAACATTCGCACGACGCTGGTTGCGCTGACCGTCGCGCTCGCCATGATTGCGTGCAGCACGAACCCGGCAACCGGCAAAAAGGAGTTCAACATCGTGTCCGAGTCGCAGGAGATCGCGATCGGACGGCAGTCCCATGAACAGATCCTCCACGAGTTCGGGGTCTATCGCGAGAAACCGGAGCTGAACCGGCTGGTCGAGCGCATCGGCCACGAGATCGCCTCGCGCTCGGAGCGCCCCAACCTGCCCTGGACGTTCACCGTCCTGGACACGCCGATGGTCAACGCCATGGCTCTGCCCGGCGGCTACGTCTACGTCACCCGCGGGATGCTCGAGCGCGTGAACTCGGAAGACGAGCTGGCCGGTGTCATCGGCCACGAGATCGCGCACGTCACGGCTCGGCACACCGCCCAGCGCATCTCCCGCCAACAGCTCGCCCAGTTCGGGATGGTCCTCGGCGCGGTGATCGCGGGGCCGGAAGTGCTCCAGCAGTACGGCCAACTGGCCGAGCTCGGCCTCGGATTGCTCTTCCAGCGCTACTCGCGCAGCCAGGAAACCCAGGCCGACCTCCTCGGCACCGGCTACATGGCCCGCGCGCAGTTCCACCCCATCGGCGCCGAGCGGATGCTGATGACCCTGCAGCGCCTGAGCAAGAACGAGTCCTCGGGGATCGACCGCTACTTCATGTCCCATCCCGATCCGGCCAAGCGCGTGCGCGACGTGCACTCCAAGGTCGTGGAGCTGAGCGGCATGGCCTCGGGCGGCGGATTCGATCCGCCCGACCGCGACTCGTACGTGGCCCTGCTCGACGGCATCATCACCGCCAACAGCACCCAGCACATGGTCATCCGCGACGGCGTGATCTATGACCGCGGCCATGGCCTGGTGATCCGGCCGCCGCAGGGCTGGGAGGGGCGGATGGAGCCGGGCGTGCTCTTCGTGATGGCCCCGCGCGGCCGCGGCCAGAACGACGCGTACCTCATGGCCCAGGAAGTCGAAGCGCGCGAGCTTCAGGGTCGCAACGCGCAGGACGCCATTCGCCTGCGCCTGCAGCAGATGGGACTTCAATACGCCGGCGCGCGCCAGGCCACCACGGCCACCGGCGACCGCTTTCCCATCGACGTCTGGCAGGGCCAGACCCAGTCCGGCGTGGTCGGCGTCGAGTCGACGCAGTTCGCGCACGGCGATCACGTGGCAGTACTGCTCTTCGTCTCCCCGAACATCAGCTCGCGCAACAGCCCTCTCGGCGAAGTGCTGCGCCGGATGGACGTCAGCCCCAGCCGCGCGCGCTCGGTCGAGGCGCCGCGCATGCGCATCGGCCGGGTCCGCAGCGGTGAGACCTGGAGCGACGTCGCCCGCCGCGCGACCGGCGATACGAAGGATGCCGAGGAGGTCGCCAACCTGAATGGGTTCGACCTGCAGACCAACCCAACGGCGGGGCTGATGGTGAAGCTGCCGGAAGACGTCGTGGAGGATTAGGCGCCGTCCACGAACTTGACGTTGTAGCGGAACAGATCGATCACCCAGTGATCGCCCGCACGGACGAGGTGGAAGTCGTAGCTCCCCGCGAACGTGCGGGCGATGTTGTCTCCGCGGTGAAACGCGATCGCGTAGCAGAAGGCGTCCGCCTCATCGCCGCGGATCGTCACCTTGAAATTGCCGGCCTGGTGGAACACGTGCTGGATAGGCGAAAGCCCCGCCTCCCATCCACTCGCAATGTCCGCCGGTGTCATCGTCGACGGCTCTCCGCCGCCGAGCGAGGTCATGTCGAAGCGGACCTGGGGCGCGAAACAACGGCGGACGGCCGCCCAGTCGCGGTTGTCCGTGGCAACGAAGAGATCCGTGATGGTGTCGGTGATGGCGTTGCGGTCGGTGTGCATGGAGCAGTTGGCGCTACTCTATGCCAACTACCGGAACGTGTCGCAGTCGCGCAGCTGTCCGGAGCGGAATCCGCGTGTAAACCACTCTATGCGCTGTTGCGACGACCCGTGCGTGAAGGAGTCGGGGTTCACGGCACGGCCAGACATCTCCTGGATGTTGTCGTCGCCGACTGCCGACGCGGCCTTGATCGCCTCCTCCACGTCGCCTTCCTCGAGCATGTTGCGCTTGGCGGTGCTATGGGCCCAGATCCCGGCGAAACAGTCCGCCTGCAGCTCCACGCGTATGGACGCCTCGTTGGAGTTGCGGGGCACCTGGTTCATGACGCCGAGCAGGTTCTGCACGTGATGCCCCGCCTCATGGGCGACGACGTAGGCCACTGCAAAATCACCGGAGGCGCCAAACCGGCGGCTGAGCTCCTCGTTGAAGGAGAGATCGAGATAGATGTTGCCGTCGCCCGGACAGTAGAACGGTCCCGAGGCGGCTTGGCCGTGACCGCAGGCGGTCGGGGTCATGTCGCGATAGGCGACCAGCTTGGCGCGCTGATACTGCGTTCCGTTCTGCTCGAAGATTTGGGTCCAGACGTTCTGCGTGTCCGTGATCAGGGACTTGGCGAACTCGTACGCCTTTGCTTCTTCCGGCGACTGATTGGCCGGAGGGACGTCCGCCTCCGCTCCCGGCCCGCTTTGCACGCCGCCGCCGGAGCCGTCGAACAGGGAGAAGAAGTTGCGCCCGGTGAGAAGGCTCAGCACGAGCAGGATGATTGCGCCGCCGCAGCCGATGGTCGGCCCCCGTCCGAAGCCGAAGCCGCCGCCTGCACCACGCCGATCGATGATGTCCGAGTCGAGACCAGGTGTCCACCGCATGGCCGGTGGAGATAGCACAAGCGAGGCCAAGCGGAAGGTATAGTCCGCCCCGATGTCGACCAAACGCCGTACGGAACGGCCCGCCGAGGCTCCCGCTCCCCCGCCCGCGCCGTCGCGGCGCTGGGTCGCGCCGCTGCTAGTTCTCCTGGCCATCCTCGGCAGCGGCTACCCGTTCTTCCGGGTGATCTCCGAGCACGCCGTCAACCTCCTCTACTACGACCAGTGGGACTATTACGCGCCGCTCTTCGCCGGACGCAGCGTCTGGAGCATGTTCCCGGTGCAGCACGGACCGGTACGGGAGGGGCTGGGCGGCGTGCTGATCGGGATGGTGGCGCGGGCCAGCTCCTGGAACACGCGCGCGGACTCGTTCGCCGTCGGGATCACCCTCGCCCTGGCGCTGGCCGCGGCGTTCCTCGTCAAGCGCCGCCTCGGCAACCGCCTCACCGCGGCGGACGCCCTGCTACCGCTGCTCTTCTTCAACCTGGCCCAGGTGGAAAGCCTGATCGTCGTCCCGAACCCGGCCCACGGCGCGGTCCCGCTGCTGCTGGCCATGCTGTACGTCCTGGCCTGGACGCTCGAGAACCGCCGCGTGGCCTACGCCGCGGTGGTGATCTGCAGCTTCCTGTTGCTCTTCACCGGCTTCGGCCTCTTCTTCGGGTTCATCACTCCCCTGCTCCTGCTCGTCGAGACCTGGCGTCACTGGCGCGCGGAACGGCGCGTGCCGTGGGAGCCTCTGGCCGCACTCGCGATCGCGCTGGTCTCGCTGGCGGTATTCTTCCGCGGCTGGGTCTTCGAGCCCTCGATCGACTGCTTCCGCTTTCCCCACCCCCGCCCCCTCGAGTACCTCTGGTTCATCGCCCTGATGTTCGCCCGCTTCCTCGGCGTGGTGTACGCGACGGAGTTCGGCGTCGTCCTGGGCCTGATCCTGTTCGGCTTCCTGGTCTGGATCGTCGTCCGCCACGCCATCGCGCTTGTGCACGAGCCGGCCCTCGACTTCCGCAGCCTGGCCATCGTCGCCCTCGGCGCGTGGACGCTCCTCTTCTGCGCCAATGCCGCCGTCGGCCGCGTCTGTGCCGGACTCGGCGGCGCGCAGATGTCGCGCTACGCGACGCTGCTCATCCCCGGCTTCTTCGCCATGTACCTGCATCTGACCACGCTCGCCGGCGAGATGCGCACGCGGCTGATGACCGCGCTCGCCACGATCCTGCTCACCCTGCCGGTGATGAACATCAAGGTGGACATGGACGTGGCGCAGCGCTACGCGACGGGCAAGCGGCAGTGGCGGGACTGCTATCTCTCGGCGCGCGATATCGGCGCCTGCGACGCGGCCACGCGCTTCAGCGTCTACCCGACGCCGACCATCGACGGGAAGCTGTCTTTCCTGGAGCGCAACCGGCTGAATCTCTTCTCACGCTAAGATCGGGGGAGCGTGAACGAAGCCACCCACCCACCGCAGCTGACCGGCGTGGAGCCGCGCCAGCAGGTCGACACGCTGCTGCGGACGATGCAGCAGCACCACGTGCAGCTCAGCGTCATGGCCGACACCAAGGCCAGCCTGCTGATCACGATCTCCTCGATCGTCCTGACCATCGCCCTCAGCCGCGTCGACGTCCCGCAGCTACGGCCGGCGCTGCTCACCCTCGCCGGCGCCTGCCTGCTCTCGCTCCTCCTGGCCATCCTGGCCGTGCTGCCGACGTTCGCGCCGCGCGCGGTGCGCAAGGGAAAGGCGCCCCGCAACCTCCTCTTCTTCGGGCACTTCGGCTTCCTCACGGAGGACGAGTACTTCCGGGAGATGGAGGCCGTGCTCCGCTCCGACACCATGGTCTACGAGGCCGCGCTACGCGACATCTACAGCAACGGCCGCTATCTGTACCGGAAGAAGTACCGCTTCCTGCGGTTCGCGTACGTCGCGCTCCTGGCAGGATTCCTCTTCGCGACGGCGGTGGAGGCCTGGGTGCTGTTCGCCTAGATCTGCCCGCTGGCCGGCGGGTAATCCTCGGCGCGGATGAGGATCTCCCGCGGCTTGGAGCCCTGCGAGGGGCCGACGACGCCATTGGCCTCCATGATCTCGATCAGGCGCGCGGCGCGGGAGTAGCCGAGCTTGAGGCGGCGCTGCAGATACGACGCGCTGGCCTGGCCGGTGGTGAGCACCACCCGCACGGCCTCGTCGTACTTCGGATCCTCGAGGAACTCGATCCCGTCCGCGCCGCTCTTCTCCTCGGCGCTCCTGGTGATCTCCTCCAGGAACTGCGGCTCGCCCTGGTTCTTCTTCACGAAGTCGACGATCTGGACGATCTCTTTTTCCGAGACGTACGCGCCGTGGATGCGCCGGATGCGGGCCGTGCCGGGCGGGAGGAAGAGCATGTCGCCGTTGCCGAGGAGCTTCTCCGCGCCCTGGGTGTCCAGGATGGTGCGGGAGTCGATCTTCGACGCCACCTGATAGGAGATACGCGACGGGAAGTTGGCCTTGATCACGCCGGTGATGACGTCCACCGACGGGCGCTGGGTGGCGACGATGAGGTGGATGCCGACCGCGCGCGCCTTCTGGGCGAGGCGCGTGACCGAGTCCTCGACGTCCTTCGGGGCGACCATCATCAGGTCGGCGAACTCGTCGATGATGATGACGATGTACTGCATCGCCTCCGCCGGCGGCATCTCCGCCTCCGGAGCGAGCTTCTTCGCCCGCCGGTGCGCCTCGGGATCCTTGAGCAGCGCGTTGTACTGGTCGATGTTGCGCACGCCGCACTCGGCCAGCGTGCGGTAGCGGTTCTCCATCTCGTTCACCGCCCAGATCAGCGCGTTCGAGGCCAGCTTCGGATCGGTCACGATCGGATGGAGCAGGTGCGGGATGTCCTCGTAGATCTTCAGCTCGACCATCTTCGGGTCGATCATCAGCATCCGCAGGTGCTTCGGCAGCGCCTTGTAGAGCAGCGACACGATCATGGAGTTGAGGCCGACCGACTTGCCCGCGCCGGTAGCGCCGGCGACCAGAAGGTGCGGCATCTTCGCGAGGTCGGTGACCATCGGCTCGCCGTGAATGTCCTTGCCGAGGGCCAGGGTGAGGGGCGAGGACGAGCCGGTGAAGGTCTCCGTGTCGATGATGTCGCGCAGCGTGATCAGCTCGCGCTTGCGGTTCGGCACCTCGATGCCGACGGTCGAGGAGCCGGAGATGCGCTCGATGCGGATCGACTCGGCCTTCAGAGCGAGCGCGAGGTCGTCGCCGAGGTTCACGACCTTGGCGTACTTCACGCCGGCGGAGGGCTTGAACTCGAACGTCGTGACGACCGGCCCGGGGTGGTAGGCCGTGACCTCGCCTTCCACGGCGAACTCGCGGCAGCGGTCCTCGATGAGGTGCCCGATCTCCAGGAACTTCTTGTGGACCTCGTCGTTGATGTGGTCCTGTTTCGGCCCCTCGGCGAGCAGGTTCACCGGCGGCAGCGCGTCGTGAGTGAGCTTCATCTCGCGCCGCGCCGGCGCCTTCGGCGCGCGGGCGGCCGGGCGGGGGATCTGCGGCTTCGGGCGCGGGGTCTCGAGGAAGAGCGGGTCTTCGAACTCGGGCTCGACGAGCTCGGGGACAGGAGCAGGAGGCGGCAGTGGAGGCGGCGCCGGCTTGCGATACAGCTCGAAGGGATCCGGCTGCTCCTGCTGCGCCAGCGCCTCGGCGGCTTTGCGCAGATCGGCTTTCGTGACCTTGCGGATCTGGAAGTGACCGCGGCCCTGGACCTCGCGCACGACAGGCCCGTGGAGGACAGGCAATCCTGCCTGTCCGTCGTCCGGGACAGGCGGGATCGCCTGTCCTCCACGCACCAGGCGCAGCGGGGGCGTATCCGCCTTCTCCAGATGCTTGCGGACGATGGCGTCCTTCATCTTCTCCTTGCGCCGGCGCTCGGAGACGCGCGCCCAGTACATCGACAGCGCGCGGCCGAGGGCGAGGAGCTGCTGGTGCAGGGCCAGGAAGACCGCGGCCAGACTGATCCGCGTTGCGAGGAGGAGACCGACGAGCAGCGCCGTCACCAGCGCGATCGCCGCGCCGCTGGTGTTCATGTTCCCGCTCACGGCGCGATTGATCTCCTGGCCGAGGTAGCCGCCGGAGAGGATCAGCGAGGAGCGCAGCCAGACCTTGCCGATGGCCAGGTCGAAGAGCGGCGGCAGGGCCAGGGCGAGGATGACGAAGCCGATCAGCTTCGTGTGGAAGTATTCGAGGTCGCGTCCCCAGAACCGGTTCCAGCCGATGACCAGCAGCACCGCCGGGAAGAGCAGGCTGGCGAAGCCGAAGAAGCCGACGAAGATCCAGGCCAGCGTCGCGCCGTAGTAGCCGATCGCGTTGTGGATGACGGTGTCGGTGGAGGTGTAGAAGGCGGAGGAATCGGTGGGGTGATAGGTGAGCAGCGCGGCGCCGAGACAGAGGGCCATCGCCACGGTGACGATCCCGATCAGCTCCCCGCCCCTTCGGCTGCGAAAGAAATCGATCAGCTGCATCCCCTTCCCGACACTCCCAGCTGCGGCTGAGTTTAGCAGAGAAAGCAAAGGCCGGACCCAGCGGTCCGGCCTTTGGCTACCTCGCTTCGCGCCGCATCAATACGGGTCGTCGGGACCGCCGATTTCCATCTCGCCGGTCATGGCCAGGTGGCCGCTGCCGCAGCTGGAGAGCGTGCAGAAGTAGAAATAGGTGCCGTCGGCGGGCAGCGTGATCGTGCGCTCGATGGGAGTGGACGTGAGCGGAGTGAGGATGTCGATCAGCGTCGTCCCGTCCGGCGTGGAGAAGTTGAAGCCGTGCGCGCCGTTGGCCGCGCTGATGATGAACTTGACGGTGTCGCCCTTCCGCAGAGCGCCGGAGGTGGTGACGGTGAAGGAGAAGTCGCGCGCGGTGACGGTCACGGTCTTGTTGGTCGGCGTGGGCGGCGGCGCGTTGCCGGTGTCCTCCGACGCGGTGACAAACGTCGGATCCTCCGAGCCGTTGTCGACGATGGAGCACCAGACCAGGATCGGCTGGTCGGATTCGTAGCTGATCCAGGCGTCGCTGTGGTCGCCGGCCGGACTGCCGAAGAAGCCGAAGACCTGGGTCGGCACCATGGCCCCGAAGGGGGCGAGGACGAGCTGCCTGGTGGCGGTGACGGCGTTGTTCTTGTCGTACAGCCGCAGGGTCACATTCGCCGCCGTCCCGTTCGGATTGACGGCGCCGAAGTTCGTGCGGAAGTTGCCCAGGGCGGCCTGCCCGATCTTGAGCTGGGCCACCACGCCCTTCGCTCTCGCAGCAGCGGAGTCGAGACCGGGCACGAACTGGCCGAGCGTGCCCTGCTGGCGGTCGGACCGCTTGTCCGCATAGATGCGCTGGGTGGCGATGAAGTTGTCGTCGGAGCTCAGGCGGATGGCGCCGAGGGCCGGCGCGCCGGGGAACAGCGCCTTGACCACATCGTCGTACACGGCCATGGAGCGCTTCGGCACGGTGATCGTCACCGGGGCCGCGGCGCTGTTGTTCGCGCTGCCGTCGCTGGCGATGAGGTAGCGCGCGGTGATGATGATGTCTTTCTCGAACGAGGGGTTGACGATGCGCGCGTCCGTGAAGAAGCCGTTCGCGCTGCCGCCGATGGAGAGATAGACCTCCTTGGCAAAGCCCGAGGTTGCGAACAGCACCAGGAGCACGAGCAGTGGCAGTCGTAGCCGCATTCCAATCCTCCAGAGTGAATCGACGGCCCATGATAAGCGACCGTTTACACAGCTATGACGCGGGCTCCGCAATTCATGACAGGACACTTCCGCTCCGCCTGACAAAACCCTTCCCGTAACGGTTTCGTGTCTCTAGAGTGAAACGCGTAGGCCGCGTCCGTCACTAATGATGTGAGTGTCTCGCGGAATGCGAGGTCCAGTCGGTGGACGAAATACAGGAGCTCGCCGAGCGGCTCGTGGAGCGAGCCATCGCCGAGGCCGATACGGAGTCCGAAGTCCTGGTGGACGTCGAGGTCGACGGCTATCGCTGTCTCGTTCTTCGGATGGACCACAGTGGAATCCATCGTCTCAGCAGCCGCGAGCTGGAGATCGCGCGCATGGTCGCCGACGGTTATTCGAATAAAACCATCGCCGCGGCGCTCGACATCAGCTCGTGGACGGTCAACACCTACCTGCGCCGCATCTTCGAAAAGCTCGAGGTGAGCTCGCGCGCGGCCATGGTGGCGAAGCTGATGGTCGTCGAGCGCAAGGCCGGCGCTAGAACAGCGCCGGCTCCTGATACGTCCCGAACACGTCCCGGAAGGCGTCGCTGATCTCCCCCACCGTCGCATAAGCCTTCACCGCGTCGATCAGCACCGGCATGGTGTTCGCGCTGGGGTCGGCCGCGGCGTTGCGGAGGGCCTGCAGCGCGTCCTGCACCTTCGCGTTGTCGCGGGTGGCGCGGACGCGGTTCAGGTTCTCGATCTGCTCGCCGGTCACGGACTCGTCGATGTAGAGGATCTCGTACGGGTCTTCCTGCTCCATCTGGAAGGCGTTGAGGCCGACGACGACCTTCTCGCCGGAGTCGACGGCGCGCTGGAACTGGTACGAGGCGTCCCAGATCTCGCGCTGCGGGAAGCCGGCCTCGATGGCCTCGATCATCCCGCCGAACTGGTCGATCTTCTCGATGTAGTCGAAGCAGCCCCGCTCCATCCGGTTGGTCAGCTCCTCGATGAAGTACGAGCCGCCGAGGGGGTCAACCGTGTTGATGATGCCCGACTCGTGGGCAATGATCTGCTGGGTGCGGAGGGCGATGCGGGCAGCCTGCTCGGTCGGCAGGGCCAGCGTCTCGTCGAGGGAGTTCGTGTGCAGCGAGTTCGTCCCGCCGAACACCGCGGCCAGGGCCTGGATGGTGACCCGGACGATGTTGTTGTACGGCTGCTGCGCGGTCAGGGAGCAGCCGGCGGTCTGGGTGTGGAAGCGGAGCTGCCACGAGCGCGGATCCTTCGCGCCGTAGCGGTCGCGCATCACCTTCGCCCACACGCGCCGGGCGGCGCGGAACTTGGCCACCTCTTCGAAGAGGTCGTTGTGGGAGTTGAAGAAGAAAGAGAGCCGCGGCGCGAAGTCGTCGACGTCGAGGCCGGCGCGGGTGCCGTACTCGACGTACTCCATGCCGTCGCGCAGGGTGAAGGCCAGCTCCTGCAGCGCCGTCGATCCCGCCTCGCGGATGTGATAGCCGCTGATGGAGATGGTGTTGTACTTCGGCACCTCGGCCGCGCAGAACTTGAAGATGTCCGTGATCAGCCGCATCGACGGACGCGGCGGGTAGATGTACTCCTTCTGGGCGATGTACTCCTTGAGGATGTCGTTCTGCAGCGTGCCGGAGATCTTCTGCCAGTCCGCCCCGTGTTTCTGGGCCACGGCCAGGTACATCGCCAGCGCGATGGGCGCCGTGGAGTTGATGGTCATCGAGACCGTGACGTCCTCGAGGTCGATGCCGTCGAAGACCGTCTCCATGTCCGCGAGCGTGTCCACCGCCACGCCGCACTTGCCGACTTCGCCGGCGCTGTAGGGGTGATCGGAGTCGTAGCCGTAGAGCGTGGGCAGGTGGAAGGCGATGGAGAGGCCGTGCTGCCCCTGCGAGAGCAGGTACTTGTAGCGCTCGTTGGACTGCTTGGCCGTGCCGAAGCCGGCGAACTGGCGCATGGTCCAGAGCCGGCCGCGATAGCCGGTCGGATGGAGGCCGCGCGTGTACGGGAACTCGCCCGGGTAGGCGATCTCGTGGAAGTCCTGATCGGCGACCGAGAGCGGCGTGGCGAGCGGATTCACGTCCATGCTGCTGACGGTGGTGTAGTCCTTCTTCCAGTACGGCTTCTTGGCCAGGACGGGGCTCAGGACCTCGCGGCGCCAGCGCGCCTCTTCTTTCTCCACCGCGGTCATGGCCTCGGGCGAGAAGAGCGGAAGCTGCTCCTCCCGAGCCTGCGGCGGCTGGGGCAGCACTGCGGCATCGCGCCTGCGGACATCCGTTTCATTGCGGCTCATAGCGTCTCCGGATAGGAACTCTAATACGAAGGGGTTCGCTTAGCGAGGAACGCGCCCAGCCCCTTCTGCGGCTCGCCCGCCGCGAACAGCCGGGCGAACTCGGCCCGCTCCAGGCGGTCTCCGCCGCGCGAGCGGATCAGCATCGCCGCGGCGTCGAGGGCCAGAGCACTCCGCCCGCCCATCCACCCCGCGAGCCACTCCTCGGCGGTCGCGTTCGAGAACAGCTCATCGCAGAGCCCGTGTTCCCGCGCGGCGGCGGCGTCGAAGGTGTCACCGAGGGTCAGGAGGCGCCGCCCCACCCGCCACGCCGCCCCCGCCCACCCTTCCGGCACGTCGAGGACGAGCGTGGCGTCCTCGCGGAGCACGGCGTAGTCCGCGAACAGCAGCGCCGCCGCGGCCAGCCCGCCGACCGCCCCCTCCCCTGCCGCCACCGTCAGCTCCGAGCGCCCGAGCAGCTCGTGGAGCGCCCGAGCGTCCACCGCGCGCAGATCTGCGGGCGCCAGAAACAGCATCAGCGGAAGATGGAAAAGACCCGGCTCATCACGCCTTCCTCATGCTTCGCGATCTGCTCGATCTCGCCGGCGTCGAGGTAGATCCCCCCGCAGTTCGCACACTGATCGACCTTCACCCCGTGGAACTCGATCTCCTTGAGATCCATCCCGCACTTCGGACACTTCATCCAGTGAGCCTGTTTGAGCCGCTCCTTCTCCTCGGTCGCCATCTGCGCGGCCCGCTCCTGGGCCCACTTCTTCCGCCGCTCCAGCTCCTGCTTGGCGAAGTACTCGTCCTCGGCTTTGCTGGGCTTGTCGATCTCGGACATGTCAGCCTCCCGTCTGGAGGGGGATTCTAGCGGAGATGCCCGAGGCGGAGCGGGGTGTGTTCGGCGATGCGGGTGAAGATCTCGTCGCGGGTGAGGAGGGTAGCGTCACGATCCAGGGCACATTGGGCCAAGTGGGCATCAGGAATCGTCACGTTGATGCCATGAGTGCGGAGCATGCGACGAAGCTCGCCAACGGCCAACCAGTGTGCGAGCGGTGTGCTGTGGACGCTGAAATCCTGCAGAATTTCCCCGACTAGCGCACGCTGTGCCGGAGTAACGTCGCCCGACAGCACTTCTGCGATGACGAGCGGCGAGAGAAACAGAGTTCCGTCTGCGAGTGCCTTCTCGAACGCGGAGTATGTCCGGCCGGAAATGGCATCGATCCAGACGGAGCTATCGACGATTACGGCCACGCGCCTCGTCGATGTCGAGTTCGATGTGGATCTTCCCCTTCAGGGCCATGAACTTCTCGTAGACCCGCTTGGCTCGGCGCTGCCGAACGTCTTCAGGAAGAGCGAGGAACTCGTCGTAGGTGATCGGCCCGTACTCCCCCGGCGCCGCGTCGGGAGGCATCGTTTGCTCGATCGGCTTCCGCTTCGCCATCACAAAATCCTACCCTTCCTCCCCACCATCAACAATCCCGGCCCGAACGGCAGCCACGCGAACAACCGATCGATCGCGAACACCGCCCGCACCAGCCGCACCAGCCCCCGCGCCCGCCCCACCCGCGCCACCGACTGCAGCGCGGCGTCCTCGGCGACCGCGCGCTTCGCGCGGCGCTTGTTCATGGGGAGGAGGAACAGCGTGTCGTAGGTGAGGACGACCGGGAAGCCCCAGTACGTCGCCTTCTCGATCACCATCCCGGCGCGGGTGAACATCTCCGTGAGCTGGGCGCGGGAGTAGCGGCGGCGGTGCTCGTAGTAGTCGTCCGACGCGCTCCAGAGGCTCTGGAGGGCGGGTACGGTCGCGACGCACGCGCCGCCGGGCTGGAGGACGCGCGCGATCTCGCGGGCGGCGCCGGCATCGTCGTCGAGGTGCTCGAGGGTCTCGCCCGTCGTAACGCCGGCGAAGGCGCCGTCTCTGAAGGGCATGCGGGTCATGTCGCCGACGACGACCGGAATCGCCGACGTCCGGCGGACGTGCAGCGCGGCCTCGAACGCGTAGTCGATGCCGAAGACGCGGTAGCCGCGCTGCTCCATGCGCCCGGCGAGCTGGCCGAGGCCGATCGCGCCGTCGAGGAGGCGCGCGCCGCGCGGGAGCTTCTCCACCTCGCGCACGATCATGCCGAGGCGGTGCTCGTGGCGGGGGCCGAACATCTCGGGCTGGGTGCCCCAGGCGTGGGTGGTCATCGGGTCAGTAGAAACAAAAAACCCGCGCGGGCATTCGCGCGGGTTTTTCCGGGAGATGCAATCAATGGATCATTGAGGGATCACGAAGGCCGTGTTGCTGTCGAAGGTGCCGCAGATGTTGGTGACCCGCACCCAGTAGGCGCCGAAGTCGTTCGCCGCCGGCGTGGTGAAGGTCGACCGGGTCGCCCCTTCGATCGGTGAGCCGGTCATGCCGGTGAAGCCGCTGAACCACTGGTACCGAAACGGTCCCGAGCCGACCGGCGAGACGCTGAGCGTCGCCGCGGAGCCGCGGGGCACGCTCTGGGTGGTCAGCTGCCCCGTCCCCAGGAGCGCCGGCGGCTTGCAGTCGACAGCCACGACCAGGTTGTTCGTCTGGACGATGGTACTGTCCGAATGCCGCGCGTTGACGTACACGATGTACGTCCCCGGCGGCGTCTCCGGTCCGATGGTGATGCGCATGTGCTGCAGATCGGTGCCCGTGATCTCCGGATCTATCCGATCGAACGAGATGATGGAGTCATCCGGCAGGCCAAAGCTGTCATAGGACAGCGTGGCGATGTCTCCCGGCGCGAAGTTGGTCACCTCGACGTCGCCGGTCTCGCCCGTGGTCAGGAGGAGCACGCCCGGATCGAGGATCAGGCTCTGCGCGCCCGCACCCGCGCCGCCGCCGCAGGCAGCGATGATCTCGACCATCGCCTCGGCCGTACCCGAGCCGTCCTCGTTGGCCTCCAGATAGAAGCCGGCGGAGAGCGAGGCCCAGAGCTGCATGATCTCCACGATCTCGTCGCGGAGGCTCTCCGCGCCGGTGGGGGTGAAGATCGCCGAGATGTGGATGCCGAGACTGGCCGCCTTCGTGGCGATCTCTTCGACATTGTCCCGGTCGGTTTCGCTGAACGAGTCATCGAAGCCCGCCGGCCGCGCGTCCGTGACCAGAATGATCACTTTCGTCGCCTCGGGGCGGAAGCCGCCGGCGAAATCGCCGGTCTGTCTGCCCGCGGGACGGTCGGACGCGCTGAGACCCTCGACGACCGTACGCACGGCCTCGTCCGAGGCCTCCGGCTCGCCGGCACCGCCGCCGGCACTGAGGCCTGCGATCGCGGTCTTGACCGCCTCGGTGTTGCCGGCGGCCATGTCGTTGAGGACGAAGACGTCGTCCTCGAAGCGCAGCAGGGCCAGGCGGAAGTCCCCGCCCGACGCTTCCTGGACCTGGGCGATGATGTCGGGGAGCTCGGCTTTCACGTTGTCGAGCACGCCGCCCATGCTGCCCGTGGTGTCGATGACGAACGCCACGTCCATCGGACCGCACTGCGCGTGCGCGATGCCGGCCGTACCGGCCACGACTACGACCCCCAACGCAATGACGAGGGCACGCCACTGATTGAATTTCATCTCTCCACCCCTTCGTAGTGCTTGTGAGAGCGTCGTTTAGCCTACACGAAGGGCGCGGCTAAGTCACGCCGGGACGCTTTCCGAGAGCAGTTCGCGCAGCGCCGCCGGCGCCTGGGCGAGGGCCTCGTTCAGCTTGTCGGCGTCCTTGCCGCCGGCCTGGGCGAGATCGGGCTTGCCCCCGCCCTTGCCGCCGACGATGGGGGCCAGTTTCCCGATGAGGGTGTTCGCCTGGACCCGGCCGACGAGGTCTTTCGTGACCGCGGTGAGGAGTGTGACCTTGCCGTCCGTGGCGGTGCCGAGGACGACTACGCCGCTCTTGAGCTTGGAGCGGAAGGTGTCGGCGAGGTTGC
Organism: Thermoanaerobaculia bacterium; assembly: GCA_044866315.1. Classification (GTDB taxonomy): domain Bacteria; phylum Acidobacteriota; class Thermoanaerobaculia; order Gp7-AA8; family Gp7-AA8; genus QHVT01. The sequence goes on along the minus strand of JBIOTX010000042.1, from coordinate 43,723 downwards.
GGAGATCGCCGCCGCTGACGTCGTCCACGCGGCGGGCGATGAGCTTCACCCCTTCCACGTCGACCGATTCGTCGGCGCCCGCGGCAGGAGTCGCTCCGCCGGTCGCCAGACGCACCTTCAGCGCCTTCAGCTCCTTCTCGAGCTGCTTCTGCTTCTCCTGCAGCGAGCGGACGTACGTCGGGAGCTCGTCGAGGGCGACGTTCGCCTGCGAGGTGAGCGACCGCGTGGCGTCGTCCAGCTTCCGGAAGTACGAAAGCGCGCCGCGGCCGGTGAGCGCCTCCATGCGCCGCACTCCGGCAGCGAGCGAGCGGTCGGAGGTGATCTTGAAGACGCCGATGTCGCCCGTGCGGTTGACGTGGCAGCCGCCGCAGAACTCACGCGAGTACTCGCCCGCGGCCACGATGCGTACCTGCTCGCCGTATTTCTCCCCGAACATCGCCACCGCGCCGCTCTTCTTCGCCTCTTCGATCGGCATGATGGTCTTGGTGACGGAGAGGTTCTCGCGGATCTTGTCGTTGACCGCGTCCTCGATGGCCTTGATCTGGTTGTCGGTCAGCGGCTGCTGATAGGTGTAGTCGAAGCGCAGGCGGTCCGGCGCGACCAGCGAGCCGGCCTGCTGCACCGTCGGCCCGAGGATGTCCTTGAGGGCCTTGTGGAGCAGGTGCGTGGCGGTGTGGTTGGCGGTGGTGTCGAGGCGCTGAGGCACCGGGACCGACGCGCGCACCGGCGTACCGATCGCGAGCGAACCCTCGTCGACACGCACGCGCGAGACGATCACCTCGCCGAACGGCTTCTGGGTATCGAGCACGGTCGCACGGCCGCCGTCCCACTCGAGGACGCCCGTATCGCCGATCTGCCCGCCTGACTCCGCGTAGAACGGCGTCGGATCGATGACGATGTCGCCTTCGCTGCCGTGATGCAGCGCGTCGCGCGGATCGCCGTCGATCACGATCGCTTCGACGGCGGCGGGGACATCGGTCATTTGGTCGTAGCCGACGAATCGCACGGGCGGCACGTCGGCGAACAACTGGGCGTTCCCGCTCATCGCGAACTTCGAGGACGCCTTCGCCCGCACGCGCGCGTCGGCCATCATCTGCTCGAAGCCCTCGCGATCGAGCCGCACCCCTTCCTCTTCCGCCATCTCGGCGATGAGATCGATGGGGATGCCGTAGGTGTCGTAGAGGCGGAAGATCTCGGCGCCGCCGAGGGTGGTCTCGCCGCGGTGACGGACGTCGTCGAGGACCTGCCCCACGCGCTCCATGCCCGTCGTGAGCGTGCGCGAGAAGCGCTCCTCCTCGGCCTGGAGGGTCTTGAGCATCGCCTCGCGGCGCTCGCGCAGCTCGGGATAGGCGTCGCCCATCGCAGCGACGACGGAGTCGACGAGATGCGTGAGCAGCACGGCATTGGGAAGCTTGCGGCCGAAGCGGATCGCCCGGCGGATGATGCGCCGCAGCACGTAGCCGCGGCCCTCGTTCGATGGGATGACCCCGTCGCTGATGAGGAACGTCGCCGCGCGGGCGTGGTCGCAGAGGACGCGCACGGCCGTGTCGAGGTCATCCTCCATGTCTCCGCGGTACTGGTAGCCGCCGACTTCCTCCACCCGGCGCATGATCGGCGTGAAGATATCCGTGTCGTAGTTCGTGCCGGCGTTCTGCAGCACCAGGCTGATGCGCTCGAGGCCCATGCCGGTGTCCACAGAGGGCGCGGGCAGCGGGTGCAGCACGCCGTTCTCGTCGCGGTCGTACTGCATGAACACGAGGTTCCAGACCTCCATCGTGTCGTCGCCGGGGCCGTTCACCAGCTCGGGGACGTTCTTGGAGAGGTCGTCGCCGCGGAAGTAGTGGATCTCCGAGCACGGTCCGCACGGACCGGTGTCGCCCATCTGCCAGAAGTTGTCCTTCTTGCCGAAGCGCAGCACGCGCTCGGGCCTCGCGCCCACCTTCACCCACAGCGCGGCCGCCTCTTCGTCCGCGGGCACCGACTCATCGCCCTCGAAGATGCTGAACCAGAGGCGCTCCGGGTCCAGGCCGTAGACGTCGACGAGCAGTTCCCAGGCGAAGCGGATCGCGTCTTCCTTGAAGTAGTCGCCGAAGGAGAAATTGCCGAGCATCTCGAAGAACGTGTGGTGGCGCGCGGTGCGGCCGACGTTCTCGAGGTCGTTGTGCTTGCCGCCGGCGCGGACGCACTTCTGGGAGGTCGCAGCGCGGCTGTAGTCGCGCGCCTCGCGGCCGAGGAAGACGTCCTTGAACTGGTTCATCCCGGCGTTGGTGAAGAGCAGGGTCGGATCGCCCGCCGGAACGAGCGACGAGCTGGGCACACGGCGGTGCCCGTTCTTTTCGAAATAGGCGAGAAACGTCTCGCGGATCTGGCTCGAGGTCAACACGGGGTCTCCAACAGTTATGGCCCGATTTTGTTTCTTCCCTCGACTTCGCTCGGGATGACAGCCGGGGAAGAGCGGGCGATGATACCCGGATGCAGCGTCTTTCGGGCCTCGCCGCCTTTCTCGTCCTCTGCGCAGCCCTGTCCGCGAGAGGCGACGACCTCGCCGGCCGCGTCCGCGCCGAGCTCCTGTACTCGTGGCAGTCCTACGAGCGCCACGCCTGGGGACACGACGAGCTGAGGCCGCTCACCAAAGGCGTCCGCGACTGGCACGGCACCGAGTCCCTGCTCATGACTCCCGTCGACACCCTGGACACGCTGCTGCTCATGGGTCTCGACGCCGAGGCGGAGAAGGCGAAGAAGCTCATCGTCGAGACCCTCTCCTTCGACAAGGACATCTCGGTCAAGAACTTCGAGATCACCATCCGCATCCTCGGCGGGCTGCTCTCGGCCTATCAGATGACCGGCGACCCCTCGCTCCTCCGCCTGGCCGACGACCTCGGCACGCGCCTGCTCCCGGCATTCGACTCCCCCACCGGCATGCCCTACATGTACGTGAACCTGAAGACGGGGAAGACCAGCGGCGCGACCTCGAACCCAGCCGAGATCGGCACCCTGCTCCTCGAATTCGGGACGCTCGCGAAGCTCACCGGCAAGCCGGTCTACTACGACAAGGCCAAGAACGCGCTGGTCCAGCTCTACAACCGCCGCTCGAAGATCGGCCTGGTCGGCGAGGAGATCAACGTCGAGACCGGCCAATGGGTCAGCCGCGCCAGCCACGTCGGCGGCGGCATCGACTCGTACTACGAGTACCTCCTCAAGTGCTGGATCCTCTTCGGCGACCGCGACTGCGAGCGGATGTGGAAGGAGAGCGTCCGCGCGCTGAACAAACATCTGGCGCATCAGGTGCCCTCCGGCTTCTGGTACGGGCAGGTGGACATGGTCACCGGAAAGCGCACGGCGACCGAATACGGCGCCCTGCACGCCTTTCTCCCCTCGGTCCTCGCCCTCGGCGGCGACCGCCGCCGCGCCCGGCGCCTCCAGGCGTCGTGCTTCGAGATGTGGAAGCTGCACGGGATCGAGCCGGAGGTCCTCGACTACCGGACCATGAAGGTCGTCCACGCCGGCTACCCGCTGCGGCCGGAGATCATGGAGTCGGCGTACTACCTCCACCACTACACCGGCGATCCCCGCTACCGGGAGATGGGACGGACGTTCTTCGAGGACCTCGTCCGCCACTGCCGCACCGACGCCGGGTACACCACGCTCAAGAACGTGGTCACGAAGGAGAAGGGCGACCTGATGCCCAGCTACTTCCTGGCCGAGACGCTCAAGTACCTCTACCTCCTGTTCGCGCCGCAAAAGACGATGGACCTCGGCGTCGTGGTCTTCAACACCGAGGCCCATCCGCTGCGGCGGACGTGGTGATCAGTACAGCAACCGCAGACCGATCTGGAAGGTGCGCGGAACGTAGTCGGGGTGGGTGCTCAGGATGCGCCCGAAGTTCGCGCTGGCAAAGTCGTTCACCGGCACGCCCCAGGTCACGTGGTTGAAGACGTTGAACACGTCCAGGCGCAGGACGACCGTGCTCCGCAAGGCGGAGAAGCTCTTGTAGAGCCCGAGGTCGACCTGCTCGCGGGCGTCGGTGAAGTAGGTGTTCCGGCCGATCAGGTCGTCGATGCTGTCATCGGGCGTGGCGCGGCGGAATCCGCTGGACGGCAGCTTGTCGCGGGAGTCGCCGGGGTAGGTCACGTGCCAGCCGCCGCTGAAGTCGGGGTTGAGGGGAATGGGACGCTGGTTGGCCACGCCGTCGAAGTCGATGTCGAACGCGCCGGTGTCGATGACGGTGAAGGGCGTCCCGGACGCGAGCCTCAGCACCGTCGACAGCTGCCAGCCGCCGAAGAGGTTCCCCACAAGGTCTTTCCGGTCGCGGAAGAACGGCAGTAGATAGCTGGCCGTGGCGGTGAAGCGGTGGCGGGTGTCGAAGCGCGAGAGGCCGCGTTTGTACTCGTCCGCATCGGGCGGGAAGATGTTGATGTCGCCGACGCCGGAGGCGGTCGCCTCCGAGCCGCTGTCGATGGCCTTGCTGAAGGTGTAGGTCATGCGCCCGCTGAAGTTGCGGATCGAGCCGGTCTCGAGCTCGAGCTGCCCGGCGTGATACGAGCTCTCGGCGATGTTGTCGACGATCAGGTTCGTGGTGCAGCAGGCATTCGGCCGGCGCTCGTTCGTGCGGGGCACGCGCAGGCTGACCTCGTTGGCCGCGATCGGGACGGCCGTCGGGCACTGCGCATTCGTGGGCACGCCCGGCGTGCCCGTTCCGGCGCAGCGCCAGTCCGCCGCCACCTTCCAGGTCACGCCGTCCGGCTTCACCGGCAGGTTGTCGAACCGGTACTGCAGGAGGTTCTTGCCGAGCGTGCCGATGTAGCTCGCGCGCAGCCGCGATTGGGAGAAGATCTGCCGCTCAAAGGTCAGGTTCCACTGCCGCGTCTCGGGCATCTGCAGGTCGGGATCGATGAGCGTGAGCGAGACCCGCGCGATCGCTCCCTGTCCTGCCGTCGGATCGGAGATGTTCGTGCTGTTGGGGATGTTGTAGGAGGCGCCGCCCGGCGGGTTGTAGCGGACGTTCGCGCCGCCCTGGGAGAAGATCGACTGGAAGACCCGGCCGTGGTAGACGCCGTAGCCGCCGCGGATGGAGAAGCGGCCGTTGCCGCCGGTCATGGCCCGGAGGAAGCGGTTGCTCTCCCAGTTCGGCGTGTAGGCGAAGCCGAGGCGCGGATCGACGTACTGCGAGTCGTCGTAGCCGTAGACGATGCGGTTCTCCTTCTCCTCCGGCGCGTTCACGCGCTCGTAGCGGATGCCGAGGTTGAGGGTGAGGTTGTCCCACGGCCGCCAGTCGTCCTGGGCGTAGAGGTTGATCTCGTTGAGCTCGTTCTCCAGGGAGGCCGGGCCGATGCTCTTCTGGTACGTCGCCACGCAGCCGGCGAAGAAGGCGTGCAGGCCGCTCGGGTAGGTCACCCCGCCGCAGGTGGCGGTGAAGTTCCAGAAGCCGCGGTTGTTGTTCGAGGCCCGGTCGTCGAGCGTGGAGCGGCGGATGTCCGTGCCGGCCTTGAGCGTGTGCCGCGCCCAGCGCGCCGAGGAGATGTTGTAGACGAACTGCTGGTCCGTCTGATCGCGGTTGATCGGGTACGCGCCGGCGTTGCCTAGGATCGTGCCGGGGGTAATGCCGGCGAAGCGGACGATGGGCGTGTCGTTGCCGGCCAGGAGGTCGACGTTCGTGCTGCGGTCGCCCAGGCCGTAGCGAACCTCCTGCACCGTGTCCGTGCTCAGGACGTTCGTCCAGGTCAGGCCGAAGTTCGACTGCTCGTTGTCCTGGAGGGTCTGCTCGCCGATGATCAGCTCCCCGTTCTCGCGGCGCTGGCTGCTCTTCTGATAGCGGCCGCTGACGTTGTTGCGCACGCTCGCGTTCCAGTCCATGCGCGCGGACCAGTCGCGGTCCGGCCAGTCGGCGAACTGCGGGTACTGGAAGGCGCGGTTGGAGATCTGCGGCGCGTTCGGCGTGAGCCCGCTCGGGAACCGGGCCAGGATCGAGTCCTGCCAGGCCCGGTTCTCCGGCGTGTTGTTGCCGAGCGTGAGCCGCGGGAGGTTCATGTCGCTCGGCAGGATGAGCGGCCGGGTGACGATGGTGTTGCCCTTGAACGTGGTGGAGTCGTAGCTGACGAAGCCGAACAGTTTGTCGCGCAGCAGCGGGAAGCCGGCCGTCGCGCCGTATTGGCGGCGGTAGTTGTCGGGCTTGGGCGAGGTGCGGGCGAAGAAGCTCTTCTCGTTCCACTCGCCGTCCTGGGCGTAGCCGTAGACCTCGCCCGCGATCTCGTTCGTGCCGGACTTGGTCTGCACCAGCACCACCGCGCCGTAGCCGCGGCCGAACTCCGCGCTGTAGCTGTTGGTCAGGACCTGGAACGAGGCGATGGTGGCCAGGGCCACGCCCTGGCGGTGCTGATTCTCCGAGGAGTCGTCGTTGTTCACGCCGTTGATCTGGAAGGTCGTGCCGCGCGTGCCGGCGCCGTTGAAGTTCGCCGACGAGCCGACCGACAGGGTCGGGTTGTCCATGCCCCCGCCGGGGTTCGTCTCCTGATATCCGGCGAACGTCGCCGCCAGGCCGAGGAAGCTGGTCTGGTTCCCCTGCGGCAGGGACATGATCTCGTCCGAGCGCATGGACTGCTTGATCTCGCCGTCGGTGACGTTGAGCCGCGGCGCCAGGGCGTTCACGGTCACCGTCTCCGAGAGCGTTGGCCCGAGGACGAAGTCCTGGACCACGGTCTGGTTCAGGTCGACGCGCACGTTCTGCCGCGTCTGCGTCCCGAACCCGGACAGCTCCGCCCGCACGTTGTACCGCCCGACGGGCAGAAACGGCGCGTTGTAGAAGCCGTTCCCGTCGGTCACCACCACGCGCTCGAGACTGGTCTCGGCGTTGCGGATGGTGATGGTGACCCCGGGCAGGCTCGCGCCGGAGGCATCGGTGACCGTCCCGTTCATCGTGCCGGTGACGGTCTGGGCAAGAAGGGGTGCCGTGACGAGGACGGGTACCGCGATTCCGAGGATCCACTGCCGGACGAGGTGACGCATGACGGTCTCCTTTTGCCGAAGGTCGTGGAACGGGGGCTGGCCTGAGGTGAGGTGAAGGTAGGACGTTCGGGGGATTCCGTCAATATGGAGCTACGATGCCGGCCGCTTCTCCGCCTTCGGCTGCTCCTCGATTTTCTTCCCCGTTTGCGGGTCGACCGCCATTCCCTTCGGCAGGATATGGATCGGCGGTTTCGGCGACGGCTCGTAGTCGCGGAAGTTCGGCTCGTCGACCAGGCGCTCCGCGTCGTCGATCGTCTCCGCCTTCGCCGTCTGCGGCTTCGCCTTCGCGACCTGCGAGGGCTTCGCGCTCGCGGTCTTCACCTGCGGTGCGGGCTTCGGATCCTCCTTCGGGAGGACGATCGGCTTCTGCGCCGCGGTGGTGCTGATGTGACCGCCCGACTTGGTCAGGTTGTCGTTGGTGATCACGATCTTCGCCTTCGGCTTGGTGTTGCGGCGGCTCTTCGCCGCAGCGACGAGCGGCGAGTCCTCGGCGGCGAGGGTGGCGGCGAAGACCAGGAGTAGGGTGACCAGCCCGGCTCTCTGCATGATCACTATCGTACGCTCACTCCGTCCCCGCGCGCGTGCAGGCCGGGGATGGTCACCGGCAGCCGTCCCGTCATCGCGCTTTCGCCATAGAGGGCCTTCACTGCGGCGACCTGCATCACAGGCTGCACGCCGTATGCGCACAGGTAGGTCCTCAGCGCCGGCAGATCGCGCAGCACGTACGGCGAGCCGAAGGAGACCGAGACCGTCTTCTCGAGCGGCAGCCGCTCGGCGAGTTGCCGCGCCGCCTCGGGCAGCGTGATCGCACCCGCTCCCGAGCGCGCGCGCACGGCCAGCGCGAGGAGCACGACATCCGCCTGCTGCGCGGCCTCCACCATGGGCGTGATCTCCTCGGCAGGCGTCCGCGCGTCGATCAGGAACGACAGCGGCGGCGTCTTGGCGCGCGCCCTCACCTGCCGCTCCACCCCGGCGACGGGGTTCGTGGCCTCGGCGAAGCCGTTGACGGCGATGATCACCACGCGCGCGTCCGGGCGGAGCGGCAACGCCCCCGGCTCCTGGCGCAGGAGCGTGATCGCCCGCGCCGCGATGTCCGCCGCCACCCGCCGATGCTCCTCACTGTCCACGCCGCGGAAGATCTCCTCATCCGTTCCGACGCGCGTCCGCACGCGCTCCTTCGCCCGCAGGATGCGGCGCACCGACTGGTCGATGCGCGCCTCGGCGATCCGGCCGCTGCGCACGGCCTCCCTTACCGCCGCGATCGCGGCGTCGGTGTTCGCCGACTTGAGGATCATGTCCGTGCCGGCCTCGATGGCCCGCACCGCCGCCTCGCCCGGCTCGAAGTGGCTGACTAGGCCGCCCATGTCGAAGGCGTCGCTGATGACGATCCCCTCGAAGCGGAGATCGTGGCGCAGCAGGTCTTCGATCACCGGCCGCGAGAGTGACGCCGGCATCGTCCCGCCGCGCGTGGTCTCTTCCGCGTCTTTCGTGTACGTGTTCTCGGCCACGGACTGCTCGTGCGCGCGCACCGGCGCCGGCGTGGGGTCGAGCGCGGGGATGCCGAGGTGGCCGGTCATCACGGTGGCGACGCCGGCGGCGATCGCGGCGCGGAAGGGGACCAGCTCCACGCGCTCGAGGCGCTCGCGATCGACGGGCAGCACCGGCAGGGACCGATGCGTGTCGACGTGCGTGTCGCCATGGCCGGGGAAGTGTTTCGCCGTGGCCAGCACCGGCTGCGACTGCACGCCGCGCACGAACGCGGCCGCGAACCGCCCCACTGCCTCCGGGTCCTCGCCGAAGCTGCGCGTGTTGATCACCGGATTGTCCGGATCGACATTCACGTCCGCCACCGGCGCGAGGATGTGATTGACGCCGATCAGCAGCCCCTCGGCCGCGGCGATCCTCCCCACCGCCTCGGCCAGCGACGGATCGCCCGTCGCGGCGACGGCCATGGCCGGCGGCCAGTAGGTCGTATCGTTGAAGCGCATCCCCACGCCCGCCTCGAGATCCGCGCTCACCAGCAGCGGCACCTTCGCCTCGGCCTGCAGCTTCCGCGTGAGCACCGCCGTCTCGTAGACGTTCGAGACGAACCAGATCACCCCGCCGACTTTGTTCTCCCGCACCTGCCGCCGGAGCTGCTGCCAGGCCGGCGCCTCTTCGTTCATGAACGTACCGTGCGCCGCGTAGACGAACAGCTGCCCGATCTTCTCGTCGAGGGAGAGGTCCTCCACGCGCGGCACGCGGCTCGTGGCGCACGCACACAGCAGCAGCACGGAGAGGGCGAAGAGACGACGCACGCGCGATGCGTACCTTAGCACCCTACTTCGCGCCGGCGCGCTGGTGGCGCAGCACGGCGTCGAGCTCGAAGCCCTTCTGCACCAGCCAGGCGGTGAGCTTCGCCCGTCCCTCTTCGCTCGCCAGGAACTCCTCCCCGTGCCGGCGCACGAGCACACGCGCGCGCTTCTCGTACGCGGCGGCGAGCGCCTCCTCTTCGCGCTCCGGGTCGAAGTTCTCCGCCAGCGCGCGCTCGGCGGCTTCGTCGCTGACGCCCGCCGCGCTCAGCTCGCGCTTGATGCGCAGGCGGCCGATACGCTTCTGCGCGCGCGTGCGGACGAAGGACGCGGCGAAGCGCTCGTCGTCCAGCCAGCGCTCGTCGCGCAGGCGCGCGATCGTCGCGTCGATGGCCTCCTTGTCGAACTTCTTCGACCGCAGCTTGCGCCGCAGCTCGGCCTCGCTATTGAAGCGATAGCCGAGGATGCGCATGGCCGCCGTGTAGCAGTCCACGTGTCAGATCGTATTCGAGAAGTCGAACGGCGAGTCGTCGCTGAACGGATCCTCGGCCACCTGGCCGCTGATGGACAGCTTGCCCTCCATCTCCTCCTTGGACATGTCCGCGGTGGACTGGATGCCGGAGAGCTTGAGGCGGAACTCGTCGGGATTCGACGCCCGGCGCAGGGCCTCGTCGAGGGTGATCAGGCCATTCTTGTAGAGCATGTACAGCGACTGATCGAACGTCTGCATGCCGTACTGCGAGGTGCCCTGGGCGATGGCGTCCTTGATCAGCTTCGTCTTCTCCTTGTTCTCGATGCAGTCGCGGATGTACGCGGTCGAGATCAGCACCTCCGTGGCCGGCACGCGGCCCAGGCCGTCGGCGCGCGGGAGGAGGCGGAGGGAGATGACCGCCTTCAGCACGGCGGCGAGCTGCAGGCGGATCTGCTTCTGCTGGTGCGGCGGGAAGACGGAGATGATGCGGTTGACCGTCTCCGTGGCGTCCATCGTGTGCAGCGTGGAGAGCACGAGGTGGCCGGTCTCGGCGGCGGTCAGCGCCGTCTCGATGGTCTCGTAGTCGCGCATCTCGCCGACCAGGATCACGTCCGGGTCCTGGCGGAGGGCGGAGCGGAGGGCCTGAGAGAACGACTTCGTGTCGACCTCGACCTCGCGCTGATTGACGATGGACTTCTTGTCGCGGTGGAGGAACTCGATCGGGTCCTCGACCGTCATGATGTGCTCGGTGCGGTGGGCGTTGATGTAGTCGATCATCGCCGCCAGGGTGGTGGACTTGCCGGAGCCGGTCGTGCCGGTGCAGAGAATCAGTCCCCGCCGCTCCTCGGCGATCTTCTCGAGGACGGTGGGCAGCATCAGCTCGCGGATGGAGAGGATCTTGACCGGGATGACGCGCAGGACCAGGCCGACCGTGCCGCGCTGCTGGAAGATGTTGCAGCGGAAGCGCCCCAGGCCCGGCACCGAGTAGGCGATGTCGATCTCGTAGTTGTTCTTGAACTTCTCCTTCTGGCGGGAGGACATGATCGAGAAGGCCATGGCGATCGTGTCTTCCTGCATCAGGCGCTTGAGCTCGACGAGCGGAATCAGCTCGCCGTCGACGCGGATCACCGGATGGGATCCGACCTTCACGTGAAGGTCCGACGCGCGGCGTTCCGCGGCAATTTTCAGAAGGTCATTGATGTGCACGGGTCACCTCTGGGGATTCGGAGACCGCTCGATTCTACCGTTATTTGACCCGAAGTTGGGCTGGCGGGCCTCGCCGACGATCTCGTCGAAGGATCGAGGGGATGCACCCAGGGCGTTCGGCAGGCGGATCCTGCCGCCGGCGGACTCATGGACAATCTCGTGTGTCGGATCGGCGTAGAGAATCGCCGCGCCGTCGAGACGCTCGTCGCCGACGATGCAGAAGACGAGCATCCGGTCGCCGATCTGCGGCGGGAGAAACTCGCCGACCGGCCGTGCGCAGATCGCCCCCTCGGTCGTGTCGATCTTCGCGTAGGGATAGAAGAGATGGACGTCACCGACGGGCGGGCCCTTCAGGAAAGAGCCGGACAGCTGGAGCAGCATTCCCGGAATGCCGCGCAGGAAGCCCTGCTTCAGCGCGGTGACGCGAGCCGAGATCACCAGCTTCGCGCTGTTCGTCAGCTCGCGGATCGAGCCGCGCTCGGCAAAGTGATCGGTGCGGAACGTCCTGGAGGACCGACACTCGGCGCCGTTCATTTGGGCATCGCCACGCAGTTTCGAGAGGTGCTCGCCGAGCAACTGCTCGTCCAGGCTGCCGTCCCGCACGGCGACATCTACCGCGATCCAGACCGGCTTCGACGCCGCGTCCCGCAGCAGCGAGGGCACTTCGCCCAGCAGCGCCGGACCGCACACAAGCACCGCACATCCCAGGACACCACGCAGCATTCGTAGCCGGCATTGTGGACCGGAGTCGAACTGCATGGCGACCGCGACCGCGAGGCACGCGGGATAGACTCCCGCCGTGCTGACCGATCTCTCCCTCCGCTATCTCGTGAACGTTCCCTCCGGCCGCCCCGCCGACGAGCCGATGCCGACGGTGATCATGATCCACGGCCGCGGCGCCGACGCCCACGACCTGGCCGATCTCGCGCCGCTGCTCGACACCCCGCCGGGCTGCCGCTTCGTCTTCCCGAACGCCCCCAAGCCGTTCGAGCCCTACCCGGGCATGAGCTTCGGCTGGACCTGGTTCGAGGGCTGGCCGCCCGATCCGCAGTCCGTGGCCGCCTCGCGGGAGATCCTCCTGCGTTTCCTCGTCGAGATCACCGAGCGCTACCCCACCAAGAGTCTCGTCCTCTCCGGCTTCTCCCAAGGCGGCCTCATGTCCCTCGACGCCGGCCTCCGGACGGACCATCCCCTCGCCGGGATCGTGGTCATGAGCGGTGGCCTGTACGAGCACGACCTCCCCGACCTCCGCACCCGCCCCCGCCCGCCCGTCCTCATCGCCCACGGCACGTTCGATGATGTCGTCCCCGTCGCCAACGCCCGCCGCGCGCGGCTCGTGCTCGAGGAGGCGGGCTTCGACGTCGAGTACCACGAGCTCCCGATGGGGCATCAGGTGGTGATGGAAGAGGTCGAAGTCGTGAAGCAGTTCGTGCGGCGGGTGAGCTCGCCGATTTCAGTCTGAGAGTGGATCGAAGCCTGCGATGTGTCCCCTCACCCCGCGTACAACTGCAGATCCGTCCCGATCCGGTCCGCCATCTCGCACGTCGCGTCCAGATCCGGATGCCGCACGAAGACATGCCCGTCCGAGAGGAGTGTCTTGACCCAGTCGCGGCGGTGGGCGCCGATGGGGAGGAGGTCGATGCCGGGGATGTGCTCGCCGAACGAGGCCAGGATGCGCTCGAGGCCCTCGATGCGTTGGATCCTTCCCTGGCCCGACGCGCGTTTGAAGATGATGGCGCAGTTGTAGAGCCGCTCGAACTGCACGTCGAACGTTCCGCACACCACGGCCTCGGCCCATCCGGTGAAGAGATCGATGTCGCTGGCGAAGTTCATCGTGTCGACGGTGTGCGCGCCGGGAGGGCGGGCGGCGATCTCGCCGAACACGACCTCGCCGTCGCTCTTGCGATACCACTCCATGTGCGCAAAGCCGCTCTGCTGCTTGAGGGCGCGGAGGACGTTGCGTCCCAGCTCGCGCCCTTCGGCGAGCCGCGGCGCGTCGTATTCGCGCAGGGTCACGGTCTGCGGGCTGATCCACTCCACGCTCCGGCCGATCAGCGGGCGCGGGCGGTACCAGGAGAGGCTCTCGTACACGATCCGGCCGTCGGCGGAGATCGTGTCGTACGTGAACTCCTCGCCGTCGACGAACTCCTCGATGTTGTACTCGCGCTCCCGGCCGGCCTTGTTCAGCGCCGCCTCGAGCTCGTCCATCGACTCGACGCGGAACGTGTTCTCCGAGCCCGCGCCGGCGATGGGCTTGAGACAGATCGGAAAGCCGACGCGCTCCGTAGCCTCGGCGCATTCTTTCGCCGACGACGCACGCTGATGGCGCGGCGTGCGCAGTCCGGCAGCGCTCACGGCCTGCTTCATCCGATCCTTGTCGCGGAAACAGAGCGCCTCGTCGTAGCACAGCCCCGGCGCTCCGAGGGCCTCGCGCAGGCGGGCCGCGAGGAGGACGGTCGGCTCCCACAGCGTCTCGACGTGGTCGAACGTCACCGGCCCCGCCCACCGGCGCACGGCGTCGAACGCGGCCTGCTCGTCGAACAGCGACGTCACCTGCAGATACCCGCTCAGGCTCTCCCGCGCGTGCGGCGGCAGGTGGCTCTCCGGAACCGCATCGACGCCGAAGACACGCGCGCCGACGCGCGCCAGACCGCGCGCAAAGTACGAAAGCTCGGGCGGCCAGGCGCAGCCGAGAAGGAGGACGTTTTTCATCCCAGCTCCACGCGAATCAGACTGATGATCGTTTCCAGGGCCCGGCCGACGACGGCGGTGTCGCGGTCGCGGACGATGATGAACCCTTCGCCCTCATAACTGCCACTCGGCACCTGCCCGAGCGACGGCAGCCGTGCTGCGACGACGAGCGGTCCGACGGCCGCCGCCGCGTCTTCCACGCGATGAATCGCCTTCACCCGTCCGTCGCCCTGCCCGCGGAGAAAGGCGATGCCGGCCGACCATCGCGGCACCGCCGGCGCGAACGTGCCGAGGATCATGAGGCGGACCCAGGCAGCATCGAAGTCGATGTCGTGGGCATAGGACACGAGATCCATGATCTGCGCTCCCGGCGGCCGCGCTGCCACCTCGGAGATGGCAATCGACCCGTCGCCGCGGCGGAACCATTCCAGGTGACACAACCCCGTCTTCATCCCCAGGACCTCGAGCGCGCGGGCGGCGGCGGCACGGATGTCGTCGTAGCGCGGGTCGCTGGTCTCGCGCGGCAGGTGGATGCACCACTGAATCCAGCCGTTCCGCAGCACTTCCAACGGCGTCGGGCGGTAGTGCGTCAGCGAGTGCCAGACCAGCCGCCCGTCGACCATCACTCCTTCGAACGAATGCTCCTCGCCGAGGATGTGCTCCTCGATGAGGAGCGGCGGCGGCGCGAGACGCAGCGCCTCGGCGAGCTGCTCGGCCGTGTCCACGCGGAACGTCGACCGCGCGCCCGCCCCTTCGAGCGGCTTGACCACGACCGGATAGCCGTTCGCCTCGACGAACGACCACGCCTCGTCCGCGCTCGTCACGCGCGCGTGTCGCGCACACGGCAGTCCTGCGGCATCGAACAGCTCCTTCATCCGCGCCTTGTCGCGAAAGTTGCGCGCCGCCTCCGCGCCCATCCCCTCGATGCCGAACCGCTCGCGCACGAGGGCGATGGGAACCTGAAGCTGCTCGTATGCCGCGAACAGGCAATCGATTCCGCCGAGCCGCTCCCCCACCGCGGCTACGGCTCCCGTCAGCTGTTCGAGATCGAGCACATTGTCGACCCGCCAATGCTGGGCGATGACGCCGCGCAAGGTCTCGGGCAGCTTCTCGATCGGATCCTGCGTGACGACCCCCAGCCGCACCCCTTCGAGCCGCGTCGCCGCGCCGATTACCCGCGCGGCGTTCTCCGACAGGATCGGCGCGGCGAAGATCGCGTTCGGCATCGCACACCAGTGTAGCGGCTGGCGCGAACCCTCACCGCGTCAGTGTGATCGTCGCCTTCGCTCCGCCGGCCTTCCCCGCCGCGATCCAGTCGTTCATCCGCGCGTCCAGGACCGACAGGGGAATCGGACCGGCGCCGAGGAGGCGGTCGTGGAAGGAGCGGACGTCGAACTTGGGGCCGAGCTCGCGCTCCGCTTTGGCGCGCAGCTCCTTGATCTTCAGCTCGCCGAGCTTGTAGGCCAGGGCCTGCGCGGGCCAGGAGAGGTAGCGGTCGATCTCGACTTCGATGTCGTGGAGGGGCTTGCTGGAGTTGGCGACGAAGAAGTCGATGGCCTGCTGGCGGGTCCACCCTTTCGCATGCATGCCGGTATCGACCACCAGGCGCACGGCGCGCCACATCTCGTATGTGAGCTGGCCGAACTTCGAGTAGGGGTCGCTGTACATGCCGAGCTCCGGCCCGAGGGACTCGGCGTAGAGGCCCCAGCCCTCGACGAAGGCGGTGAACTGGCCGTAGCGGCGGAAGCTCGGGACGCCCTCGAGCTCCTGGGCCAGGGCGATCTGGAGGTGATGGCCGGGCACGGCCTCGTGCAGCGAGAGGGCTTCCATCTCCCACTTCGGCCGCGACTTGAGATCGTAGAGATTGACGTAGTAGTAGCCCGGCCGATTGGACTCCGGCGAGCCGGCGCTGTAGTACGCGGTGGTGTTGGTCTTCTCCGAGTACGACGGGATGGGGATGACGCCGTACGGCGTGCGCGGGAGCTTGCCGAAGAGGCGCGTCAGCTCGGGATCGATGCGCTTGGAGATGTCGCGGTAGGCGACGAGCAGGTCCTCGCGGGTGGTGTAGTAGAAGCGCGGATCGCTGCGCAGGAAGGTGAAGAACTCCTCGAGCGTGCCCTTGAATCCGGTCTGCTCCTTGATCCGCTCCATCTCCCCGCGGATGCGCTTCACCTCGGACAGCCCGAGCGCGTGAATCTCCTCGGGCGTGCGGCTCGTGGTCGTCTGCTGGCGGACCAGGTACGCGTACCACTCCTTGCCGTCCGGCACGGCGGTCCAGGCGATCGACTCGCGCGTCTTCGGGTAGTACTCCTCCGTCCAGAACGCGTGCAGTTTCTTCACCGCCGGGAGGACCGCGGTACGGATCGCCTCCGCCGCCTCGGCCTGCAGCCGCTGCTGCTCGGCCGCGGGGATCGACGGACGGAAGTTGGTGAAGGCGAACGTGTAGACGGGACTCTTCACCGGATCGTCCACAAGCTGATTGGCGATCAGTTCTCCGACATCCCGGAGAACGATGCGCGGCGGCGTGATCCCGAGCTCCAGTCCCTTGCGCAGAAGCGCGATCGTGTCGTCGACCGCCTTCGGATAGGCCCGCATCCGGGCCAGGAAGTTCTCGTGGTCACGTGCCGTGTCGCGCGGGATGTACTGCGCGAGCTCGCCCAGGAGGCTGTAGACGCCTTCCATCTGATTGATGGGCGTGAGCTCGCGCGGGAAGCGATCGCCCTCGGCATTCACCCGGGCCTGGACGAGGAACAGGTCGTAGTTCAGCTGATCCTCGGCGCTCAGCTTCGTCCGGTCGATGGCCTCGATCCGGCTCAGGATCTCGCGGTTGCGCTCGCGGCGGCGGGCGAACGCGGCCGCGGAGCGGTCGGCGAGCCGGTCGTCGTAGCGGCGGTCGCCGATCAGCGTCGCCGCCTCGGGCAGGTCCCGGAGCTGCCACTGCCACTCCTCCTCGAAGAGCTGATGGAGCTTCTGCGCCTCGGTCGGGGCCGCTTGCACGGCCGCCGCGAAGAGGACGAAGATGAGTGCAGTCAAAGCCTTGCGCATGGAGCCGGATTGTACGCGTCCGTGGCTCATCGATTGCTAGAGAAACGTGACAAATGACGGCAAATAACTCCCGGCTTCCGATCGCCCTCGCAGTCGCCTTGGCGCTCCTGCCGCTCGCGGCGGAGGCGACGCTCTCCCGCGCGGTTCCGTTCGAGGAGAAGGTCGATAACGCCTCCGCGATCGTGGTCGCGCGCTGCCTCACCCAGGAGTCGCGCTGGGACGACGCCCACAAGTGGATCCTCACCTACTCCCGCTTCCGCGTGGAGAAGGCGTTCAAGGGACTGCCCGTGCCGGAGGTGACCATCGTCACGCCCGGCGGCTCGGTCGGCGGCGTGCATCAGGACACCATCGGCGTGCCGAAGTTCACCGAGGGAGAGGACGTGGTGCTCTTCGTCCGCGACACCAAGGCCGGACCGACCGTGGCCTTCTTCGAGCAGGGCACGTACCGCGTCGTCACCGAAGGCTCGGAGCGGATGGTCGTCCCGGCGACGTCCTCCGAGGTGCTCATCGACACGCAGCGAGGCATGGCCGTGACGCCGGAGTCCCCGCGCAGCCTGCGCGAGTTCGAGCGCGCCGTGCGCGAGACCGTCCGTAAGAGCGAGGCGATGAAGATGAAGATGCTCGAGCAGCGCCGCCGCGAGGCGTCGCTTCTGGGCGTCCTCCAGCGCAACAAGGCGCTGGTCGCGCTCGCGCTCATCGGGGCGCTGCTGGCGACGATGCAGCTGGTGAAACGCTGGTGATGGACGTCGGCCAGGAAGCCCTCGGCCGCGCCTTCATCGAACAGACAGACCTCCTCCTCTTCTACCAGCCCATTCACGACGCGCGCACCGGCGCGATCTACGGCGCGGAGGCGCTATTGCGGCAGCGGCGGCGCAGCGGGGAGATCCGCGAGGCCTCGCTGATCGCGGAGGCAGCCGAGGACAGCGACGGGCCGGAGCTGTTCGTGCTCGACTCGATGGTCATGAAGAGGGCGTTCACCGACGCGGCGGGCTGGCCGGCGGGCGTGAGGCTGCACGTCAATCTGTCGCCGCGCGAGTTCCAGGAGGGGGACCTCCTGGCGCGGCTCACCCGTCTCCTCGGCTCCTGCCGCATCGACGTGCAGAAGGTGAGTCTGGAGATCACGGAGACGAGCTACATCGAGCGTCCGAAAGAGACGGTGCATATGCTCGACGCCCTCGACGAGCTGGGCGTGGAGCTGTGGCTGGACGACTTCGGGACCGGGCACTCGTCCCTCACCCACCTCCAGCACTTCCCGCTCGACGGGATCAAGCTGCCGGGCGCGTTCATTCGCGAGCTCCCCGGCGACGGCGCCTGCGCCGCGATCGTGCGCGCGTTGCTCGGGCTGGCCCACGACCTGAACCTGCGCGTCGTGGCCGAGGAAGTGGAGACGCAGGACCAGCTCTCGTTTCTCCTGGAGCTGGGCTGCGAGTACGTGCAGGGGTTCCTGTTCTCGAAGCCGATGCCGCTCGAGAAGTTTCAGGCCACCTTGGCCGGCCGCTCCTCTTCCGGGCAGTAGTGATCGCGGCGCCACTCCAGGTCCTTGATGACGTTGCGCTTGAACTGGTCGGCACCGCCGCGCTGCATCATCTCCTTCACGTAGTCCTCGATCTGCATGACCTCGGCGCGCAGGCGCACGGTCTCGAAGACGTTCGGGATGTGTCCGGGGATCTGCACGTGATGGAGGCCGCCGCTGTAGGCGATGAGCATGCGCCCGTGGCCGAGGGCCTGGAGGATGTCGGCGACGCCGCCGCGGACGGTCATGGGGTTGCCGTGCAGGTCGAGTCCGGTCGCCCGCTTCATGCGTCCCTCGGGGGCGATGGCCACCATCGAGTCCTCCTCGATCGTGCTCAGCACCTGGGTCCAGGTGTCGTCCCGCTGGCGGGTGATGGGGATGACCTTGTGGGCCACGAACTTGAAGACCAGGCCGACCAGCGGGCGGTCGGTGGTCTTGTCCGCGGCGGGGATCACGCCGTGCGCGGCGAGGCGCCAGAGAAACCGCGGCGGGGGGACGCCGATGAACACCGGCTCGAAGAGGCTGGTGTGGTTGAGGAAGACCACCAGGCGGATGCCGCGCCAGGGATCGCCGGGCGGGAGCTTGCCGATGAAGTCGAAGTCGAAGCGGTAGAAGACCCGGCTCAGGATCTTGAGCGAGAACAGGATCGCGAACACGATCGCGCTTCGGACCAGGGTCACGCGTGGGATGAAAGCACGCCTCCATCCCACGCGCAAGCGCTTGAAATTACAGATTTAATGACGTCCAACAGACGCTCGTGTCCTTGGGATCGGCGGAGTTGCCGGGCATGTGCTCGAAGGGGACGAAGGCCGCGGGATGGGCGGAGCGGCGGCGGACGGTATCGGAGTGCCTGGCCAGGGCCGCGTTCATGGCGTGCAGGCGGTCGAGCAAGCTCGCCTGCTGCAGCGGCAGGGTGACCACGCCCGACCGGTAGACCTCCGTTCCGCTGTAAGCCTGCCCCGACTGGATCGTCCCCACGAGCTCCGCCTTCAGGTCGGCGGCGCTCTGCCCCTGCGCGTTCTTCCCGCCGACGACGTCGGGCGGAAGCAGCTCGGGATTGATGATCCAGCCCGGGTAATGGCGCGCGACCTCGTTGCCGAAGACGATCAGCTCGTCGACGGTATTGTTCAGGGCCACGTAGTCGCGCAGCGGCAGCGGGCCCGTGCCGGTGCCCGTCTCCTGGGCGTGCCCGGCGAGATGCGGGCTGTTCGCGCAGCCGTTGCCGAAGGAGAGCCCGATGTTGCCGTCGCTCTCGCGGTACATGTACGTGCCCGGGTTGCAGCCGCCCGGCGCCGAAGGCGGGTCGTCGCCGCAGTAGGTCGCGTGCGAGGACGAGTCCTGCAGGACGTGGAGGTACAGGCCGATGCGCGCGATCTGCGCCGGTACCGGCCGCGGGACCGCGTCCTTCCAGAGCGTCCCGGTGGTCTTGGTCTTGTCGTCGAGGTAGGACTGCAGCTTCTCGTAGTAGTCGATGTCCGTGTCGCTGGTGTAGTTCAGGACCTTCTTCCCCGCCGGCACGTCGATGTTGAACGCCGTGCGCGGCACCTTCGGCAGCAGCGGCACGGAGCCGATGATCCTCACTCCGGACACGCACTGCTCGCCGGCCGTGAGGCCGACCGTGCAGAGCAGCCCCGGGTCGGCGGCCCTGCGCATCGCCCACTGGCGGAGGTTAGCGAGTGTCTTCTGATAGACGTCGTCGATGTGCACCGGGTATCCCGGCTTCGGATAGTGCAGCGGGTAGAGACCCGACACGCCTTGCGGGCCGTGCACGTCCGTCCCCTCCCCGTTCGGCGAAAAGGACACGACGTAGTGGTCGAGCGGTCCGTCCGTGTTCGGGTTCGTACGCTGGAAGCCGTTGAAGTAGGCGGTGACGTAGTCACGGCCGGAGTTCGGCTTCTTCTGCTGGGTCGTCTGGGCTTTGATGGAGGCCTGATTGGCCGCCTGCACGCCGCACTGATCGATGGGCACGTACTGGGCGTAGTCGGCGACCTCGTTGTAGGCCGCGATCCAGTAGGCCACGTCGGCGCGGTAGCCGAGGGCCTGGGCGATGAAGAACGTGGAGTCCGCGTGGATCATGCTCCGGCCGGGCTTGATGGTGACAAAGTCCGCCGTCTGCTGGGGGCAGGTGGTGTTCGGGTCATTGCCGGGAGGGCAGGGCTTGATGCAGTAGCTCAGGGACCCGTCGCTGTTCCGGCGCGGGAGGCAGAGGTCTTCGAGAAAGGCATGCAGAGGGAGTGCGGCAAGGCAGAGAACGAGCACCCACGATGTAACAATTTTCGTTCGCATACCGAGGAGTGACCGGGAGCGGAGAATCCCTACCGCATCACGCGCCTGCGCCCTGCGCCCTGCGCCCTGCCCCCTCGTCGATGGCCATGGCGATGAGCGCCGCGAAGGCGAGCGCGGTCTGCTGGTGCTCGGCGGTGTAGAAGTCCGCCTCGGCCTTGTCGAGGGCGATCATGCCGACCAGGCGGTCGCCGCGCAGTAGCGGCACCCCGAGCCAGGAGCGGATGCCCGCGCCGACGTGCAGGCCGCGGCGGAAGGCGCGGTACTGCTCGGTATCGCCGACGATGAGCGGCCGGCGGCGGTAGATCACCTCGCCGTTGGGGATCTCCAGGTTGTCGACCTCGAAGGACTCGCCGAGGATCACTTCCAGGTCGGCGAAGCCGACCCCGCCGACAATGACCAGGCGGTCGCCGCGCAACTCCTGCACCGAGCAGCTGTCGTACGGCACTTCCTTGCGCATCTCGCTCAGGATGACGCGCATGGCCCGCCCGGCCGGACTCCCGTCCTCGGTGACCACGGCCGCGCCATCCGCACGCGCCGCGACCGGCATATTGCCGCGTATCAGCTCGGCGATCTGGCGCTCGAGCTCGGCCAAGCGTTCCTGAAGCAATCCCGTTCCCCTGCCTGAAGAGGGGGGGATTGTAACGCGAAAAACGTTACCAAAGAAGGCGTAAGGATGAAGGATGAACGCCGTGACTGGAATGAAGAGGTTCGAGGGAAGAGAGAAGAATTGAGAAACCCGCCCACCGAGTCACGGGGCGGGTGGGCTTCTTCATTCTTCCCTCGAACCTCGAACCTCTTCATTCATCCACTCGCGCAGGCGCGATGGTCCTCCGATCTGGCGCCCAGACCCGGGAACCACCGCTGTCGGTAGAAACATCGGACGGCGCGGTCTGCGCAGTCTCGTCGCCGGGCCGCGCAGTCGCGCGCGTGGCTCGCGGATGGGCGCGGGACGTTCGGGCAGCAATCGGGACCGGCGAGGCCGCCGGCGTTACCTCTGGTGCTTCCCGCAAAAGTACGTTGTCCGCCCGAAGACGACCGCTCGTTTGATCGTGCCGCCGCAGCGCGGGCAGCGCGTGCCGAGCTCGCGGTGGTGGTAGAGGTAGCGGGCGGGGAGCTCGGCTTCGCGGCCGTGGCGGGCGATGACCTCGCGCAGGATGCGGCGCATGGTGGTGTGGACGGCGCGTTTTTCGGCGTCGGTGAGGCGGTCGATGGGGCGGCGGGGGTGGATGCCGGTCTGGTAGAGGGTCTCGTCGACGTAGAGGTTGCCGAGGCCGGCGATGACGTCCTGGGACATCAGCAGGGACTTGATCGCACCGCGGCGGCGCTCGAGGAGCGAGGCGAAGCGCGCGTAGGTGAACGAGCGGTCGAGCGGGTCGACGCCGAGCCTGCGCTCGGCGATGAAGGCGTCCGGGTCGTCGACGAGGTTGGCCAGGCCGAAGAGGCGCATGTCCTCGAAGGCCAAATACGCGCCGCCTTCGAAGGCGAAGACGATCTTGGCGAAGCGCGGCTCCTTGGCCGCGTCGCGGTAGGCGGCAAGGTCGCCGGTCATACCGAAGTGGAGATGCAGCCAGGTCGTCTCCGCGTTGGCGAAGAGATGCTTGCCGTGGCGGCGCACCCCCGTGAAGGTCCGGCCGGTCAGCTTGCGGACGAACGTCTCCTTGCGGACGCCGTCGAGGATGCGCTCGTCGCGGACGTCCACGCGCTCGATCCGCTGACCGAGCGCGTGGCGCGCGAAGTAGCGCGTGTAGGTCTCGACCTCGGGGAGCTCAGGCATGACGGTACGTCATCCCGAGCATAAGCGAGGGAAACTGGCGGGTGGGTGGTTCCCCGCCCGCCCAGCTCCCTCGCTACCGCTCGGGACGACGCCTACTGGCGTCGGATCCAGCGCTCGATGCGCTCCTCCAGCGTCTGCATGGGCAGTGCGCCGGCGCCGAGGACCTCGTCGTGGAAGCTGCGGATGTCGAACTTCGAGCCGAGCTCGCGGTGAGCGCGCTCGCGGAGCTCGAGGATCTTCAGCTGGCCGATCTTGTAGGCCAGGGCCTGTCCCGGCCAGACGATGTAGCGGTCGGTCTCGGACTGGATCTCCACCTCATCGACGGCGGAGTGGTCGCGGAAGTACTGCACGACCTGCTCGCGGGTCCACTTCTTCGAGTGCAGTCCGGTGTCGACGACCAGGCGGATGGCCCGGAGCATCTCGTCGTTGAGACGGCCGTAGTCGCTGTACGGGTCCTGGTAGAAGCCGACTTCCTTGCCCAGGCGCTCGGAGTAGAGTGCCCAGCCCTCGGCGAAGGCGGTCTCGCCGCCCTGCTGGCGGAACGGCGGCAGCTCGGCCAGCTCCTGCTGAATGGAGAGCTGCATGTGATGTCCGGGGACGCCCTCGTGGTAGGCCGTGGACTCGAAGGAGATGGTCTTGCGCGAGGTGGCGTCGTACGTGTTCACGTAGACGATGCCGGGACGCGAGCCGTCGGGCGAGCCGGTGTTGTACTCCGCGCCGGAGGCCTCTTTTTCGCGGAACGCCTGCGTGGGCTCGACTACCAGCTTGGCCTTCGGCAGCCGGCCGAAGAGCTGCGGCAGGCGCTCGTACATCTGGTCGATGTATTTCCTGTAGGAGTCGAGGATGTGCTGGGCCGACTTCGCCTTCACCGCGGGATTCGTCTCCAGCGAGGCGTTGAAGGACTTGAGGTCCGAGAAGCCGAGCTTCTTCGCGATCTCCAGCATCTCCCCTTCGATTCGCGCCACCTCGCGCAGGCCGATCTGGTGGATCTCGTCCGGCTTGAGGTTGGTGGTGGTCTGGTTCTGCACCACGAACGCGTACCGCTCCGCGCCGTCCGGCAGCGCCCACACGCCCACCTCGGTCCTCCCCTTCGGCGCGTACTCGTCGCGCACGAAGGCCTCGAACTTCCGGTAGGACGGGATCACGTGCTTCTCGATGGCGGCGAGCATGTCCCGGCGCAGGCGCTCCTTGTCCGCGTCGGAGAAGGACTCCGGGAACTTGGTCAGCGGCACGGCGAACGGCGACTTGTCGGCCGGCGTGTCGGCGATCCCCTTGGCCTGCTCGGCCACCTTCTCGAGGAGGAACTTCGGCGGCATGAGCCGGTTGGCCATGCCCTTGCGCATGTTGGTCATGGTGTCGTTCATGATCTTGGGGAACTTGGTCAGGCGGACGATGTAGTCGTCGTAGTCCTTGACGGTCTGGAACGGCAGGAGGGAGGCGAGCTGCGGCGCGCCGAGGTGCACGCCGCCCATCTGGTTGACCGGGGTCTGCCAGGGCTTGAATCGCTCCCAGCCGAGGCCCTGGCGGAGGGTGCGGACCATCAGATCGCGGTTGAGGCGCTCCTGCTCCCCGAACCCGCGCGTGTCGATGGCCTCGAAGCGCTTGAGGAACCGGCGGGTCACCGCCGTGTCGGCGATCACCGCCCGCTCGGAGACGTCGCTGACCTGGTCGTTGTAGCGCTTGTCGCCGATGATCGAGGCGAACTCCGGCGAGGTCTTCAGGGTGTACTCCCATTGCTCGGCGAGGAGGTCGCTGAGGGCCTTCCTCCGCCGGTCCAGATCCTCGGCGGAGAGCTCCTGGGCGGGCGCGGGGACGGTCAGGCAGAGGGTGAGCAAGGCGAGGGCGAGCTTCTTCATGCCCGGAGTCTACGTGGATTCGGGCCCGCAGTTTGCCACTGCTAGACTGGCCGCCGGCTTTTGGATGAACGCGCAACCGCAATGTCACCGCGCCCTCGTGGTCGAGGACGACCCGGCCATCCGCCGTCTGGTCGAAAAGCTCCTGGCCCGCCACAAGGTGGAAATCGACACGGTGACCGACGGCAACACCGCCATCGACCGCCTCCGCAACAACCGCTACTCCATCCTCATCCTCGACCTGATGGTCCCGGGCCTGAACGGCTTCGAGGTCATCGACTTCGTCAAACGGGAGGGAATCCGCGTGCCGATCGCCGTGGTCTCGGCGGTCTCCCAGCAGGCCCTGACGAAGCTGGACCTGGACGTGGTGAAGGTGGTGATCTCCAAGCCCTTCGACGTGGACGAGTTCACGAAGGCGGTGCTGGGATTGTGTGCGGAGGGGGCGTCCGATCCGCCTTCCCATCCGTAGTTCCCCGCGGAGGTGAAGCTATGTCCGTGGTGATGAGGATGCACTGGCCCGAGGTGTCGAGAGAGCAATACGAGGCGGCGCGGCGCGAGGTGAACTGGGAGGGCAATCCCCCGGCCGGCGCGCAGTTCCATGTGTCGTGGTTCGACGCCGATGGGTTCCGAGTGATGGACGTCTGGGACAGCCGCGAGGACTTCCAGCGCTTCGTCGAGACGCGGCTGATGCCGGGCGTGGCGAAGATCGGGATCGAGGGGCAGCCGAGAGTCGAGCTCACGGACGCGCACGCGGTGTTCAATCCGGCGACCGTCGTCGCCTGAACAGCACTGCTGCGCCGAGGATCGCTCCGGCGACCAAGGCCCGCCGCAGTCCCGGGCGCATCTCCACGACCTTCGTGTAGAGGCTCGTACGGCGCATCTCGCCGCTGAAGGAGCCTTCGATGTCGGTCTCGCCCGGACTCTGGAAGAGGTTGGACTCCCCTTCGTCGGGGATGGAGGTGTGCTGCTCGCGGAACATGTAGCGGCGGCGGAGCATGATCCAGTCGAGGAGGGCGGGGCTGATGCGCTCGCCCACGGAGAGAAGCTTGCCGAGGGAGCCGATGAAGATCTCGCGCTGGGGGCGCTCGGCGGCGGAGACGATGGCGTCGGCGACGGCGGTCGGCGGATAGATGACGGACACGGGATGGGGGCGCACGCCGAGCCTGGACGCCCCCCAGCGGTAGAACGGCGTGTTGATCGCGGACGGGAGGATGGTCACCACGTCCACGTGCGCGCCGGTGGCCCGGAGCTCCATGCGCAGTGAGTCGCTGAAGGACTTCACCGCGGCCTTGGACGCGGAGTAGGTGGAGAGCAGGGGGACGGCCCGCTTGGCGAGCGCGGAGGCGAGGTTGATGATCACGCCCTGGCTCTGGCGGAGATGCGGCAGCGCCGCGCGCACGCCGTACATCGGCCCAAGGACGTTCACCTCGACCACGCGGCGCATCTCCTCAGGGGTCATGGCCTCGACCAGCGACCACTCCGCGACGGCGGCGTTGTTCACCCAGACGTCGATGCGCCCGTAGCGGGCCACGGTCTCCCTGGCGATCCGCTCGACATCCTCCCAGTTCGAGACGTCGGCGACGACGCCGAGGCCGCCGACTTCCTCCGACACTTGCATCACTGCCTCGATGCTCCGGCTGACGACGACTACGGACGCGCCGCGGCGGGCGAAGGCGCGCGCGGTGGCGTGGCCGATGCCGCTGGTGGCACCGGTGATGACGACGACGCGTTGCATCAGGCGAAAAAGGCTCCAAGAGCCGTGCCTAGCGGACCGCCCGCCACTCCCGCAGGAGCGCCGCGAATCGCTCCGCGCGGTCGCCGGTCGGATCGACGCGGCCCTTCGGCATCAGGTACTCCAGCTCCGCCGGCCGGTTCTTCGCCGCCCACTCCTCGAACTCGTTCATCCGGCTCTTGGGCGGTCCCGCCGGAATGGACGTGAGCAGCACCTCGGTGATCCGCCCTCCCCCATCGAGCCACCACGTCAGCCGGTAGGGCTGCGGCTCCCAGTCGAGGAGGCGGTAGAAGTCGTTCGTCTCGTGCACGACCGCGGTCACGGCGCCGTCGACCACGCGCCAGTCGGTCATGTTCGTGCGGGAGTGGAAGTAGTCGTCCCAGTGCGCCCAGTTGCCTTTGCCGGGCCCGAGGGGCTCGCCCTCGCCTTTCTTCTCGTTGAAGAACATGCGCGCGCCGGGGGCGAGATAAGTCTGCTCCGCGGCGACGTCGCCGCGGGCGGCGGCGGCGCGGTAGTTCTGCACGCGGCGGATCATCGAGTCGGACGCGCAGGCAAAGGCGAAGAGAGCGATGAGGATCGGCACCCGAACGCGCATGGCATAAAGTAGACGCCTATGAAGCAACTCGCGTTTCTCCTCGTTCTGACGCTCGCCTGCGCGAAGACGGAAAAGCCGGCCCAGACTGCATCGGCGCCATCGCCGGCTCCTCCGGCCGGCAATGTGGAGCGCGGCAGGCAGCTCTCGGCGCAGTACGGCTGCAACGTCTGCCACATCATCCCCGGCGTCGAAGGCCCGCAGGGCTCCCTCGGTCCCTCGCTGGAGGGACTGGCCTCCCGCCCGGCCATCAGCATGGGCGCGGTGCAGAACACGCCCGCGAATCTGGAGCAGTTCATCCAGAACCCGGCCGCGCTCAACCCCCAGACGACCATGGCCCCGGTCGGCGTCACGCCCGGCGATGCGAAAGACATCACCGCCTTTCTCGCGACCCTCAAGTGATGGGATCAAAGCCATCGCGGATGGGATCGATGTGACAAAACCATCGAGTCAGTAACTGGCAACTGTTTCGCACCGCCGAGACCGCCGTGAGCTTTACCATTCAAAAACCGCTCGGCAACTTCTTCTTTCAGTTTTCAGTGACGCGGCGGCGGGAGCTCCGGTCGATCGACCACGATCCCGACCTGAGCACCGGTCCGAATGGCGAGTTCATCCGCCACCGCCCGGAGATCTTCTACGCCGCCGACCAGCGCGCGATCCGCAGCCCGGAGGTGCCGAAGCCGCGCTCCATCGCCACGACGCCCTTCTGGACGCAGCTCGTGGACACCAAGCGCCGCGGCACGATCGCCATGCTCGGCGCGGGCGCGTTCTTCCTCCTCATCGGCTTCGCCGTGCTGGGGAGCAAGGGCAAGCCCGGCCTGGTCTGGCTGATCCTCGGCCTGATCCTCGTCGCCATCCCCGTGGTCATGACCGGCCAGAAGCGCCGGCTGGTGCGCCAGCAGGAGGCGCGCGTGCGCCAGGAGCGCGAGGAGCGCGACGCGCGCAATCGCGAGCTGTTGTCCGCGTACACCACCTCCCTGGAGCGCCTGCGGGAGGATCCGAGCGACGAGCACCTCGAACTGGTCCTGCGCGAGAACGAGAAGCTGGACATGCCCTACGCCGTCTGGGCCGACGCCGCCATCGGTACCGTTCTCCACGTCGGCTTCTCCACCCTGGCGAAGGTCGGCCACGAGCGCGCGGCCGAGGTCGCGAAGCTGATGGACCGCGCCAGCGACGCCGCGGGCCTCATCGCCGAGGACGCGCTGGCGGTGAAGCATGCCCTCTACTCGACCATCCTCTGGCACTTCATGGCCGACGACCGCCTGGGCGAGACGCAGCTGAAGATCGTCCGCTCTATTCAGGAGGGATTCGGCATCCGCAACGAGGACGTCCCGAACGATGCCTCGGCCGAGGCCCAGTTCGAGCGCCTGCGCGGCATCGACCATCGCAATGCCCCGCGCTGCGAGTCGTCCGTTCCGCTGCGCCTCAACGAGTACTGCCTGTACAACACGAAGATCCGCCTCGGCGAGACCGCCGACACCGGCCTGCAGATCACGAACAAGCGCCTGGTGGTGGAGTCGCAGAAGCCGGTCGAGATCGCCGTGCCGTCGATCGACGACATCGTCGTCGACGCCGATCAGAACCGGGTGACGCTGCGCGCCTCGGGGCTGCGCCATCCGCTGGAGTTCGGCGCCGACGAGCCGATCTACCTCGCCGCGCTCGCCGATCTGGCGCGGCGCCTGGACGACCGGCCGAAGAGCTTCAAGTAGCGCCGGCCGCTGGCCGGCCGTTCCGCCGGCAGCCTGCCGGCGGCGTTATGATCGAGTGTTGACGTACCATGCAAGTCAAGGTCGATCTGCCGGATGACATCTCGGAAGCGCTGGAAGGGCGTTGGTCCGATCTGGAGCGGCACGCGCTCGAGGCAATCGCCGTCGAGGGCTACCGCACCGGCGCTCTGACCGAGAACCAGGTTCGGCGCCTTCTGGGATTGGACTCGCGGCTGGAAGTCCACGCGCTTCTCAAGGAGCACCGCGTTTCCCTCCGCTACACGGCGTCGGATCTCGAAGACGACATGGCGGCGCACCGTGAGCTCGGCATTCTTCCCGAGCGATGATCGTCGTCGCGGACAGTAGTCCTCTCCACTATTTGATTCTTCTGGGAGAGGTGGATCTGCTTCAGCAGTTGTACGCGGAAGTGGCGATTCCAGAGGCTGTCGCCGCGGAGCTCACCAAGCCTGCCGCACCACCGGTGGTGAGCGGTTGGTTGGCGAGGCCACCCTCGTGGATCACGGTTGCGGCGGTCACATCCAATGACATCGCATCCGTGCCAGCAGACCTTGATCTCGGCGAAAGAGCAGCCATTGCGCTTGCGCAGAAGATCGGAGCCGACCTCCTCTTGATCGACGAGACCGCCGGGCGGGCGGAAGCACGCCGGCGACAGATTCGCGTCACCGGAACGCTGGGCGTCCTTCGCACCGCGGCCGATCTGGGACTCGTCGATGTTCCGGATCTCATTCGCCGGCTCGAGGCGACGAGTTTCTACGTCGACGACGCTCTTCTGCAGAGTGTGTTTGGGCGGTGGTTGGAGTGACGTGCGCCCGGTGCGGCCGGCAACTTACTGCGTACCAGAAGCGCAACAAGACGCGTGGATACGTCGTTTTACGAGCCTGCTGGCGGCACTTCTTCCGTCGCAGGACTGTCCTGTGGGTCTGTTCCTTCGGCGAGGTCGCGAAACTCCCCTATACCCGAGGTGATTCGAATCTCGCGGAGATCGCATCGCCAGCGTGCATGGAAGGACGACGAGCACGGAAGACCTCGCCGCGGCCGTCGGAGATCTGTAGGGCGGGCGTCTCTGAACGTGCCGGCCGTTCCGCCGGCAGCCTACCGGTGGACAACCGCGGGCTAGCAGCCCACGGACCGGCTGGCAACCGGCGCTCCACCGATTCAAGTGACGTGCGCGCGGATCGTCGCGTCTCAGAGGTGATGATCCGCTCGTTGCTGCGAATCGGCATCGCCGTCTTTCTCGCCGTCGCCGTGGGCGCGGCGATCATTCGCCAGCCGACGCTCACCGGGCTTCCCTTCCGCGGCCCGCGCGCCGATCCGGCCCTGCTTCGCCGGCACGTCGAATTCCTCACGACCACGGCCCGGCCGCGCGGGGCCGCGCAGCCGGAGAATCTCGAGCTCGCGGCGGCGTACATCGAGCGCGCGTTCCGCGCGTCGGGCGGGCGCGTGGAGTCGCAGCACTATGACGTAGGCCGGCGCCGCTATCGCAATGTCCTGGTGCACTTTGGTCCGCGAGACGGCGCGCCGATGATCGTCGGCGCGCATTACGACGCCTTCACCATGACCGGCGATCTCCCGGGCGCAGACGACAACGCCAGCGGCACGGCGGGTCTGATCGAGCTGGCCCGCCTCCTCGGCCGCACGCCTCCCGACGCGCCGGTGACGCTCGTTGCCTTCTCGACCGAGGAGCCGCCGCACTTCGCCTCGGAGAACATGGGCAGCGCCGTGCACGCGCGGGCCTTAGGCGGCGGTGTGGGCATGATCTGCCTGGAGATGATCGGGTATTACGCGGAGAAGCAGACCTGGCCGAACCGTCTCTTCCAGTGGCTCTATCCCGACCGCGGCGACTTCATCACCGTCGGCGGCCGCTGGCCGGACCGCGCCCTCACCCGCCACGTCAAACGGGCCATCCGCGGTGCGGGCGGCATCGACGTATACAGCTTCACCGGTCCGGCGGTGACCCTCGACGCGTCCGATCACCGGAACTACTGGGCGGCGGGCATCCCGGCGGTGCTCGTCACGGACACGGCATTCCTGCGGAACCCGCATTACCACACCACCGGAGACACCGCGGACACCCTGGACTACGCGCGGATGGCGCGGGTGGTGGATGGGATTTTCACGGCGGTGTCAATTACGCGCTGACGCGGTTCCGCCCCTCGCGCTTGGAGCGGTACAGCAGTTCGTCGGCGCGGGCGAGGAGGCTGTCGGGCTGCTCGACCGGGCTGGTGGCCATGCAGACGCCGAACGAGGAGGTGAGGCGGATGGCCTCGCCCTCGTAGTCGAACGTCCGCTCCTCCAGCGTGCGGCGGATGCGCTCGGCCACCTCGACGGCGGCGGCGAGCTGGGTGTCGGGCAGCACCAGCACGAACTCCTCGCCGCCCATGCGGGCGAAGAGATCGCCGCGGCGGACGAAGTTCTCGCTGATGAGGGCCGTGGTCACGCGCAGGATGTGATCGCCGGCGGCGTGCCCGTACTGGTCGTTGACCTGCTTGAACTCGTCGAAGTCGAAGGCGATCACGCTGACCGGCCGGGCCTCCGAGGTCGTGTCGATCACGAACCCGAGGCGGGCGACGAGGTAGGACTTGTTGAACGCGCCGGTCAGCTGGTCGGTGATCCCCCGCTTGTGCAAGGCCTCGGTGAACTCGACCTCCAGCAGGGAGTCGACGAACTTGAACACGCAGTTGCCGAGCTTGAGCAGGCTCCCCTGCACCAGCGACACCGGGGTGCGGATGCGCATGCCGTTGACCAGCGTCCCGTTCGTGCTGGCCAGGTCGTTGATCGTGACCACGTCGCGCACGCGGGTGATCTCGGCGTGGACGCCGCTCACCGCGCGCTCGCGCACGCGGATGTCGCACTCCGGACGCCGGCCGATGACCTGCCGCCCCGGGCGAACGCGGAAGACCTGTCCCGGCAGGTCGCCCTCGAGCATGATCAGCGCCGGCTCGTGGGTGTGGGCCCGCTCGACGGACTTCTGGTCGTCGAGCGCCTCCAGGCGGACCTCGGTCGTCTTCCGCGGGAAGGGTTTGGGGTCATCCCCTCCGGAGCGCATGGCGGCTTTCAGCTTCTCGAGCATGGATGTGGTGCACCGGACAGTTTACCTCCTCGGCCGGAACTCCGGCGAGCGCATCATGGTCCGGACGACGTCCTCCCGGGTCTGGCCGCGCCGCATCCGCCCGAGGTGGTACCGCTCCCCCTTCGGGTCGATCGGGCGGCCATACAGCTCCCGGTAGGCGAGGGCGAGGAATCCCTTGTCATCGAGACAGACGGAATTCCAGGCCAGTTGCTCGGCCAGGCTCTGTCCGCCGATCGAGACCAGAGACACGGCTGGCTTCCAGGGCTGCCGATCGACCGTCTTCCCCGGGGGAACGACCCAGAGATTGTCGAACATCGCGCTGATCGTGCGCGCGTCGATCGGGGAAGCCACGCTGGCGCGGCTGAACTCGAAGGCCAGGACGTTCCCTCCGGGCCGCCACTGGCCGGCCCGCGTGGCGATCTCGTACTCCTTCCACCCCTGATCCAGCGCAAAGTCGGCGACGGGTGCGCCGTTGAGCGAGACCCGCGCGCGCTGCTCGCCGTGCGGCAGAAGCGAGACCACGATGCGGTGATCGGCCGCGTAGCCCATCGGAAGGACGACGGCCGCGCGCGTGCCCTGCACCCACCGCTGCTCCCCTTCCGCATTCGCCCACTGGCCGCGCAGCAGCGGCTCGTCGGCCGGGCCGAAGTCGACGAAGAGCTGCCCGCGCGCGGCGTTGCGCGCGTCGGCCGCGGTCATGCGGTGCTCGACGAAATGGGCGAGCGTCGGCGCGTAGTGGACGCGCAGCGACTCCAGGGGATTGGCCAGCACGACCGGGTAACGGCAGGTCCAGGCGGAGACGTCCGACGCATCGGTGCCAGCGGACACGATCCACACCGGATCGTTCTGATCGACGATGCTGGCGGCGATGGGCAGCATGTCGCGCGCGCCGTAGAGGCGCACGCGGGGCGGGAGGCGGCGGAGGTAGAACTCGAGCGAGACCCGCGCCCACTCGTTCGTGGCCAGGACGGCGTCGCTCGGCCCGGCGTGATCCCACAGCGTCTGGGCGACCACGCGCCAGTCCAGCTTCCGCAGCGGCTCGCGCCGCGCGGCGGGAAGGGCCTCACGAAGGAACGCCGCGGCGAGCACGAGAGCGATCGCCGGACGGGCGACGCGGTGCCGGACCAGGCGCGCGATCGCGGCGATGCCGATGGCCGCGAGCAGCAGGTACGCCGGCAGCGCGACGGCCACGTAGCGCACGGCATACCAGTGCTTGAGCCGCCAGAGCGCAAGCAGGCCGAGGAGGACGGGAAGGAGGGCCATGCCGCCGACGATGGCGGCTTTCGCGCGGTCGTCGCGCGCGAGGGCGATCGCGCCGATCACCGCGAAGGCGAGGACGAGGTAGGCCGCGCGCGACACGTCCGACGTATCGACCGCGGCGAAGGAAAAGGACGCGATCAGCGAGGGCAGGTAGCGCGCGCTCAGCGTCGCCGGGACGTCCGACGCCTTCGCCGGCCATGCGCCGTACAGCAGCGGCACGAGCGCGGCCGCGAGCACGGCGGCCGTCGCGTAGCGGCCGTGGAACGGGTTTCGTCCGATGACGTACGCCGCACCGGCGGCGATCGCCGTCGCCAGCAGCAGCGGCGTCGAGCCGGGCGAGGCATAGATCGCCGCTACCAGCACGACGATCGCTACTCCCATCGATCCGCCGCGCAGCAGGAGCGCGGTCATCGCCGTCGCCAGGAGCATCAGCAGCGCGTAGGGACGGGCCTCGCGGCTGTAGTAGACGTGCAGCGGCGCCACCGCCAGGAGCAGCGGATAGACGAGCGACACCTCGGGGGCGAGCCGCCGCGCCGCCAGCCAGCCCACGAAGATCGCCGCCACGCCGAAGAGGGCCGGCGCCAGCCGGGCGGAGAGCTCCGGCGAGGAGACGAAGCGCCCCGCCAGCGCGAACGCGTACGAGAGCGGGCCGTCGGTCGCGAACCCGGTCAGCCACTCCCACCAGGGGCGTGCCAGCGCGCGCGTGGCGATGTCGTAGTTGAGGATCTCGTCCAGCCAGAAGCTCGGCCGGGCCAGGCCGGCGAAGCGAAGCCACGCGCCGAGGAGGAGCGCGAGGATGAGGGTGACGCGGTTCACGGGCGCGAGCATACAAGGCCCGGCGCTTGCAGCCGGCCGCGGCCATGAGCGAGCTGCGCGTGTCGTCGTGGATCGAGCTCCAGGAAGCTCTTTTCGACGCCTCCTGGCAGCCGGCTATCTCGCGCTTCCGCTCCCACTTCGTCTTCCGCGGCGTCCCGCGGGCCCGGCACGGCCTGGAGACCAGCCTGCAGAGCGGCGGCTTCGAGGCCCAGGAGCGGCATCTCCTCACCAGCTTCCGCAAGTACGCGCTGCGCAGCGCCGTGCACGGCGACTGGGTCTGGAACTGGCTATCGCTGGCCAAGCATCACGGCCTGCCCACGCGCCTCCTGGACTGGACCTATTCGCCGTACGTGGCCCTGCACTTCGCCACCCACGACTTCCGGCAGTTCGACGAGGACGCCGTGATCTGGTGCGTCGACTACCGTAAGATGAACGAGATGCTGCCGGCGAAGCTGCGAAAGGTGCTCGACGACGAGGACGTCAACATCTTTACCACCGAGCTGCTCAACCGCGTGGCCACCACCCTCGACGCCTTCGACGCCCTCGCCGAGCACGACTTCGTGGTCTTCTTCGAGCCGCCGTCGCTCGACGAGCGGATCGTCAACCAGTTCGCCCTCTTCTCCCTCCCCTCCAGCGAGCGGCTCTCCCTCCAGCGTCTTCTCGAGCAGCGCGAGGGGGCGCATCGCCGCGTCGTCATCCCGGCGGAGCTGAAGTGGGAGGTGCGCGACAAGCTCGATCAGGCCAACGTCACCGAGCGCGTGCTCTTCCCAGGCCTGGACGGGCTGTCGCAGTGGCTGAAGCGGTATTTCACCACCCGGAAGCCGTAACGCCGACCGCGCGCCGTTCGTCCCAACAGACGATGCGCGTTTCACCGAAGATCCTCGCGCTCGCCGTGACCGCCGCGCTGTTCGGATGGCTGGTGCGCGGCATCGCCCTCGACGATCCGGCCTCGCCGGCCGTGCAGGTGCAGCCGGCGGCCGCCGTCCGTGCGCCGGAGGAGCAAGTTCCTCCTCCTCCGCAACTCGTCAACCTGAACGCTCCCCGGGAGAGCCAGGGCAACCGGAACCTCTTCGCCTACGTGGAGCTCGAGCGGCGGCGCGTGGAGCCGGCGCCGATCGCGTTCGTCGCGCCGCCGCCTCCGCAGCCAGTGCCGATGGTCGAGCCGGAGCCCATCGCCCCGCCGAGCCCTCGCTTCACCTGGAGGTACATCGGCCGGTTCGGACCGCACGACCACCCGATCGCGGCCTTCGCGCGGGACGGCGAGATCATCACCGTCCGCGCCGGCGAGCGGATCGATGAGCACTTCGTGCTCCGCTCCATCGGCATGGAGAGCGTCGAGGTGGAGACGAGCGACGGAATCCGCGAGCGGATCGCCTGGCCGGCGGCATCGAGCCGCGGGTAGGGAAACGATCCCACCACGCCTCTCCTATACATATGAAGAGACTGGTCCTCTGCTGCGATGGGACGTGGAACCGCGCCGACAAGGTCGAAGAGAACGGCCAGCCGTGCGTGACCAATGTCGTGAAGATGGCCGTGCGGGTCGCCAAGCGCGATGCCGCGGGGAATCCGCAGATCGTCTACTACGACCAGGGCGTGGGGACCGGGAACCTCGTCGACCGCGTCGTCGGAGGGGTGGTGGGAGAGGGGCTGGAAGAGAACATCCATGACGCCTACCGGTTCGTGGTGGGGAACTACGAGCCGGGCGACGAGCTCTATTTCTTCGGATTCAGCCGCGGCGCGTTCACGGCGCGGAGCATCCTCGGGATGATCCGCAAGTGCGGCATCCTCACCCGCCGGAGCGCGGGGAAGTATCACGACGCGCTGGAGCTGTATCGGAGCAAGCACCGCCCCGACGATCCTCCGGCGGTGGAGTTCCGCCGGAACAACTCGATCAGCCCCGTCGAGCCGATCGACGTCAAGTTCATCGGCGTGTGGGACACGGTCGGCGCGCTGGGGATCCCGGGGCATGACTCGCACAAGTTCGCGTTCCACGATACGGAGCTGGGCAAGAACGTGCGCCACGCCTATCACGCACTGGCCATCGACGAGCGGAGGGGGCCGTTCCGGCCGACGCTGTGGGACTACAAACCCAAGCCCGAGCAGAAGGTGGAGCAGGTGTGGTTCGCCGGCGTGCACTCCGACGTCGGCGGCGGCTACGCGGAGACGGGCCTGTCGGACGTGGCCCTGCAGTGGATGCTGGAGCGGGCGCAGGCCACGGACCTGCACATCGATCCGGAGGTGCTCGAGGGCCGCCCGCTGCATCCGAATCCACTGCAGAACCCGCCGCACGACTCCCGCTCCTTCAAGTACAAGCTCCTGCGGCCGTTCGACCGGCCGGTGGGGCTGCCGTCCCCGAATTCGACGAACGCCGGGCCGAACGGGCTCGACCCCACCCAGAGCGTGCATCCGACGGTGCTCCAGCGGTGGGACAACGACAAAGAATATCGGCCGCCGAAACTGCGCGAGTATTTCAAGACCATCGGCGACCCGCGCGCGCAGCAGTAGGGAAGGTCACATGGTCAGAGTCCGTCTCGGATTCCTCGTCCTCCTGCCCCTCCTCGCCGTTTCCTGCAAAAGAGAACCGGCCGCTCCGCAAGCCGGCGCGGGAGCTCCTCGCTACGCCGCGCAGCCGGCGCAGTGGCAAGAGACGACGGTGGACGTCTTTCCGGGGATGAACGGCATCACCCTCGATCCGAGGAAGGCGGACCAAAAGGAAGCGCTGCGCGGGCGCATCGTCTGGAACCTCTGGGTCGGCGACAGCGGCTTGATGTGGGA
The DNA here is from genome assembly GCA_044866315.1 of Thermoanaerobaculia bacterium. Taxonomy (GTDB): domain Bacteria; phylum Acidobacteriota; class Thermoanaerobaculia; order Gp7-AA8; family Gp7-AA8; genus QHVT01. The sequence continues at coordinate 7,618 of JBIOTX010000042.1, read as the reverse complement.
CTGGCTGGCCCAGCACGGCTTCGGCACGGCCGATCTGCTCAAGACCATCGACTCGCGCCGGCGGGCGACGCGGTTCCGGGACATCGGCATCATCAATCAGCCCGGCTTCATGCAGGCCGCGAAGCCCGATCGGTACGGTCTCTTCATCGACGTTCCCGATTCGAACGATCCCGACGCCGTCCAGTTCGACCAGAAGGTCGGCGCCGCCACGTACGGCCGATCCACCGGCGTCATCGGTCTGCGCCTCTCCGACAACCCGAAGTTCACCGGCGCCGCCAAACAGGCCTGGCTCGACGAGATCAAGAAGACCGGCGGGTACGCCAAGCGCTTCTACGAGGATCCGAGCTATTACAACAACCCGGCGCTGGTGCGGCCCTACATCGTGGGCATGTCCTGCGCGCTCTGCCACGTGAGCTTCGATCCGGTCCGCCCGCCGGCGGACGTGGTGAATCCGAAGTGGGCGAACCTCAACGACTACGTCGGCGCGCAATACTTCAACGTCGCGGAGTTCTTCGTCCCTCGCCTGGTCACCGGCGGTATCGACGGCAAGCCGATACAAGTCAGCGGACCGGACGAGGAGAGCTTCGTCTGGCAGCTCATCCACTCCAGCCCTCCGGGCTCGCTCGACACGTCCTTCATCGCCACGGACTACCTGAACAACCCCGGCACGATGAACGGCGTCTTCAACGTGTCCCAGCGCCTCAGCCGGGCCGCGGACGGAGGGACGAAACGCGTGGGGCAGTACGACCCGATGGTGGAGCAGCTGGCCGGCGGCGCGCTGGACCTCAAGTGGCTCAGTCTCGACAAGGGGCAGAAGGTTCCGCGCGTGCTCAAGCAGGGCGACGACTCGGTCGGCTTCGAGGGAGCGCTCAGCCGGGTCTACGTGAACATCGGCCACGCCTGGCCGGAATGGCAGAAGCACTTCCGCCCGCTCATCGGCGGTCCGTTCCGGAACAACCCGAAGCTCGCGTCGCAGTCGCCGGTGCCGGTGAAGGCGCTGCAGATGAGCTCCCCCTCCTGGAACTGGAGCGAAGACCGCTCGCACGCGCTGGCGCTCTACTTCGTCAACTACGCGAAGCCGCTGTTGCTGCAGGACGCGCCGGGCGGCGCGCAATACCTCACCAAGGATCAGAAGGTGCTCGATCGCGGGAAGATCGTCTTCGCCGAGAACTGCGCCGCGTGCCACTCGAGCAGGCAGCCGGCCTTCGATCCGTTCGGCCCGGACGGCCGGGTCACCGAGCAGGCGAAGAACTGGTTCCGCGGCGAGGTGAGGAAGCCGGACTTTTTCACCGACAACTTCCTCAGCGACGAGCGCCGCCACCCGGTCACGCGGATCGGCACCAACGCCACGCGCGCCGCGGCCACCAACGCCACGCGCAACCACATCTGGGACCACTTCTCCTCGGAGACGTACAAAACCCTCCCGCCGATCGGCACGTTCGAGGTCGACAACCCGTACTCCCCGACCGGCAAGAGCCAGGTCAGCATCCCCCTCCCCGGCGAGGGGAACGGCCCCGGCTACTACCGCCCGCCGTCGCTGATCAGCCTCTGGTCGAGCGCGCCGTATCTGCACAACAACACCGTGGGCATCGATCCGACGAAGGCCATGCCAGGAGACGTGAGCGTCGCCGCGCGCATGAAGGCCTTCCAGGACGGCATCGAGAAGATGCTGTGGATCCAGCCGCGGGGAACCCTGATCTGGAAGACGACCAGGAAGTCGTCCATCAACGTTCCGCTGCCGTATCTCCCCGATCTCCTGCGGGAGGCGGCCAACCGCCATCCCTATCTCATCGACCAGGCGACGCAGAGCCTCCGCCTCGGACCCATCCCCGAAGGAACGCCGATCAATCTGATCGCCAACACGAATCTCGACCCCGGCCTGGCCCTCGGCGTGAGGCGCGTCGAGCTGCTCCACGCGATCGTCGACACGCTGGCCAGGATCCGGAAAGAGAACCTGAGCGACGCGCAGGTGAAGGAGCTGATGCGGAAGGAGCTCGTGCCGAAGTTCCTGGCGCTGAACAAGTGTCCCGACTTTTACGAGGACAAGGGACACCCGTTCGGCAGGAGTCTGCCCATGGCGGACAAGCGGGCGCTGATCGAGCTCTTGAAGACGTTCTGAGCGGTTCTCACACCTTCGACTTCGCCACCGTCGCCGGATCGTTCCGATCCTCCCGCCACGCCGGGTGGTTGACGTGAAAGACGTGGTCTCCGTTGAAGGAGGCCACCGCGGCGTCGAAGGTCATGGTGCCGATCTTCTTCCAGTTGGTGATGTCGCGGCGCTCCTTGATCGGAGGGCCGTGGGTGGTGCCGGTGTCGGAGGTCTCGACGTCGAAGACGAGCTTGCGCTTGGGGGTGGGATCGCCCGGATCGTAGAGGTGGGCCATGATCTCGTCGCGGAAGTCGAGGTCGTCGCCGGGGATGACCGGCTGGCCCGGGGCCACGGTGAGCTGCATGAACTCGGGGGCGCGCGTGGGCTCGCCGGGCGGCTTCCCGAGCTCGGCGATCTGGTAGACCTGCCGGATGGTGGGCTTCTTCTCGGCGATGTTGAGCACGATCCCGGTGAGGAGGAGGATGGGCATGCCGCTGCCGCGCTTGGTGGCGGTGGTGTTGGGCGCGTTGCGCAGCTTCGCCTGGTTGATGTTCGGCGTGTCCTCGCCGCCGATGTCCTCCTGGGTGATGAAGCTCGCGGTGGGCAGGGGCTCGGGGTGGTTCGGATCGGTGGTCGGGTAGATGCGGCCGATCATCGAGAGGGACCGCGTGTTCCCGCGGCGGGTCTCGGTGCAGCAGGTGGAGTAGCGCACGATCATCAGCCCGCGGCTTCCCTTGCGGAAGTAGCCGGTGTACGGCGTCTCCTCGGTCACCTCCCACAGGCCGGTCATGCAGATGCCGTTGGCGTGGAGGAGGCGGCGGAAGCCCTTCCCATCCGGCCCCCAGCGCAGGTCGGAATCGGAGTTGAGCACGCGCCGGGCCGCGGCGAGGAACTGCCACTTCCCGCCCCACGGCCTCATCCCCTCGAGGAGCGGCATCAGCGTGACCGGGAAGCGCTCGAACGGCGGGGTTCCCGGCGCGCCCCACACTTTCTGATACGGGTTGGCGAAGACGGCGTCGCGCACGACGCTGAATCGCGAGCCGGCGACAACACGTTTGTCGTCGGGGGTGAAGCCTTGAATGCCGAGGGCCTCTTCGGACATGGGACCTCCTGCCGGAACGTGCGCCCCTCTCCCGCGTGGGGGGACGGGAGAGGGGCACGCAGGCTCAGAACACCTGGATGTGCCTTCGGAACGGAATCTCGCGGATGCGCGGTCCACCTGCGGCGACGATGGCGTTGGCCAGAGCGGGGGCGACGACGGGTGTGGGGGGCTCGCCTACGCCTGTGGGGGGCACTTCCTCGCCCGGATAATCCTTGACCACTTCCGGACTGGGATCGACGACGTAGGTGAAAATCTTCTTCGGCGTCTGGTGGATGCGCAGCACCGGATAGTCGTCGAAGTTGTTCTCCACGACGGCGCCGTTCTTGACGGTGATGTCGCCCATCAGGGCGAGGCTCAGGCCGTAGAGGATGCCGCCCTCCAGCTGGGCGCGGACGCGGTCGGGGTTGACGGCCCGGCCGCAGTCGATGGCCATGTGCGCCTCGTTGATGATCAGGTCGTTGGTATCGCTCAGGGAGACGTCCAGCACGAGGGCCACGTAGCTGAGGAAGCTTCGGTGAGCGGCGATGCCGAGGCCGCGGCCTTTGGGCAGATTGCCTCGTTTCGAGTCCCAGCCCGACAGTCTGGCCACTTCCTCCACCACACGCCGCAGCCGGCGCGTGTCGGGCGGATACCCGGGCAGGATCTCCTTGTCCTTGCCGCCGACCGACATCATCTTTCGATCAATGGGGAACAGGTTGTTGTCGAAGCAATTCACCCCTTCGGCCCGGAAGACCGCCTCCTTGAACATCTTTCCCTGCCCGATCAGGTCGAGCAGGTAGTCCTTGGAGTCGCGTCCGGCGGCGATGGCCATCTCGTCGGCGAAGGAGCAGAGGCCGAAGGCGTGGTAGATGTTGGCCACCGAGCGCATCCAGCCGCAGCGGATGTGGTTGTCGATCTTGGAGTTCTCGATGCGCAGATTGTCGATGGCGTAGGGCATGTCCTCGAGGCCGTGGGCCCGCTCGATGGCCGAGCCGTATCCGTATTCGCCGCCGTTGTGAAACGCCGCACGGGCCTTGGCGAAGAGGTCGTTGATCGCCGGCGGGAACACCGGGGAGGGCGGAGGAAAGATGGTCGCGAAAAACGACGTGAAGGCGCTCCGCTGCAGAAAGCCGGTCGGACGTCCGTTGCCATCCAGGCCCGCTTCGTAGTGTTGCCCGCTGGCGGCGTTGTAGAAGCTGAACTTGATGTCGTCTTCGCGCGTCCACTGCACGCGGATCGGCACGCCGGGATGTTTCCGGGCCAGGAAGGCCGCCTCCATGACGTAGTCGGGGTTGGACTTGCGTCCGAAGCCGCCGCCCAGCAGGGTCACGTGGAGCTTGACGTTGTCGCGGACCTTCTTCTTCAGCTCGTCCCGCATCTTGAACAACGTGGTCTCGTCCACGTTCAGGTGCTTCGCGAGGGCCTCATTGAAGGCCTTCACCGTCTCTCGCTCACAATCCCTCGCTTCGTCCAGCTCGGTCGCCAGCCAGAGCAGCTGCCTCACCGGATCCGGCTCCAGCATGTTCACGCCTACATAGTGCTGCGCAAGCTCCGGACCCTGGGTGGGGGACCAGATCTCCCACTGGCCGCCGTCGAAGACGGCGATGGCCACAGGCGGCTCCATCGGCGTCTGGGCCAGGTGGGGGATGTGATAGTCGGCCTTCACCACCTTGGCGGCCCCGCCCAGCGCGGAGTCGGCGTCGCCCTTCCGCCGTAATACCTTTCCCGGTTTGGACGTCGTGGCTTCGAGCTCGCCGCGGAAGGCATCGGAGTCATAGCCGGCGTTGAACGCAGCAGCAGGAGAGCTGAGGTCCCACTCCACCTTCAGCTTCCTCCGTCCCTGCCACGCGGCCCAGGTGTTCTCGGCCAGGACGGCAACGCCCGCATGGGGGACGAAGTTGGCGCCCACGCCGCCCGGGAACGGGAAGCCGTCCGGGAGGACCGGCTCGACGAACTTCACGCCGGGGACCTTCAGCGCCTCGGTCGCATCGAAGGACTTGAGCGCGCCGTTGGCCACCGGGCAGCGCTCGATCATGGCCGTCAGCATGCCCCGCCGCTTGACGTCGACGTCGGCACCGTAGATCGCTCTGCCGGTGACCATGTCCTTGGCGTCATTGAACGGCATCGTGTCCTTGCCGATGAACCGCCACTGGCTGGGCGGCTTGAGCACGGCCCTGATGTCGTCGGTCTCGGGCAGAGTCACATGACGGGCTTCCAGCAGCAGGTGGTTGTAGGCGATGGAGCGGCCGCTCTTCGCGTGGTACACCCTCTGCTGCCGCGCCTCGAGCTCGCCGAGCGGAACTTTCCACTTCCACTCAGCCGCGCGGAGCATCACCAGGCGGATGCCCGCTCCGAAGATGCGCATGGGCATGTAGTAGGCCGCCATGCTGCGCGAGCTGTCGGTGAACTGCGCGTCCTCTCCCTTGACGATCGCCGGAGTCTTGCCGGGGAGCTTGTAGGGGAACGGCACCCCGAAGTTCACGGCATCGGCGTCCGCCTGCTGCAAGGTGACGTTCTCCCAGTCGATCTCGGCCTCATCCGCCAAGACAGCCGCCAGGCTCGATTTGATGCCCTGGCCCATCTCCGAGCGGTGCGTGTAGATGGTGACCTTGCCGCTGATCGGTTTGATGCCGACGAACGTTCCGAGGGGGATGCCGTGGAGCACGATGCTCTTCAGCATGTCGATGTCGGCGGCGAGCAGCTCCTCGGGCGCAATGGTGCAGCCGAGGACCAAGGCTCCGGTGCCCACGCCGAGGTCGCGGAGAAACTTCCTGCGCGTGACTTTGTAAATGCCGCTCATGACTTGACGCTCCCTGCCGCTTCGTGGATCGCCTGCCGGATGCGCGGATAGGTGCCGCAGCGGCAGATGTTGCCGCGCATCGCATTGTCGATGTCGTCGTCGGTGGGATTGCTGTTGTTGGCGATGAGCGCCGCGGCGGCCATGATCTGGCCGGGCTGGCAGAAGCCGCACTGCGGCACGCCGAGGTTCATCCAGGCGCGCTGGCAGGGGTGGCTGCCGTCCCGCGACAGGCCCTCGATCGTGGTGATGTCGGCGAGGGCCGCGACGCCGACGTCGGTGACGCAGGAGCGGATCGGCTTGCCGTTGAGGTGCACGGTGCAGGCCCCGCACTGGGCCACGCCGCAGCCGAACTTCGTACCGGTGAGCCCAAGGACGTCACGCAGGACCCAGAGCAGGGGCATGTTGCCGTCGACGTCCACCGTGCGCATCACGCCGTTCACATGAAGCTGAAATACAGCCATGGTGAGCCTCCTCTTCAGAATTTGCGGCGGAGCTCCACCCGCACGCCGAAAACGTCGTTGAGTCCCTGCCGCCAGCCGTGCATGGCATCGGCGCGGAAGATCCAGGCATTGTTGAGGGGGCGCTGGAAGCGGACGCCGAGGGCGTACTGGTCGCCCGCCGTGCTCGAGCTCATGCGCCGCACGATCGCCCCTTCGACGACGAGCTGCTGGCTGATGCCCCACAGCTTCTCCAGTCCCACAGCCGCGCCCCAGGAGTCCTTGGCCGTGGCATCGAGCGTCGGATAGGCCGTCAGGCCGTCGGACTCGAAGTTGATGCCGGTGTTCTTCAGCACGCCGCCGGTGTCGCCCGCGCGCGCCAGCGGCTGCGGGCTGTCGAAGCCGGCGAAGAGATTGAAGTACGGGACCAGGAAGATCGGGTCGCGCTTGATGAACGAGTTCTCCAGGAGGAGCAGCACGCCGTCGGCGGTCTTGACCGGTCCGCTCTGGCCGAAGTTGCCGATCAGGCGGATGCTGTTCGCCAGCCCGATCTGGCCGATCCGGTAGCGCTTGGAGAACGCCGCGGTGAGGTTGTGGTAGCTCAGGTCGTTGTCGTCGGCGGCGACGTAGCCGTAGCCGTACTCGATGTAGCCCTTCCGCGCATCCGCGAAGCCGGCCAGGCCGAACATCTTGTTGTCGTCGCCCGGAGCGGCCGCGGTGGACACCTTGTCGAAGCCGGCGAAGAAGGTGATGTCGGTGTTGCTGACGTCCCACTTCGGGATGTTCCTCGCGGTGATGCCGACGGCCAGGCCGTCGAAGGCGTCGTCGAGCCAGATACCGTTCTGGGTGAAGAGCGGAACGCGGCCGAAGGCGATCGGCAGGTCGAAGGGACTGCGCTTGCCGGTGAATCCCTGACGGATCGTATTGATGTCGCCTTCGAAGAAGAACGTGTCGAGCTTGAAGTCCAGCTCGTCGATGAACTCGTTGTCGCCGTCGCCGAACTGATACCGCGTGAACGAGCCGTTCTTGTCCAGCGGGCGCACGAAGGCGTGGATCCGCTCGGTGGCGGTGATGGCGAGGTCCATGTCCAGGTTCAGGCGAGCGGCGAGGACCGACTGATCGTCGGCGACGCCGTTGTCGTAGTGGGCGGCGCCGATCCGCAGGTCGCCGTAGGCGAAGAAGTGGAAGTTGATCGGGTTCTGCTCGCCGAG
>JBIOTX010000041.1:0-26968 GCA_044866315.1 Thermoanaerobaculia bacterium | reverse complement strand
CCCCCGCCGCTCCACGTGGCTCGCTGGCCTCCTCATCGGCCTCTCCGCGATCACCCGTCCCACCGCGGTCCTCATCCTGATCCTCATCGCCGCCTGGTTCTTCGTGCGGAACCGCCGCGCCGCGATGCAGCTTGGAGCCGCGGCGCTGGCGCCGATCGCCGTGATCGTGATCGTCAACGCCACCCTCACCGGCCACCTCTTCATCATGCAGCCCGGCGCGCAGTTCTACGACGCCAACAACCCCCTCGCCACCGGCTGCGCCGGCGTCGTGCCGCGCATCATCGCCGACCTCGACGCCTCCGCGCGCGCGCCCGACTACCTCCACGTCGCCTATCGCCTGGTCGAGGCCCGCGCCAACAACCATCCCATCGAGCCGCGCGCGGCCAACCGCTACTGGAGCGGCAAGGCCTTCGCGTTCATGCGCGAGTACCCGGCCGCGGCGCTGCGACTCTTCGCCTGGAAGGCAGTGCTCACCGTCCATCACTACGACGTCTACGACCTCGTCACGACGAAGCGCAAGGCCATGGAGCTCGAGCGCTGGCCGGCCATTCCCTTCGGCGTCGCTTTCGTCCTCGCCGTGGTCGCCTTCGCCCTCCGCCGCGAGCGCCGCGATCTGGTTCCCGCCGCGCTCTTCGCGATCGCGATCATCACTGCCCTGATCGTCTTCAACGTCAGCACGCGCCAGCGCGATGCCCTGCTCGCGCCGCTGGCCATCCTCGGCGGCGTCGGCATCGCCGAGATCGTCACCCTGGCCCGCGCCAAAAGCGAGCGCGCGCTGCTCGCCTTCGGCGCGGTGATGATCACCGTGCCGCTCCTCGGCATCGAGGGCAATCCCATGCGCGAGGACGCGTACAACTGGTGGACCTGGCTGCGCGCGAACGACGTGCGCGCCGAGGCCTTCAAGGCCCGGGAGCGAGGGCAGCGCGCGCTGTCGATCGACCTCGCTACCGCGGCGTCGATCCTCGACGTGGCCTCCGAGCCGCTGGTGAGCGATCAGACCCTCGCTCGCACTGCGCTGGCCGCCGCGCAACAGGTGCAGTCGCCGCAGCGCCTCTTCGACGTCGCCCTGGCCCTGGAGAAGGCGAACGCCTGGCGCGAGGCCGAGGCCCTCCTGGCCACGATCGCCGACTACCAGCCGCGCCGCGAGAACCGCGCCGTCTCCTCGGTCGCCTACTACCGCGCCCGCGCCGCGCTCCGCCTCGGCGCGCCGCGAGTCACATTCCAGCAGCACATCGATCGCGCCGCGATCGAGGCGTCCGGCGATCCGCACGTGCTGGCCTTGCGCTCGATCACCGTCGATCCCGGCGCGCGGGGCGTGCTCGATGCGCTGCACGACCCGTTCACCCGCGACTTTGCCCTCGCCGCCGCGTACGCCGACCTCGGGGACGTGGCCCGCGCCGATGCCCTCCTGGCGTCGCTGCAGCAGCGCATGCCCGAGTGGACGCGCCCTGCCTCTGCAAGGCACGCACTTCGCACCGCCAACGCGCGCAGTGGTTCGAGCGGAGCTGGACGGTAGACAGCGCGTCATCATCGAAGCCGCGTCCCCCGAGGTCGACGGCGGCGCCTTCCCCGCAAAACGAGTCGTGGGCGACACCGTGGTGGTGGAGGCCGACCTCTTCGCGGACGGGCACGACCTCATCTCCGCGGTCGTCCTGCACAAGCGCGACGGTGCAAAGAAGTGGACCGAGACGCGCATGCGCCCGCTGGTCAACGACCGCTGGCGCGCCGAGTTTCCCCTCGACTCCCTCGGCTTCTATCGCTTCACTATCGAGGGCTGGATCGATCACTTCCTGACCTGGCATCGCGACCTGAAGAAGCGCGTTGACGGCGGCGCCTCCGAGGACGAGCTCGCGGTGCAGTTGCAGATCGGCCTCGCCCAGATCCGGGCCGCCGCGTCGCGTGCCGGCGCGCGCGACCGCCGCCGCCTGGAGAGCTTCATCGCCACGATCGAGGGCGACGATCCCGTCAGCGAGAAGATCGAGGACCTGTGGAGCGAGGACCTCCTCGCGCTCATGGGGCGCGCCGCCGAGCGCCGGTTCGCCACCCGCTACGACCGCGAGCTCCTCATCGAAGTCGATCGCCCCAAGGCCGCGTTCAGCGCGTGGTACGAGATGTTCCCGCGCTCGGTCGGCACCTTTCGGGACGTCGAAGACCAGCTGCCGCGCATTGCCAAGATGGGCTTCGATATCCTCTACCTGCCGCCGATCCATCCGATCGGCGTGACCTTTCGCAAAGGTAAGAACAACAAGGTCACGGCGGAGGAGGGCGACGTCGGCAGTCCGTGGGCCATTGGCGGCGCCGCGGGGGGACACAAGGCCGTGCATCCCAGCCTCGGCACGATCGAAGATTTCGAACGCCTCGTAGGAAAAGCGCGAGACGCCGGCGTCGAGATCGCCCTCGACATCGCCTTCCAGGCCTCCCCCGATCACCCGTACGTCAAGGAGCACCCGGAGTGGTTTCAGCATCGCCCCGACGGCTCCATCCAGTACGCCGAGAATCCGCCGAAGAAATACCAGGACATCTACCCGTTCCACTTCGAGAGCGACGACTGGCGCGCGCTCTGGGAGGAGCTGCGCGACGTCTTCGCCTTGTGGGCCGGCACGGGCGTGCGCGTCTTCCGGGTCGACAACCCGCATACCAAGCCCCTGCCGTTCTGGGAGTGGTGCATCCGTGAGCTCAAGCGAGAGTGGCCGGACCTGATCTTCCTCGCCGAGGCCTTCACCCGGCCGAAGATCATGTACCGGCTGGCCAAGGGCGGCTTCTCCCAGTCGTACACCTACTTCGCCTGGCGCAACACCAAGTACGAGCTGACCGAGTACTTCGAGGAGATCACCAGGCCGCCGGTCAGCGACTTCTTCCGCCCCAACGCCTGGCCGAACACGCCGGACATCCTCACCGAGTTTCTCCAGTACGGCGGCCGCGCCGCATTCACCCAGCGCCTGATCCTCGCCGCCACGCTGAGCGCGAACTACGGCATCTACGGTCCCGCGTTCGAGCGCTTCGTCCACGTCGCCCGCGAGCACGGCAGCGAGGAGTACCTCGACTCCGAGAAATACGAAGTCCGCCACTGGCCGCCGGTGGACGACGACCTCAGCGCGCTCATCGAGGTCGTCAACCGCATCCGCCGCGAGAACCCCGCCCTCCAGCAGAACGCGACGCTCAAGTTCCACACGACGGACAACGACCAGGTCCTCTGCTACAGCAAATCCGCCGGCGAAAACGTCATCGTGACCGCGGTCAACCTCGACCCCCACAACCCCCACGCCGCCTGGCTCGACTTAGACCTCGAGGCCTTGCAGCTCGAGAACCTCCGGTCCTTCCAGGTCCACGACCTTCTCAGTGGAGCCAGACACTCCTGGAACGGCCCCAGAAACTACGTGCAACTGAACCCGCACGTGATCCCCGCCCACATCTTCCGCATCCGCCGCCGCGTCCGCACGGAACGCGACTTCGAGTACTTCCTATGACTGGCAACCGGCTACTGGCAACTGGCAACTAAATGGACGACCTCTGGTACAAAGACGGCATCATCTATCAGACCCACGTCCGGGCCTTCTTCGACTCCAACGATGACGGCATCGGCGACTTCCAGGGTCTGACTCGCCGTCTCGACTATCTGCAGGATCTGGGCATCAACATCCTCTGGCTCCTGCCGTTCTATCCCTCGCCCCTGCGCGACGACGGCTACGACATCGCCCACTACACGGCCGTCCATCCGTCCTATGGCACCATCGCCGACTTCAAGGCCTTCCTCAAAGAGGCCCACAGCCGGGGCATTCGCGTCATCACCGAGCTGGTCATCAACCACACCAGCGACCAGCACCCCTGGTTCCAGAAATCGAGGCGGGCCAAGCCGGGCAGCCCCTGGCGCGACTTCTACGTCTGGAGCGACACGCCCGAGAAGTACCGGGAGGCGCGGATCATCTTCAAGGACTTCGAGTCCTCGAACTGGGCCTGGGATCCCGTCGCCAAGAGCTACTACTGGCACCGCTTCTTCTCCCACCAGCCGGATCTGAATTTCGACAACCCGGCCGTGCACGAGGCCCTCTTCAAGGCCCTCGACTTCTGGATGGACATGGGCGTCGACGCCTTCCGCCTCGACGCCATTCCCTATCTCTACGAGCGCGAGGGCACGACCTGCGAGAACCTCCAAGAGACCCACCAGTACCTCAAGAAGATCCGCACCCACATGGACCAGAAGTACCCGGGGCGGATGATCCTGGCCGAGGCCAATCAGTGGCCGGAGGAGACCCTGCCGTACTTTGGAAACGGCGACGAGTGCCACATGGCCTTCCACTTCCCGGTCATGCCCCGCATGTACATGTCCCTGGCCATGGAGGACCGCTTCCCGATCATCGACATCATGAGTCAGACCCCGCCCATTCCGGAGAACTGCCAGTGGGCCATGTTCCTCCGCAATCACGACGAGCTGACCCTGGAGATGGTCACCGACGAAGACCGCGACTACATGTGGCGCACCTACGCCAAGGACACCCACGCCCGGATCAACCTCGGCATCCGCCGGCGTCTGGCTCCGCTGATGGAGAACCATCGCGGGCGCATCCACCTCATGAACGGCCTGCTGTTCTCCTTCCCCGGCACGCCGATCATCTATTACGGCGACGAGATCGGCATGGGCGACAACATCTATCTCGGCGACCGCAACGGCGTGCGCACGCCCATGCAGTGGAGCGCCGACCGCAATGCCGGCTTCTCGCGCTGCAACCCGCAGCGTCTCTTCCTGCCGGTCATCATCGACCCGCAGTACCACTACGAGCAGGTCAACGTCGAGGCCCAGCAGTCCAGTCAGTACTCACTGCTGTGGTGGATGAAGCGCCTCATCGCCATGCGCAGGCGCTACCGCGCCTTGGGCCGCGGCTCCATGGAGTTTCTCCACAGCGAGAACCGGAAGATCCTCGCCTACGTGCGGCGCCATGAGGACGAGGTCATCCTCGTCGTCGCCAACCTCTCCCGGCTCGTGCAGTGCTTCGAGCTCGATCTCACCCAGTACAAGGGAATGGTCCCGGTCGAGCTCTCCGGCGGCACGCGCTTCCCGACCATCGGCGAGCGCCCGTACTTTTTGAACCTCGGGCCGTTCGCCTTCCACTGGTTCATGCTCCAGCGCGAGGTCGCGGCGGAGATGACGACGCAAGATGCGCCGCTCATCTCCGCGAAGACGTGGGAGGAAGTCTTCGCCGCCCGCCAGCGCGACGCCCTCGAGAACGCGCTGCGGTCGTATCTCCTCACCCGCCGCTGGTTCGGCGGCAAGGCCCGCGTCGTCACCACGCTCACCGTCCGCGACACCCTCGAGCTGCCGCACGACCATCGCCTCCTGCTCCTCGACGTCGAGTTCGCCGAGGGCGAGCCGCAGATGTACCTCCTGCCCGTGGCCATCACCAACGTCCGCCGCGAACAGGACCAGGCCCGCAACGTCCCGGTCATCGCCCGGCTGCGCGACGGGGCCATCCTCTTCGAGCCCGTACACGAGGAGGCCTTCGCCACGGGTCTCCTGGACATCATCGGCCGCAAGCGGCAGGTGCGCGGCCGCCACGGCGTCGTCGCCGGCATCCCCACCCGCGCCTTCCGCGAGCTGCGCGGGGAGGAGAAGCTCGAGACCCACGTCCTCTCCGCGGAGCAGAGCAACACCGCCATCACCTACGGCCAGCGCCTCTTCCTCAAGCTCTTCCGCCGCCTCGAGACGGGGATCAACACCGACTTCGAGATCACCCGGTTCCTGAGCGAGGAGACCGACTTCCGCAACGCCCCGCGCGCGGCCGGGGCCATCGAGTACCGCCCCAGTCGCGCCGCGGAGCCGATCAGCGTCGGCATCCTCCAGGGCCTCATCCCCAACTCCGGCAACGCCTGGTCCTACACCCTCGACGCCATCGGCCGCTACTTCGACCTGCTGCTCAGCGAGCCCGCCGCCGCCGAGCGCGTGGCGAAGATGATGCCCCACGAGAGCGTCTTCGACCTGGCCAAGAAGTCCCTGCCCGATCCCATCCGCGACCTCATCGGCGGCTACATCGCCGACGCCGAGATCCTCGGCGTCCGCACCGCCCAGATGCACAGCGCCCTGGCCTCGCGGCCGGATATCCCCGCCTTCGCCCCCGAGCCCTTCACCCCGCACTACCAGCGCTCCATCTACCAGCACATGCGCACGCAGATCGTCCAGACCATGCAGTTCCTGCGCAAGCGGACCAGGGACAACCACGAATTCCAGGAGCTCCTGGGCCGCGAGGACGACCTCCACCAGCGCGTCCGGGCCATCCTCCAGGGGAAATTCGACGCCCAGCGCATCCGCATCCACGGCGACTACCACCTCGGCCAGGTCCTCCACACCGGCAACGACTTCATCATCATCGACTTCGAAGGCGAGCCGGCCCGCCCCCTGAGCGAGCGCCGCATCAAGCGCAGCGCCCTCCGCGACGTCGCCGGCATGATCCGGTCCTTCCACTACGCCCCGTACGCCGTCGTCTTCGGAACCGCTCCCGGCTCCTACGTGCGTCGGGAAGACCTGGCGCTCCTCGAGACCGGCGCCCGCTTCTGGTTCAAGTGCGTCAGCGCCGCGTTCCTGCACACCTATCTCGCTGCCACCCCGCCCGGCACCCACCTCCCCACCCGCCCCGAGCCCGTCCACACCCTGCTCACGGCGTATCTGATCGAGAAGGCGCTGTACGAGATCGTGTACGAGCTCAATAACCGGCCGGACTGGGTGAGGATCCCGCTGCGGGGGATGATCGATTTGGTGAGCTAGTCGGCAGAAACGTGGAGCGGCGGGCTTCAGCCCGCCGTCGGTTTTATGATGGACGGCGTCCGCCACTAAGGACGCTGCTCGATCTTCTCAGGATGCTCCCGATCGAAACCGAGCGCCTTCGTTTGCGCCGCCTGAACCACCGGGACGCCACACGCCTGGCGGAATACCGGTCGGAGCCATCGGTGGCGCGTTACCAGTCCTGGACGGATATGACTGTGCAGGAGGCCGAGCACTTCATCCGTACTCTGCCGGACGCTCCCTTCGCGCATGTCGATGAATGGTTTCAGATCGGAATCGCGGACAAAGCCACGGACGAACTGATTGGCGACATCGGCGTCTGCAGGAGATCGCCGGGAGACACGGTGGAGATCGGATATACGCTCGCGCCTGCGGTGCAGGGTCTCGGCCTGGCGACCGAGGCGTGTGGTGCGGTCATCGATCTCGCGTTGCGTTACGTGGGGATCACGACGGTGGTCGCGGTCATCGACAGTCGCAACAGTTCCGCCATCCTGCTCGCCAAAAGGCTCGGCATGGTGCTGGCTCACACGGAAACCGCGGAGTTCAAGGGCCACTCGTGCCTCGAACATCACTTCATGCTGCAGCGGTGAGCGACGCCGGTCTCCGGGGACACCGACGCCGATCTCTAGGGACACCAACGCCGATGTCCAGAGACACCGACGCCGGTCTCCCAGGAGAGCAACGTCGCTGTCTCGGGACACCGACGCCGATCTCCAGAGACACCAACGCCGATCTCTAGAGACACCGACGCCGATCTCCAGAGACACCAACGCCGATCTCCAGAGACACCGACGCCGATCTCCAGAGACACCGACGCCGGTCTCCCAGGAGATCAACGTCGCTGTCTCCAGACACCGACGTTGATGCCATTTTTGGTGAATTGACGGTCTTTTGACGGCTGAGGGGCTCGTCCGCCGGACGAAAGCGCGGGTTTACCCAAGTTGCCGGTAGGACTGACGGGCGTTCCGCACCCTCCGAGAGTATCCGCCGAGGAGGAGCATCATCATGGCTGCGTATCGGACGACTGTTCGGCAGTGGACCATCGCCGGCTTCTGTCTCGTGATCGTTCTGGGAGGTGCATTCGTCGGCGCCTTCACCACGCGGCATGACCCGATCTTCTCCTTATCGCCGCCGCCGGCAGAGGGCGGAATACGGGGCGCCGCACCGGCCGATATTCCGGAAGCACGCCGCCTCGATCTCCACCGAACGTTCTTCACCGCGTGGGCGGCGCTGCTTCTGGCCATCCCGGCGCTCTGCTTCTTTCCGTTCCGGCGCTCATCGAGCACCCTTGGTGGGTACTGGCTGGTGTTCTGGACGGTCAGCCTTCTGGCGTTCGTGGTGCACCTGTATTGGGCGATCTTCGTGATCTTCGACGGCGACTGGAGCCGCATCACCAGCTCCACACGCGTGAGCGCCGCGCGGATCGATACCGTCTTCGCGATCTGGTGGGCGGTGGACGTCCTCTTGGCGTGGTTCCTCCGGTCGGAAAACCGCCTCGTCGCCGCTCAGCGAGCGATCGTCCATCTCGCCGCCCTCGTGTTGTTCGTCGCGGGCTCCGCCCTCGAAGGCGAGATCCGGCTCTCGAAACTGCTCGGCTTTGCCATGGCCGGTGCGGTCGCCGTCTCCCTGATCATCTGGGTAACGCGCCGGCTGCGAGGGCGCACCCTCGGTGCGGCACCTGCGACGAGTTGACGGGGGGCGTCACTCCACCTGCGTCCCCAGCCAGCGCTCGATGGCCGCGAGCACGTGGCCCATCTCGTCCGGGTCGAGGGCATGACCTTTGGCGATGCCGTGCGTTTTCTCCAGGCACCCGCGGCAGCAAGTCGCGGTGGCATGCTGGGCGACGAAGACCGGGTGGTTGCGCCAGGGCGTCTGCCGGCCGTCGTTCTTCGGCTCCGCCGGGGCCAGTCGGGTGCGGATCAGCTCCGCGGCCTGCTTCATCACGTGCGGGAGGCCCCAGGTCTCCAGATACGCCCGCTCGCGTCCCTGCAGCCGGAACTTGCGGCGGAAGGGGGACGCGGCCAGGCGGCGGAAGACCTCGTCGAGATCGTTCATCCTCGTGTCATCCCGAGCGTAGCGAGGGACCTGGGTGGGTGGGGCGCAATGCTCATGCCTCGTGCCCCGCCCACCCAGGTCCCTCGCTCACGCTCGGGATGACACGGGCGGCTCGCGCAGCTTCACCGTGCCCGGATCGATCTTCCCCAGCTTCACCAGCCGGCTGGTGATCGCGCCGGAGCTGCGGCCGTGCTGGAGGGCGATCTGCGCGACGGTCATCCCGGCGTCGTGCTCCTGGCAGACCCGCGCGTCCTCCTCGGCGCTCCACGGCATTCCGGCCGAGGTGAGACTGGTCTTGCCGCGGCCGCGGGAGCGCGCCGCGGCAGGGGCTTCCCGGAGCAGCGAAGTCGCCGTGACGAGCGCGTTCGTCAGCGACTCCAGAACCATGATCACTTCCTGTCGATCCATGTTCAACCTCCCGCATCGAGGGTAACGCGGGGGGCAAATTTCACTACGGCGGGTGGAGAAGTTCCACGGTGTGTGGGTGGCCGCAACCTCGTGCCCTCGTGCCCTACCGCAGTCCCCGCGAGTCCCGCACCGCCCGATAGTTCGGCTTCACCACCTCGTTGAAGTACTTGCCGATCGAGGGCGCGGCGAGGAGGTCGCGGTGCACGGCGGGCGGGACGTCGAGGTAGTAGTACGTGCGGCCGCTGCGGAAGCGGATCTTGAGGATGCGGCGCGGCTCGTCGTAGCCGACTGAGAGGAGCACCGACGAGTCCACCGGTTCGCTGTGAAACAACCTCCATCGTGAATGGCAGGAAATACGGATTCAAGGACCGTATAGGAGTCATCGAGACCCGCTCCCTGCCATACTCTATGGACCCATGAAATCGCAGGTTGGCGCGGGATTCGTCATCGCTCTCGTGCTCTCGGGATTCGCCTGCCGCGAAGACCAATACGAGTTGCGAACGAGTGTCCGAGCGTCCGGCGACGGTCAGTCGTATCTCACGATGGAGGTGTTTCGCGGGCACGAGCCATTCGCCCGGTACTTGGATATCGAAATGGTGCCGGGGAACGCAAACGAGGGCGAGAGCCAGCAAGACGACGGCCCGCGAGTGCGCACCTATGCGGAGTTCGACAAGGACGGCCGCGGCGCGCTCGTGACCATGCACGTGAAGAAAGACGAGAAGGTTCTTGCGCGCACGACGCAGTTCGTCGAGCGTCCGGCACCCGCGGGATACGTGCGCGCCGGGATGTGGAACGACATCCTGCCGCCGCAGGCGATCGATCCTGTTTATCCGCGGTTTCCGGAACTGGCGCGCCGGAATCGTCGCCAGGGAGCGGTGTTCGTCGAAGCTCGAATCAACATCCACGGAACCGTTGACAGCGTGGTCGTACTCAATCCCATGCCGAACTGGGATGGACTCGATCATGCAGCGGCCGAAGCTGTGCGCCAGTGGCGATTCAGACCCGCAACGAGAGATGGGAGACGCATCGCTGTCGCGGCGGTGCAGCGGATTGATTTCGAATTCAGCCGGCGGTGAAAGGAGTACGGATGCAGAACGCGAAGCGCGGGGATACGGTGCACGTCCACTATCGGGGGACCCTGGACGACGGCTCGGAGTTCGACACCTCGGCCGGCGGCGACCCGATCGTCTTCACGATCGGCGAGGGCCAGGTGATTCCCGGCTTCGAGACCGCGATCGAGGGGATGGCCACGGGCGACAAGAAGACCGAGCGCATCGCGGCGGAGAACGCCTACGGGGAGCATCGTGACGAGTTGGTGTTCACCGTCGGCCGCGAGCAGATGCCCGAGGGCGCGGAGATCGAGGTCGGAGACATGCTCCGGGTCGGCTTCCCGGACGGGAGCAACGCGGCCGTGCAGGTCGCGGCCATGGACGATGAGTCGGTGACCCTGGACGCGAACCACCCGCTGGCCGGGAAGGCCCTGACCTTCGAGCTGGAGCTGGTGTCGATCGAATAGCGCGGCGCAGCTGACTTAGAATCAGCGTTTCCAATGCGCGACTTCGTCCTGGTCCACATCAACGGCGTTCCCCACCGCGTCAGCGGGCCGGCGGCGTTCGAGACGCTGTCCCGGTATCTGCGCTACGACCAGCGGGCCACGGGGACGAAGATCGTCTGCGAGGAGGGGGACTGCGGCGCGTGCACGGTCCTGGTCGGGCGGCGGGAGGGCGGCGCGCTGCGCTACCGGCCGATCAACTCCTGCATCCAGTTCCTCTTCCAGCTCGACTGCACGCATGTCGTGACCGTCGAGGGACTCACGAAAGGCGGCGAGCTGACGCCGGTGCAGGACGCCATGGTGCGCTGCCACGGCGCGCAGTGCGGCTACTGCACGCCCGGCTTCATCATGGCCATGGCCGGGCTGTTCGAGTGCACGCAGCGTCCGCGGCGCGAGGACGTCAACGCCGCCCTGACCGGGAATCTCTGCCGCTGCACGGGCTACGAGCCGATCGTCAAGGCCGCGCTGGAGGTCGAGAAACAGCCGCCGGTCGACGAGCTCTACCCGGGCGCGCCGATTCTCGACGAGATTGCGAAACACGAGCGCGAGCCCGTGCGCATCGAGCACTTCTCCAAGCCGGCGACCCTGCAGGAGGCGATCGCGTTCAAGGCCGAGCACCCGAAGTGCGTGATCGTCCAGGGCGCGACGGACTTCGGCGTGTGGTGCAACAAACGCGGCTTCACGGCCGAGGCCCTGCTCTCGCTGGACGGCATCGACGGCCTGGGGGACATCGCCTTCGTGAACGGCACGATGGTCGTCGGCGGACGGGTGTCGCTGGCGCAGTTCGAGTCCGCGGTGCGCGAGCGCGTGCCCCAGCTGGTCGAGATCATGGACCGCTTCGGCTCGCCGCAGATCAAGAACGCCGGGACGCTGGCCGGCAACATCGCCAACGCCTCGCCGATCGCGGACACGCTGCCGTTCCTCTTCGTCAGCGGCGCCTCGCTGGAGCTGACCGGCCTGGCCGGCACGCGCACGGTGGCCATCCGCGACTTCTACCGCGGCTACAAGACCCTCGACCTCAAGCCCGACGAGATCATCACCCGGGTCGTCATCCCCCTGCCGTCGGAGGGCGACACGCTGCGCCTGTACAAGGTGTCCAAGCGCAGCCATCTCGACATCTCCAGCTTCACCGCGGCGATGCTGATGCGCCGCACCAACGGCCGCATCGACTCCATGCGCATCGCCTACGGCGGCGTGGCTCCGGTGGTGCTGCGCCTGCCCAAGACCGAGGAGTTCCTGGCCGGGCGCGCGTTCGCCCGGGAGACCTTCGCCGAGGCGGGGGAGATCGCCCGCGGGGAAGTGGCCCCGATCAGCGACGTCCGGGGCTCGCGTGATTTCCGCCTGCAACTGGCCGAGAATGTACTGAGCCGCTTCTATTACGAAACATGTACGTAGGCAAAGACGTCCCGCACGACTCCGCCCGCGGCCACGTCACGGGAGAGTCGCTCTACGTCGACGACCTGCCGCCGATGCCGGGCGAGCTGCTCGTCGACTTCGTCTGGTGTCCGTACGCCAGGGCGCGCATCCGCGCGGTCGACGTCGAGGCGGCCCGGGCCCACGCGTTCGTCTTCACCCATCGCGACCTGCACCACAACCTCTTCGGCCCGATCCTCAAGGACGAGCCGCTGCTGGCCGAGACCGAGTGCACGTTCCGCGGCCAGCCGATCGTGGTCGTGGCCGCGGAGTCCCGCAAGGCCATCGAGGAGGCAAAGCGCCTCATCAAGGTCGATCTCGAAGAGCTGCCGCCGATCCTGACCATCGACCAGGCCATCGCCGCGCAGAGCTTCATCGGCGAGACGCGCATGATCCGCCGCGGCGATCCCGACACGGCCCTGGCCTCCGCGGAGCACGTCCTCGAAGGCGTCTTCATCAACGCCGGGCAGGATCACTTCTACCTCGAGTCCCAGGCCGCGGTGGTCTATCCCGGCGAATTCGGCGCGCTCTCGGTGCACTCGTCCACCCAGCATCCCACCGAGGTGCAGGAGGTGATCGCCCACCTCCTCGGACTGCAGATGCGCGAAGTGGTCGTCACCACCAAGCGCATGGGCGGCGCGTTCGGCGGGAAAGAGGCCCAGGCCACGCACCCCGCGGCCATGGCCGCGCTGGTGACCCAGAAGACCAAGCGCCCCACGCGCATCGTCTACGACAAAGACAGCGACATGCACGTGACGGGCAAGCGCCACCCGTTCCAGAACCGCTATCGCGTCGGCTTCACCCGGGCTGGCGAGATCGTGGCGATGAAGGTCGACCTCTACTCTCAGGGCGGCGCGTACGCGGACCTCTCGCCGGCGGTCATGGCCCGGGCCATGACCCACGCCGAGAACGCCTACTTCATCCCCAACATCGAGATCCGCGGCACGGTCTGCCGCACGAACATGCCTCCGAACACCGCCTTCCGCGGCTTCGGCGGGCCGCAGGGCGTGGGCACGATCGAGAACGTCATGGAGGAGATCGCCCACTTCCTGAAGAAGGACGCCCTCGAGGTCCGCCGCGCGAACTGCTACGGCGTCGACACGCGCAACACCACGCCCTACGGGCAGGTCCTCGAGAACAACACCCTGCCGCGGCTCTTCGCCGAGCTGCCGGAGCGCTGCGACTACCGCGCCCGCATGCAGGCCGTGCGCGCGTTCAACGCCTCCTCCCCGACGCATCTCAAGGGCCTGGCCCTGACGGCGGTGAAGTTCGGGATCTCGTTCAACACGAAGTTTCTCAACCAGGCCAGCGCGTTGGTGAACGTCTACCTCGACGGCAGCGTGCAGGTCTCGACCGGGGCCACGGAGATGGGGCAGGGCGTGAACACGAAGATCCGCCAGCTGGTCGCGGACGAGCTGCGCGTGCCCATCGAGCGCGTGGCGGTGATGATCACCTCCACCGAGAAGAGCAACAACGCCTCGGCCACCGCGGCCTCGAGCGGCGCGGACCTCAACGGCGGCGCGGCCGTCGACGCCTGCAAGCGCATCCGGGCCCGCCTGGATGAGGTGGAGCGGCAGCACGGCGGCGAGCTGTCGTGGGAGGCGCTGATCAAGGAGGCGTACTTCCAGCGCGTCCCCCTCGGCGAGCGCGGGTTCTACGCCACGCCGCGCCTGGACTGGAACTGGACCAGTGGCAGCGGCCATCCGTTCCTTTACTTCACAATGGGCACGGCCTGTTCCGAAGTGCTCATCGACCGCTTCACCGGCGAGATGAAGGTCCTGCGCAGCGACGTGCTCATGGACATCGGCCGGCCGATCAACCCCGGCGTCGACCGCGGCCAGCTCGTCGGCGGCTTCATTCAGGGAATGGGCTGGGTGACCACCGAGGAGCTGCGCTACGACGAGAAGGGCGTGCTGCTTGCGCACTCGCCGACCACGTACAAGATCCCCAACATCAACGACGTGCCCGAGGTGTTCCACATGGACTGGCTCGAGCACGACAACCCGGTGAACATCAAGGGCAGCAAGGCCGTCGGCGAGCCGCCGCTGCTCATGGCCATCTCGGTCTGGTGCGCGGTCAAGCACGCACTGTCGTTCGTCTCCAACGGCGACATCCCCAGGCTGCGCCTGCCGGCGACGAACGAGGAGATCCTGATGAGACTCACGGAGTACGCGAAGCGGGGAGCGGCCCTCGTTTGAATTACACGCTTCAGGAATGGCTCAACCTCTTCCTCCGCTGGATGCACGTTTTCGCCGGGATCATGTGGGTCGGTGCGACCTACTACTTCACCTGGCTCGACCGCCGCTTCCACAGCAGCGATCCGGACGAGGTGTGGATGGTCCACAGCGGCGGGTTCTATGTGGTGAAGAAGGAGAGCCGCCCCTCGGCCGAGCACACCCTGCACTGGTTCAAGTGGGAGGCGGCCATGACCTGGCTGAGCGGCGTGTTGCTGCTCATCCTGGTCTACTACATCGGCGGCGCGCTGATTGAGAGCGACCAATCGTTCAAAGTCGCGCTGGCGGTGGGCATCGGCGCAATCATCGTCGGCTGGAAGGTGTACGACCTGCTCTGGCTCTCGCCGCTGGCGAAGAGCGAGCCCTTGGCAATCGCGATCTCCTACGCGCTGCTCGTCGCCCTGGCGTGGTGGCTGCCGCAGGTGATGAGCCCCCGCGCGGCGTACCTGCATGTCGGCGCAGTCCTCGGTACGTGCATGGCCGCGAACGTCTGGGAGCGGATCATCCCCGCCCAGAAGAAGATGGTCGCCGCCGCGCGCGAAGGCCGCCAGCCCGATCAGATCCTCGCCGACCGCGCCAAGTTCCGCTCCAAGCACAACACCTACATCGTCATCCCGGTAGTGTTCCTCATGCTCAGCAGCCACTTCCCGGTGGTCACGCGCGGCTACGACTGGAAGATGCTGGCGGTGCTGACGCTCGTGGGCTGGGTTGTCGCGCATATCATTCGCAAGCAGTGAAGACGACACTCACACCGAACGAACTGAAATCGCTCTCCGCTCCCCTCGAGCAGGCCCTCGTGCCCTTCATGCGCCGCTTCCCCGGCAGCGCGGGCGAGCGCCAGCCGGTGCACACCGTCTACGGCGGCGCGCATCTCTTCAAGTCGGACACGGCGCGCAAGCTCGGCGAGAAGGCCGCGCAGGCGCTCGACGCGCACGGCGTCGATCCGTTCACCTTCGCCCGGGCGATCGACGTGGCGGACGTGCATGCCGAGGTCGTGTGGCAGCGGGTGGTGGAGAAGCTGGCCCGGGAGCCGGTCGAGGACTTCCGCATCGACTTCGAGGACGGCTACGGCAACCGTCCCGACGACGAGGAAGACCATCACGCCCAGGCCGTCGCGCGCGAGCTGGCCGCCGGGATGCGCGAGGGCACGCTCCCGCCGTTCATCGGCATCCGCGTCAAGCCGCTCTCCCAGGAGCTGATGCGCCGCAGCCTGCGCACGCTGGACATCGTCCTGACCACGCTCCTCGGCGAGACGGGCGGCGAGCTGCCACCGGGGTTCGTGGTCACTCTGCCGAAGATCCAGCTGCCGGAGCAGGTCTCGCTGCTGGCCGACGTCTACGATGCGCTCGAGCCGCGCCTTGGCCTGGCGAAGGACACGCTGAAGCTCGAGTTCATGATCGAGACCACGCAGTCGATCCTCAGCGAGCGCGGGGAGTCGAACCTGCCGCGCTTCCTCGACGCCGCGCGAGGGCGGGCCGTGGCCGCCCACTTCGGCACGTACGACTACACCGCCAGCTGCGACATCACCGCCGCCGAGCAGCGCATGGACCACCCCTCCTGCGACTTCGCCCGGCACATGATGAAGGTCGCCTACGCCGGAACGGGCCTGTGGCTCTCCGACGGGGCCACGAACATCCTCCCCATCGGCGACCGCGAGACCATCCACCGCGCCTGGAAACTGCACGTCGAGCACATCCGCCACTCCCTCGTGCACGCCTACTACCAGGGCTGGGATCTCCATCCCGCCCAACTGCCGACGCGCTACGCCGCGGTGTACGCGTTCTTCCTCGAGGGTCTGCCCGCGGCCACGGAGCGCTTGCGCAACTTCATGGAGAAGGCCGGCCAGGCCACCCTGGTCGGCGACGTCTTCGACGACGCCGCCACCGGTCAGGGTCTGCTCAACTACTTCATCCGCGGCATGAACAGCGGCGCCCTCACCGAGGAGGAGGCCCTGGCCACCGGCCTCACCCTGGACGAGCTGCGCTCCCGGTCCTTCGTGAAGATCCTGCAGGGACGCCGTGATCCGCCGCGCCCGCATCCGTGACGCCGCACAGCTGGCCGCCCTCGCCGAGCGCACCTTTCGCGAGACCTTCGCCAAGGACAACCGCGCCGAGGACATGGACCGGTTCACCAAGTCCGTGTACGGCGAGGACAAACAGCGCCGCGAGATCGAGGACCCGGCCATGGTCACCCTGCTCGCCGAGCGCGACGGCGCGATGATCGCCTTCGCCCAGCTCAAGCGCCTCGACGAGGAGGACGTGGAGATCCTCCGCTTCTACGTCGACGCGCGCTGGCACGGCCAGGGCGTGGCCCAGGAGCTCATGCGCGCCACGGAAGACGCGGCACGGGAGCTCGGCGCCACCACCGTCCGACTCGGCGTCTGGGAGCGCAACGTCCGGGCCATTGCCTTCTACGCAAAGTGCGGCTACCGCGACGCCGGCGCGCAGCCGTTCCTCCTCGGGAGCGACCTGCAAACCGATCGGGTGATGGTCAAGGAACTTTAGGAGTGCGGTGGCGTAGCCACCGCTTTTCTATCCGGATCCGAAAGCGGTGGCTGCGCCACCGCACTCCTACATTACGACCCCCGATACGTCGAGTACCCGAACGGACTGAGAAGCAGCGGCACGTGGTAGTGCTGCGCGGGATCCTCGATCCGGAACACGATGATGACCATGGGAAAGAACCCGTCCGGGTTGTAATGGCCGACATCGAAGAGGAGCCGGTACGTGCCGGGCTCGACGCGTTCCGGCTCGAGCAGGCGCGCGCGGCCTTCGTTGTCGGTGGCGCCTTTGTGGAGGAGCTCCTCCTCGCGCCAGAGGGCGATCTTGATGCCGGCCGCGGGGCGGCCTTGGGCGGTGTCGAGGACGTGGGTGGTGATACCTGCCATGACGCTTGCGTCATCCCGAGCGCAGCGAGGGATCTGGGTGGGCAGGAGGCGCGCATTTTCGCGTCCCACCCGCCCAGGTCCCTCACTCACGTTCGGGATGACATATCAAACCAGTTTCTCGAGCCGCAGCGCCGTGATTTTGGCCTGCTCGGCCGCGGCGACGCGGAGCTCGGTGTCGCGGTCATTCTGCATCCGCTCGCGGGCGTTGGCGAGCATTTCGTCCGCGGTGCGGCCGGTGGCGCAGACGAGATAGAGGAAGCCGAACTTCTCCTCGTAGGCGCGCTGGGTGTCGGCGAGCGCGCGCATGGTCTCCTCGGCCGCGCCGCGGGTGCCGGATTGTTCCTGCGAGGACCAGCCGGCCTTGCGCTCGCCGATGCGCGGGTGGGCGGAGAAGGCCTCCAGCCAGTCCTGGGGCTCGAGACGCGCCCAGATGCGATCGGACGTGACGATCATCTCGTCCCATGAAACGTACGGCCGGTTCTCCATCATCGCGTCCACCCAGCGCGACGAGGCGCAGCAGCGGCGCAGCTCGTCGCGGTCGAAGAGCGTGTTCACGCGCTGCACGGCCGCGGTGCGGCGGCCTTCCGCCGTGGCCGTGCCCCACACGCGCAGGCGGCTCACGCCGCCGTCGGGATAGACATTGAGGCGCAGGTGGGTGAAGGGGCCGTCGGTCACGAGCTCGTCGAGGAAGAAGTGGCGCGTGTGGGCTTGGAGCTTGGTCCGCGGGAGGAGGTCGATCCAGGTCTCACCGTCACTGGAGCCCTCGATGGACGCGGTGTCGGGGTAGTTGCCTTTGAAGTGATTGGTGTCGACTTCGATGCGCCGCACGCGGCCCTCGGTGGCGAGCTTCACGATGACCCAATCGTGGCCGGGGCCGCGCCGGCGACGCGTTTCCCAGCCGTCGCTCATGTTGTGTGCCCGGCCGGGCATGATCAGGTTGTGCTTGGGGCCGAAGAACATGTCGCTGCAGGCCAGGACGTCGCCGCCGTTCTCGGCCGCGGCGAGGTCGACTTCGTTTCCGAGTCCGCCGGCGAGACGCCACTCGGGCACGACCTCGCCGTGCACGCGCAGCCGGGCCACGCCGCCGTCCGGGAAGATGTTGAAGCGCAGGTGGGTGACGGCGGGGCTGCCGTCGATGGCGAAGAGGTTCTCGCTGTCGCCGTGCAGCGGGGAGCGGGGGAGGATCTCCCGCCATTCGGCCGCCAGGAGCGCGTCCAGCGGCGCGTCGGAGCGCATGGACGTCGCCTCGATCGAGCACGACTCCGGATAGTTGCCGCGGAAGAACGCCGTGTCGACGACGACGCCACGCACCAAGCCGCGCACACCCAGCCGGATGATGGCGAAGTCGTGGCCGGGGACGCGCTTGCGACGACTCTCCCAGCCGTCCATCCACTTGCCGCGGTCGGTGTACTCGTGCTCCTTCCAGATCGCCTTGGACGGCTTGAGCAGGTTCTCCTTCTCGGCGAAGAAGTCGTCGTTGGCGTAGAGCACGGAGCCGCCGAGGCGCTCGGAGGCCAGATCGAGAAGCTCGCGGAAATTCACGGCGAGAGTGTATCGGCTCCGCGCACCCACGTCGCCCCTACCACGCCGCGCAGCTCCGCGCCGAGGTAGGGGGTGACCTTGTGGCGGTGGCGAATGAGGTCCTCGGTGACGGTGAACGCGGCCTCGGGGTCCCAGACCACGAGATCCGCGTCGTTGCCCACGCGGATCGCGCCTTTGCGCTCCAGGTTCGCCAGGCGCGCGGGGGCCTCGCAGCACCAGCGCGCGATGTCCTCGAGGCCGAACCCGCGCCGCTGGGCGTTGGTCCAGACGATCGGCAGGACGAACTGCAGCGAGGCGATGCCGCCCCAGGCCTTGGCGAAGTCGCCGCGCTTGAGCTCCGGCGTGCAGGGGGAGTGGTCGCTGACCACCAGCTCGATCGCGCCGGCGGCGAGGCCGCGCCAGAGCTGCTCGCGGTTCTCGCGCTCGCGGATGGGCGGCGCGCATTTGAACTCGGTGTGCCCGCGCGGGACGGTCTCCGCCTCGAAGTGCAGATAGTGCGGCGTGGTCTCTGCCGTGATCGGCAGATCGCGCGCCTCGGCCAGGATGCGCAAGGCGCTCGCCGACGACAGATGCACGATGTGCATCCGCGCGCCGGTGTCCCGGCACACCCGCACGAGCAGCTCGATGGCCGCGTCCTCCGCGGCCTTCGGCCGCGAGTGCAGGTATGTCGCGTACTCCGCCGGATCGCCCTGAGGCTCGTGCAGGTGCTCGCCCAGCTCGGCGTGCACGAGCAGCGGTGCGCCCGTGCCGGCCAGCTCCCTGGCCGCCTCGCGCAGCTCGCGCTCGTTCACGTTCGGGAACTCGTCCACGCCGGAGTGCACCAGGAAGCATTTGAACCCGCGCGCGCCGCGCTCGATCATCGGCCGCAGCTCGCGCGTGTTCCCGGGGATCACGCCGCCCCAGAGCTCGACGTTCACCGCGCCGCGCGCGTGGCGTTGCTTTTCTTCGAGCCCGGCCACGGTGGTGGTGGGCGGGATCGAGTTCAGGGGCATGTCCACGATGGTGGTGATCCCGCCCGCGGCCGCAGCCTGCGTGGCAGTGGCGAAGCCCTCCCACTCCGTCCGCCCGGGCTCGTTCACGTGTACGTGCGAGTCGACCAGGCCGGGCATGACCACGAGCTCGCCGTAGTCGATGTCGGCGCGGCCGTGCGGCTCGATGGCGGCGATGCGGTCCCCCTCGATGAGGACCGTCGCCGGACGGATGCCGTCGGGGAGGACCACGCGGCGGGACGCGATTCGCATCGGCGAATGTTAACGTGAGGAAGAGATGACCTTCTTCGAGGCCCAGAACGAGCTGGTCGAGTCCGGGACGCCGTTCGTCGCCGTCACGGTCGTCGACACCCTCGGCTCCACGCCCCAGGACCGCGGCTCGAAGATGCTCGTCACCGCCGAGGGGCGCTACTTCGGCACGGTCGGCGGGGGGAAGATCGAGGCTTGCTCGATCGAGGAGGCGAAGAACCTCCTCGCCGACGACACCGCCCCGAAGACGCGCTTCCACCAGTGGAGTCTGGAGAAGGACATCGGCATGACCTGCGGCGGGATCGTGCGCGTGTACTTCGAGGCCTTCAACGTCACGCGCTGGAACATCGTCGTTTTCGGCGCCGGGCACGTCGCGAACGCGCTCATCCCGATCCTCCTCGGGCTCGACTGCCGCGTGACCTGCATCGACACGCGCGAGGAGTGGCTGGCGCGCATCCCGGTCTCGCCGAAGCTGACCAAGGTGCTGTCCACGGACATGCCCGCCGAGGTGGCGAAGATCCCGGAGGGGGCGTACGTGGTGCTCATGACCATGGGCCACACCACCGACAAGCCGATCCTGATCGAGATCCTGCGCACGCGCAGCTTCCCCTACCTCGGCGTGATCGGCAGCAACGCCAAGGCGAAGCGGCTGCGCCAGGACATCCGCGACGCGGGTCTGCCGGACGAGGCCCAGCGCGCGTTCTTCTGTCCCATCGGCCTGGAGATCGGCTCGAATCATCCGCAGGAAATCGCCATCAGCATCGCGGCGCAGATGCTGCAGATTCGCGGCTGATGGGTCGCTCCTGGGGAATCCTCATTCCGCTGCACGCGATCGACGGAGGTCTGGCCGGACTCGAGGCCTGGTGGAACTGGGCGCGCGACCTCGGCGCGGGCTTCGTGGCCACGCTGCCGATCCTCGAGCCGGTGCCGGGCGAGCGCAGCCCGTACTCGCCGTCCACGCGCCTGCGCTGGAACCCCGAGTACGGCGACGTGAGCGCCGTCGCCGAGCGCGTCCCGCTGTATCTCGACTTTCCCATCGGCGTGCATCCCGAGGGCGACGACGTGAAGCGCTACCCGCACCTCTTCGCCAAGGGGTTCGCCGTCGGCGCGCCGCCGGATGCGTTCTTCACCAAGGGGCAGAACTGGGGCTTCCCGCCGCTCGATCCCGAGGCCATGCGCGCCGATCGCTTTCAATACTTTCGCGCCGCGATCGCCCATCACGCGCGCCACGCCACGATCCTGCGCATCGATCACGTGATGGGCCTCTATCGCCTCTACTGGATTCCCGACGACGCGGAGGCGACCGAGGGCAGGTACGTCCGGTATCCGGAGGAAGAGCTGTTCTCGATCGTGGCCGAGGAGGCGGCGCGCCATGGGTGCACGATCGTCGGCGAGGACCTCGGCACCGTGCCGAAGGAAGTGCCCGAGCTGATGAATCGGTATGGCTTCCGGCGGATGTTCGTCGCGCAGTACGAATTCAAGGATGACGATCGCGTGCTGCGCACCCCGCCGGCGATGAGCGTGGCCAGCGTGAACACGCACGACATGCCGCCCTTCGCCGCCTTCTGGACGGGAAAGGACATCGGGGACCGCCTCGCCCGCGGTCTGCTCGACGAAGCCGGCGCGCGCAAGACCCACGAGGCCCGGGCGAACCTGCGCCGCCGGATCCAGAAGCAGTTCGGCGTGAAGGAGCGCGAGGAGGCGTTCGAGGCCATCCTCACGTATCTGGCGAAGAGTCCCGCCGAGCTCGTGCTCGTCAACCTGGAGGACCTCTGGGGCGAGACCGAGCCGCAGAACGTGCCGGGCGTGCCGGAGGAGAGCTGGAAGCAGCGCTTTCGGCTGACGCTGGACGAGGCGCGGAAGGATCCGACCGTGCGGCGGATCCTCGCCCAACTTCATTAGATCTTCACAGCCCCGCCGTACAACTTCGCATCATGCGAAAGTTGATTCTGTTTCTCCTTCTCACTCTCACCGCAGCCGCGCAGACGCGGGAGCGCGAAGAGCGCGCGATGGCCTGGATCCAGGCCTACAACAGCGGCAAGGCCGAGACGCTCGAGGCGTTCGCGCAATCCAGCTACGCGCCGGGGCTGCTCGAGCGCCGCAGCGCGGACGAGCGCCGGCAGATGTTTGCCCAGATCTGGGAGCGGCACGGCCGGCTGGAAGTTGTCGACGTGCGTCTCCGCAACGGCGAGGTGCGTCTCGGCGTGCGGCCGGAGCGCGGCGAGCCGCTGCAGCTCACCTTCGGCTTCGAGCCCGCACCGCCGCATCGCATCTCAATGCTCGGCATCGACGTCGGCGAAGGCCAGGACGACGGTCCGCCGCTGCCGCCGTTCCATGCGCGCGCGTCCGTAGGCCGCGAGGCGTACGTGAAGGCGCTCGACGAGTATCTGCGAAAGCTCGATGGCTTCTCCGGCGCGGTCCTCGTCGCCAAGGGCGACGAGATCTGGTTCGAGAAGGCCTACGGCTTCGCCAGCCAGCGCTTCAAGGTGCCGAACACGATCCGGACCCGCTTCGACGTCGGCTCGAACTCGAAGGACTTCACCAAGGTGGCCATCGCCCAGCTCGCGCAGGCCGGGAAGCTGAAGCTCACCGACACGATCGGCACGCACCTGCCGGACTACCCGAACAAGGACGTGCGCGACCGGATCACCATCGAGCAGCTCGTCCGCCACACCTCCGGCCTCGGCGACGTGTTCACGCCCGAGTACTTCAACTCCTCGCGGTTGAAGTTCCGCTCGATCGGCGACTACATCCCCGTCTTCGCCGACGATCCGCTGCGCTTCGAGCCGGGCACGAGCCAGCGCTACTCGAACTACGGCTACATCGTCCTCGGCGCGATCATCGAGGCCGTCAGCGGCGAGAGCTACTACGACTACGTGCAGCGCCACATCTTCGACCCGGCGGGGATGAAGTCCTCCGGCTTCTTCGAGGCCGACCGCCTCGTTCCCGACGTGGCCATCGGCCACACGAAGATCCTGCCCGGCGGCCGTCCCGGCACGGAGCTTCGCGAGAACGTGCTCCGCCTTCCCGTGCGCGGCGCGTCCGACGGCGGCAGCCACTCCACGGTGCGCGACCTCTTCCTCTTCGACCGCGCGCTGCGCCAGCACAAGCTCGCCGATGCGACCTGGTCGCGCTGGGTGCTGGGGGACACGGCGTCGGTGGCCCTGGCGGGCGGCGCGCCGGGACTGAACTGCCTGCTGCAGAGCGACGGCGACTCGACGGTGGTCGTGCTGACGAATATCGACCCGCCATCCGCGGAGGCGCTCGGCACGCGGGTGCTGTGGCCCTCGCTTCACTGAGGCGCGCGCCTTGCTTCTGATCGCGGCGGGGCGATAACGTCCGAGGTCGCGTGCAGAAGGAAGGTTGATGGCAGTCCGAAAGAAGGGTGAGTCAGGAACGAAGCGGCGCACCACGACGAAGAAAAAGAGCCCCGCACAGAAAGTCACGGAAGAGCTCCAGGCGGTCGGCGCGGACGTCGTCCCGAACGTGACGGTCCACGTCGACCCCGCCGCCATCCGCGAGCACACCATCGATCAGATCGCGCCGGTGGAAACGCCGCCGGCTTCTCTCCTCACCGACTGGGACTTCCATCTCTTCAACGAGGGAACGCATCACAAGCTGTGGGAGAAGCTCGGCGCGCACATCGTGCCCGGCGGCGTGGTCTTCGGGGTCTGGGCGCCGAACGCCGAGCGGGTGAGCGTCATCGGCGACTTCAACGGCTGGGACGACAGCACGCATCGCCTCGAGCTCCGCGGCGCCTCCGGAATCTGGGAAGGCTTCGTGCCCGACCTCGGCCAGGGCGCGGTCTACAAGTACCGCATCCACTCCCGCGTGAACGGCTATCGCGTCGACAAGGCCGATCCCCTCGGCGTGCATCACGAGACCTCGCCGAAGACGGCGTCGATCGTCTGGAGCCTCGACTACCAGTGGAACGACGACGAGTGGATGCACGCGCGCCGCGCGCGCAACAGCTTCGAGGCGCCGCTCTCGATCTACGAGGTCCACCTCGGCTCGTGGCGGCGCGTGCCCTCCGGCGACGGCAAGGAGTGGCGCTTCATGAGCTACCGCGAGATGGCCGAGCCGCTCGCGGAGTACGTGAAGAAGATGAACTTCACTCACGTCGAGCTGCTGCCGGTGATGGAACATCCGTTCTATGGCTCCTGGGGCTACCAGGTCACCGGCTACTTCGCGCCGACGAGCCGCTACGGCACACCACAGGATCTGAAGTACCTGATCGACGTCCTGCACCAGAACAACATCGGCGTAATCCTGGACTGGGTGCCGTCGCATTTTCCGACCGACGAGCACGGCCTGTCGTACTTCGACGGCACGCACCTGTACGAGCATTCCGATCCGCGCAAGGGCTTCCATCCCGACTGGAGCTCGCTGATCTTCAACTACGGCCGCAACGAGGTGCGCTCGTTCCTGCTCTCCAGCGCGCTGTACTGGCTGGGCGAGTACCACACCGACGGCCTGCGCGTGGACGCGGTGGCGTCGATGCTCTACCTCGACTACTCGCGCAAGGCCGGCGAGTGGATCCCGAACGAGTTCGGCGGACGGGAGAACGTCGAGGCCATCTCCTTCCTGCGCCGGCTCAACGAGGATGTCTACAAGGTCCATCCGGACGTGCAGGTCATCGCCGAGGAGTCGACGGCCTGGCCCATGGTCTCGCGGCCGACCTACATCGGCGGCCTCGGCTTCGGCATGAAGTGGGACATGGGGTGGATGCACGACACCCTGCGCTACTTCTCGAAAGATCCCATCCACCGCCGCTTCCACCACAACGACCTCACCTTCCGGATGATGTACGCCTTCACGGAGAACTTCGTGCTGCCGCTCTCGCACGACGAGGTGGTGCACGGCAAGGGCTCGCTGATCGGGAAGATGCCCGGCGACGAGTGGCGGAGCTTCGCCAACCTGCGCCTGCTCTTCGCCCACATGTACGCGAACCCGGGCAAGAAGCTGCTGTTCATGGGCGGCGAGATCGGCCAGTGGCGGGAGTGGAACCACGACACCAGCCTGGACTGGCATCTCCTCGACCAGCCGCTGAACGCGGGGCTGAATCGCTGGCTGGAAGACCTCAACAAGGCCTACCGCGACATCCCCGCCCTGCACGAGCTGGACATGTCGCCGGAAGGCTTCGAGTGGATCGACTGCTGCGATACCGACAACAGCATCGCCAGCGTGCTGCGGCGGTCGAAGTCGCGGCCGGACGAGCTGGTTGCCATCGCCCTCAACTTCACCCCCATCCCGCGGTACAACTACCAGATCGGCGTGCCCCGCGGCGGGCACTGGCGGGAGATCCTCAACAGCGACGCCGCGCTGTACGGCGGCAGCGCGCAGGGGAACATGGGCGGCCTCGACGCCGCGCCGATTCCCCTGCACGGGCGCAAGTGGTCGCTCACCCTGACCCTGCCGCCCCTCGGCGCGGTGTTCCTGATGTCGTCCGACGAAGACGGCGCCGAGGCTCGAGAAGTGATGGAAGAGGAGCCGGAGCCGGCGCTTGCGTGATCACGCCAACCTCGATGCGTCCGCCATTCCGGGACGGGAGACCTTTCCGCCGGCAGGCGAGGGGGAGTTCCCCTATCCCGCGCCGTTCGGGGTCCCCCTCGGCGCGGACCTGCTCGAGGATGGCCGCTGCGTGTTCCGGGTCTGGGCCCCGAAGCGCGAGCGGGTCGAGCTGCACATCGTCGCGCCGCAGGACCGCCGCGTGTCCCTCCAGAAGATGGCCGACGGGTATCACGAGGCCGTCGTCGACGACTGCGCCGAGGGGATGCGGTATCTGTTCGTGCTCGACGGGGGGACGGAGCGACCGGACCCCGCCTCGCGCTCCCAACCGGACGGCGTGCACGCGGCGTCGGAGATCGTCGGCCGCGACTTCGCGTGGCACGACCAGGGCTGGACCGGCGTTGCCCTCGAGGACTACGTCGTCTACGAGCTGCACGTCGGCACATTCACCCCGGAAGGGACCTTCGACGCCATCATCCCGCGCCTCGATGCGCTCAGGGAGCTCGGCGTCACCGCCATCGAGCTCCTGCCGATCGCGCAGTTCCCCGGCGGGCGGAACTGGGGCTACGACGGCACGTACGTCGGTGCGGCCCAGAATTCGTACGGCGGCGCGCGCTCGCTCAAGCGGCTCGTCGACGCCTGTCACCAGCGCGGCCTGGCCCTCCTCCTGGACGTGGTCTACAACCACCTCGGTCCCGAAGGGAACTACCTCTCCGAGTACGGCCCGTACTTTACGGACCGCTACAAGACGCCGTGGGGGCTGGCCCTCAACTTCGACGGCCCATACAGCGACGACGTGCGTTGGTACTTCATCCACAACGCCCTGCAGTGGATCGACGAGTTTCACGTCGACGGCCTGCGCGTGGACGCCGTGCACGCCATCGTCGATCACTCCGCCGAGCCGTTCCTGCAGGACCTCGTCGCGGCGGTGCACGACCGGGCCAGGGACCTCGGCCGGCGGATCTACGCCATCGCCGAGAGCGATCTCAATGACCCGCGCGTGATCACGTCGAAGGACGACTTCGGCCTCGGCTTCGACTCGCAGTGGGCTGACGACTTCCATCACGCGCTGCACGTGCTCCTCACCGGTGAGCGCGACGGCTACTACCAGGGCTTCTCCGGCAAGGTCAGCGAGCTGGCGCGCGTCTACGCGACCGGCTACCTCTACGTCGGCCAGCACTCCGTCTACCGCGGGCGCAAGTACGGGCTGAAGCCGAAGACCACCAGCGGCGCGCAGTTCGTGATCTCCGCGCAGAACCACGATCAGGTGGGGAACCGGATGCTGGGCGAGCGCCTGGCCGCGCTGGTGTCGATCGACAAGGTGCGCATCGCCGCCGCGGCCATCGTCCTCTCGCCGTT
>JBIOTX010000040.1:0-18754 GCA_044866315.1 Thermoanaerobaculia bacterium | reverse complement strand
CCTCTCGGCGGGCTGAGAGCCCGCCGCTCCACGTTACCGCGCGTGCGGGTAGAGATCCCGCGCCGCGCGTGTGTGTCCCAGCCGTTTGTGGGCGCGATAGTTCCCCGGATCGACCTGCGCCGCGCGTTTGTACGCGCCGCGCGTGTACAGCTCCATCGATGTGATCTGCGTCGCGCTGCGCACCGCGCCGGCCAGTGACACGATCGCCAGCAGGACGATCACGCTGCGCGATGACCATCCCTCAGTCGGTGGAGCCAACGCCCCGAGCGCCGTCCACACCAGCATCGCCGGCAAGGCCAGGAGCAGTACCGCATCGAACGCGCCGGCCACGCCGGCCGCGACGAGCGTCGCCACGAGCGTCGCCGAGGCCAGCCCCTCCTCCGGATCGCGCACCCGCCGCAGCCCGGTCCAGGCGAGCATGGCAAAGGCGATCGCCAGGAGGGCCGCGGCGGCCAAGCCGCGCTCGGACGCGAACGCCACCCAGTCGCTGCTCGGCCAGGGGTTGAAGGTCATCCCCGGCTCCGACGGATCCATGGACGGATCGTTGCGCCGGGCGTGCTCCGGGTACTCCACCGCCCAGTTCCCCGGCCCGACGCCGAGGAGCGGCGAGGCCGCGGCCATGCGCAGCGAGCGCTCGTACTGAACGAGGCGCCCGCGCCCGCTGCCTTCCTGGTAATTGACCACGCCCGTGACGGAGTCGAGATACGGGTTGTCGCTGCGCCAGCGGAGCGCGTTCGGGAGGAGCAGCGCGGCGGCGACGCCGGCGCCTGCGAAGAGAACGATCGCCACGAGTCGCGCGCGCCACGCCGTCACCAGGAAGACCACCGCCATGATCCCGAACGCGAGCCACGCCGCGCGCGAGCGCGTCAGCACCAGCGCGGCGGTGGTGATCAATACACCGAGCGCGCCGAGAACGAAGGTCAGGCGCCGCTGCGCGCTGAGCGTCACGTACAGCAGCACCGGCATCCCGAACGCGGCCGCGTGGGCGACGAAGTTGCGGTTCCCCAGCGTCCCGCCAGGCGCGCGGTTGGTCGAGAAGAGGTCGATCCAGACGCCGTACGCCTGCAGCAGCGAGGACGCCGCGGCGAGGACGACCGCGAACGCCAGCGTGCCGAGGAGCGGGCGGGCCAGGCCGGCGTCACGCAGCGCGCGCGCGGACCAGAAGAGCACCACCCCCGACACGCTGATCGCCAGCGCGCGCGCGGCCAGCCACGGATTCGTGGCGAAGATCGCCGAGACGGCGCTGAGCACCAGATAGAGGATCAGCAGCAGATCGACCGCGCCGAAACGCCGCGGCACGCGCAGCGTGAGCAGGCCCGCGAGGGCCGCGGTCACGTGCAGCACCAGCTCCTTCGTCACGAGAAAACGGTCGAGATCGAACTGCCGATGGGTCGTCGCCGCGATCACCACCGCGATCACCCCGAGCTGCAGGACTCTCAGCGCCAGCTGTTCCACGCCTACAATTTCTCATGCCTTCCCGTTTCGCGCTCCTCCTGATCGCGTCCCTCGCGATCGTGCCGCCCGCCCTCGCCTGCGCTCCCGCCCCGCCCGAGCTCCAGCGCATCGACGTCGTCGAGGAGTCGGCGGTCATCGTCTGGGACCCGGCTGCGAAGACCGAGCACTTCATCCGCCGGGCCACGTTCGAGGGCAAGGCCAAGGACTTCGGCTTCCTCGTGCCGACGCCCACCGCGCCGAAACTGGCGGCGGTCGACGACGCCATCTTCGACACCCTGACCACGATGACCGCGCGGAAGAGCGTGCGCACCATCCGCAACCGGATCGACTGGACGCCGCTCGTGTTCATGCCCTTCCTCATCTTCCGGCACAGGGGCGAGGCCACGACCGGCGCGGCGCCGGTGGAAGTCCTCTCCACCCAGAAAGTCGCCGGCTATGACGCCGCCATCCTCGACGCCACCGACACCAAGGCCCTGACCGAGTGGCTGTCGACGAACGGCTACGCGACGACGCCCGATCTCGCCGCCTGGCTCGACGTCTACGTGAAACAGCGCTGGATCATCAGCGCCTTCAAGATCGACAAGAGTCAGTCCGACATCGCCGCCCAGACCTCGGCCGTGAAGATGTCCTTCACCACCGACCGCCCGTTCTTCCCCTACCGCGAGCCCGCCTCGCAGCGCGAGTCCCAGGTCCTCTCCCCGCCCCGCCGTTCCCTGCGCGTCTGGTTCCTCGGACCCGAGCGCGTCGCCGGCACAGTCGGCGAGAAGCCGTGGCAGGGCGAGCTGCTGTGGTCCGACCAGCTCGACGCGAAATCGCGCACCGACCTCACCGTCGCCACGTCCGTCCCGATTCCCGCGAACGCGCGCCTGACCTTCTTCCACGACACCGCCACCCCCCGCCCCGGCACCGACGACCTGTTCTTCGCGCGTAGTGCCGACCAGCGCCCGCACGTCCCGCCGCCGTGGGTCATCGAGACCGTGGAGCGGACGCACGTGCCGCTCGACGTGGTCGCGCTGGGGCTGTTCGTGGTGGTGTTCGGGATCCGGCAGTTGAGGAGTTAGATCCGCAACGCGATCTTCCCGAACTGCGCGCCCGCCTCCATGTACTCGAGCGCGGCCGCCAGCTCGTGGTGCGCGAAGACCCGGTCGATGACCGGCTCGAGCCGCCAGCGCTCGATGGCCGCGTTCATCTCCTCGAACGCCGAGCGCGGGCCGACGGAGAAGCCGCGCAGCACCGGCACGCGTCGGAAGACCTTCGGCAGGTCGATCTCCACGCGCATCCCGCCGAGGAAGCCGACCAGGTAGATCGCGCCGCCGACCGTCGAGGGTCATGCCGAGGGAAGTCGTGACCGTTTCCGGAACTCTTGGATGCGGTGCTCAACGAGCGCCAAAGCCGCGGCGGGCGCGCGCTTGAAGCTCAGGACGCGCGGCGCTTGGTTTTCGGCGTGCTCTTGGCCTTGCCCGCCGCGCCGCGCATCGCCCGGATTGCGGAGCGCAACACCGTATTCACCGCTTCCGGGGAGTCGAAGACCTCGGCTACGTCCTCGTCGAGAAGAACGGTTCGCTTGCCTTTGAACTTCAGATCCATCGCTGCGAAGCGGTTCGGCTTCATGTTCGCGAAGAGCTCCGGTCCATATTCGGGCCGAAGGTCATCGACGTCATGGGAATCTTTTTTCTTCATACAGTCTGCGCTCGGAGCGCGTGAGGAGACGCGCACTGATAATCCGAACTGCGTCGTCTCTTTCGGTAAAGGATACCAGTAGCAGTCGACCGGCCGCGGATTGACCGGCGATGATCTCCCTCAGCTCGTCAATGGAATGATCCGGGTCCGGAGCGATGCCCGCCAGGCTATCGGCGAAGACAGTCTCGGCCTCCTCGAAACTGACTCCGTGCCTGGCTAGGTTGCGCGCCGCCTTCTCTTCGTCCCATTCGAATCTCACCGGATCGCCCTCACCTCCCGCCCAAAACCGCCGCGAACACCTCGATCCCGTCCCACAGGTTCTGCAGCCGGAGGTTCTCGTTCGCACCGTGCTGGTTGTTGTCGTGGTTCACGATCGGAACTCCTAGCGCGGGAGTACGGAGGACGGTGCCGAAGAGGTGGAGCGGGACGCTGCCGCCGAGGGTGGGGAGCTTGATCAGCTGCTGCCCGGTCATGGCCTCGATGCGGCGCTCGATCGCGGCGGACAGCGGGTGGTCGAGGGAGACGCGCGCAGCGGGGTAGCCGGGCTCCCACTCGAGCTTCACCACCTTCGGGTGCTTGCGGCGCGTTTCGGCATCCGGGGTCTCGTGCACGATGTGGTAGCCGCGCGCGCGGAGGTGGGCCTCGACTTTCTCGCGCACGCGCGCCGGGGTCTGGTCCGGCACGAGGCGGAAGTCGATCGACGCCGTGGCCTCGGGGCTGATGACGTTCGCCGCGGTCTCGCCGACGCCGCCGCCGCGGATGCCGCGGAGGTTCAGGGCCGGGACGGTGATGCGCTCCGCGACCGGCGCGCCGCCTCCTTCGGTGCGGCCGAGGGCGAGCTCGCGGCGGAGCTGCTCGTCGACGGGCGGCAGCTCGGCCAGCGCGGCGCGCTCGGCGTCCGTGAGCGGACGCACGTCGTCGGAAAAGCCGTCGATGAGGATGTTCCCCTCCTCGTCGCGCAGTGACGCGAGGAGGTGGGTCATGGTCACGATGGGATTCGGCGCCCAATTGCCGTAGTGGCCGCTGTGCAGCGGGCGTGAGGGGCCGTACGTGGTCAGCTCCAGGCCCATGACGCCGCGCACGCCATAGTAG
This sequence comes from Thermoanaerobaculia bacterium, assembly GCA_044866315.1. Lineage (GTDB taxonomy): Bacteria > Acidobacteriota > Thermoanaerobaculia > Gp7-AA8 > Gp7-AA8 > QHVT01. The sequence goes on along the minus strand of JBIOTX010000040.1, from coordinate 14,527 downwards.
AGCTGCAGGCGGCGGCTCTGGTGCACGGGACCGTCGGCGATGAGCCAGAGGTCGGCGCCGAGGAGGTCGCGGTATTTCTCCAGGATGGCGCCCAGGTGCGGGGAGCCGGCTTCCTCTTCACCCTCGAAGAAGAACTTCACGTTGACGCGGAGCGGCACCTTCGCGGCGCGCAAGGCGTCGAGCGCGGCGAGCATGGCCACGATCGGCGCCTTGTCGTCGCTGGCCGAGCGTGCGAAGAGGCGCCACTCCGGGTCGAGCTTGCGCAGGGCGTCGCTCCAGGCGATCTCCTTCCCGCCGCGCTCGACCGAGTCGGTGCGCATGACCGGCGTCCACGGATCGCCGGCCCACTTGGCGCGGTCGACCGGCTGGCCGTCGTAATGGGCGTAGAGGACGAGCGTCTCCTTCGCCCCCGGCGCGCGGAGCTCGCCGAACACGACCGGCGGCGCGCCCTCGACGCGCAGCAGAAGCGGCTCGATCCCGCGGCGGCGGAGCAGCTCCATGAGCGCGGAGGCGTTCTTCTCGATGTTCGGCGTATCGCTGGCGACGTTCGGGATGGCCAGGAAGTCGCGCAACTCGCCGACGATCTTCGCCTCATTGGCGATGCGCCACTTTTGCACGTCCTGGCGCAAGTCCGCCGCGGCGAGTGGAGCGAGGAGAAGAAAGGCGAGGAGAGCGGCGCGCATGACGCAGATTCTACGTGCGCCCGGTCACACCCGTTCCGGCCTCCAGGGTCGATCATCCCGCCATGCGTTTCGCTGCGGTTCTGACGTTGGCGGTGACGATCTCGAATCCCATCCTCTTCGTCACCCAGGTCCCGATGCCCGGCGACTTCACCACCGTGGCCTCGACGTTCGGCAATCACTCCGGGCAGATCGACTCCGCGCCGCGCGGCGGCGATCTCTGGATCCGCTATCCCGACGGGACCCTCAAGAATCTGACCCGCGCCGCCGGCTTCGGCATGGAGGGGATACAGGGCGCCGGCGCCATCGCCGTGCGCGAGCCGTCCGTGCACTGGAGCGGCACGAAGGCGCTGTTCAGCATGGTCGTGGGCGCGCCGAAGCAGTACGAGTGGAACGATTACTACTGGCAGATCTACGAGGTCACCGGCCTTGGTTCCGCCGACACGCCGCGCATCCGCCGGATCGCCCACCAGCCGCCCGACTACAACAACGTCAGCCCGTTCTACGGCACGGACGACCGCATCCTCTTCACCTCCGATCGGCCGCGCAGCGGCGCGCGCCACCTCTATCCACAGCTCGACGAATATGAAGAGGCGCCGACCGTGACCGGCCTCTGGAGCCTCGACGAGGCCACCGGCGACCTGCGCCTGCTCAACCACGCGCCGTCCGGCGTCTTCTCCCCCTTCATCGACAGCTTCGGCCGGATCGTATTCACGCGGTGGGACCACCTGCAGCGCGACCAGCAGGCCGACGCCGACGCGCAGGACGGCAACACCTACGGCACGTTCGACTACGCTGACGAGAGCGCGGGCGCGGCCCGGCTGAATCAACGCGTCGAAGTCTTCCCCGAGCCGCGCAGCTCGCGCACTGACCTCCTCGCGGGAACGAACCTCGAGGGGCTGTCGATCAACCACTTCTTTCCCTGGGAGATCAACGAAGACGGGACGGCCGAGGAGACGCTGAATCACGTCGGACGCCACGAGCTGCACGGCTACTTCAACCGCAGCATGAACGACGACGGCGCGCTGCGCGAGTTCATCGCCGCGAACAGCGGCCGCGCCAATCCGAACGACATCCTCAACTTCTTCCAGATCCGCGAAGACCCGACCCGACCCGGCCGCTACGTCGGCACCGACGCGCCGGAGTTCGAGACCCACGCCTCGGGGCAGATCGTCGGCCTCACCGCCGAGCCGTCGCGTCCCGCCGACCAGATCGCCATCGAGTACCTGACGCCCCGAGGGACGGCGGCCGGGCACTATCGCGATCCGCTGCCGCTCTCGAACGGCGCGCTGCTGGTCGTCCACACCAGCGAGTCGCGCGGCGACGACAACGAGGGCACCCGTGCCGCACCGAAGTCGCGCTACGCGTTCCGCATCAAGACCCTGGACGGCCAGACGCTGACGTCCGGCATCCACACGGCGGTGAGCTACTGGGATCCGGACGTGCTGGTGACCTGGTCGGGCGAGCTGTGGGAGCTGAGCCCGGTAGAGGTGCGTTCCCGGCCGCGTCCCGTGCCGCGCAGGTCGAGCCTCGAGGCGCCGGAGGCGGCGATCTTCCGCGAGGAAGGCGTCGACGTGGCGAAGTTCCGCCAGGACCTCATCGCGAAGAACCTCGCCCTCGTCGTCACCCGCAACGTCACCACGCGCGACGTCGCCGACAAGCAGCAGCCGTACAACCTCCGCGTGAGTGGAACGACGGGCTCGCCGCCCGCCGGCAAGGTGTACGACGTGTCGTACATGCAGTTCTTCCAGGCCGACCAGCTCCGCGGTATCGGCGGGACCACCGACCCTCGAGCCGGCCGGCGCGTCCTCGCCCGGACCATGCATGATCCCGCGGCGAAGAACCCGCCCCTCCCGTCCGCCCCGCACGGCGCGGTGAAGATCGCCGCGGACGGCTCGGCGGCCGCGCTCGTTCCGGCGCGCCGGGCCATGAGCTGGCAGATCACCGACCCCGCGGGCACGCCGGTCGTCCGCGAGCGCTACTGGCTCACCTTTCAGCCGGGCGAAGTGCGGGTCTGCGGCTCCTGTCACGGCGTCAACAGCCGCGATCAGCTCGGCAGGCCCACTCCGCAAAATGCGCCCGCCGCCCTGCGCGAGCTGCTGCGGCTCTGGAAGAGCGAGCAGCCGGGCGGCGGGAAGCGGCGGAGCGTGCGCTCGCCGTAACGCGTGCCACTCCACGACGCAAACCGTTCACCGATCTGACAAGACTCGGCGGGCCGTGAGGACTATGTTTCCCGCACGAAAGGAGATCAAACCCCCATGAAACGTACGGCAATGATTCTCATCGCCCTCTTCCTCGCCACCTCCCTCTTCGCCGGAGACGGCAAGAGCTGCGACGCCAAGCACGCTGCCAAGGCGGTCCAGCTCACCGGCACGATCCTCACCACCGGCGACGGCGACGCCGCCAAGACCGTCTTCCGCACCTCCGACGGCAGCAGCTACACCGTCTGCGGCGAGGGGACCAAGGCCAGCATCCTCAAGCTGGGCAAGGACGGCGGCGCGAACGTGAAGGTCAAGGGCAAAGTCGTCAACTGCAGCGGCGGCGAAGAGCTGGTGATCGAGTCGGCGCAGAAGATCTGACGCCCTCAATCCGGCGAATCGACCGGAATCTCCTCGGGCGGGATCTCCACGACCCGCCCGTCTTTCCACACCACGATCGACTCCCCGAGCTGCTTGTGACGCCACAGCGCGCGGCGCACGCCGCGCGCGATGGCGGCGAGGGCGCGCTCTTCATCGAAGAAGCGGTCCTCGATGGTCTCTAGCTCCGGGCGCTCTTCGTGAATTTCTCCCACGCTGCATTCTCCACAACAGTCGGTGTTTCGTTTCGAACGCCGCGAGCGATGACCCGCGGCCGACCTCCGGAATTATCGTAGACGACCCACCCGTCGGCCAGCGGGCGATAAAGCGCGAAGAAGTTCCGCAGCCCCCGCTCATACCGCACGCGCACGACGTCCGCGGGAATGCCGTGCCCCCCGCTCTGCACGCGCTTCGCCACCCGCTCCAACGCCAGCTCCACGTTCGGCAACCAGAAGAAGCCGAGCAGGAATCGATATCCCTGCCCCTTCCACTTTCGAATGCGAGACGCATACACCCGCCCGGCCAGCGTCGTCTCGAACGCGAAACTCTCTCCGGCGCTGGCCAGTTCCTCGAGCCTGCGCAGATTGTGCCGCCCGGCCTCGATGGCGACGGCCTGCGGCTCGAACTGCGACAGACCGCGCGCGATCGTGTCGGCGTTCACGTAATGCTGCACGCCGAGCATCTCCCGCAGAAAGGTCTCCGCGATCGTCGTTTTCCCTGCTCCGTTCGGGCCGGCGATGGCGATGACATGCGGCACGTCGGGGGCACGATACTAAAATCCCCGCGCCATGCGCGCACTCCTCCTGACCGCCCTCCTCCTCGCCGCCCTCCCCACGCCCGCCCAGGATCAGGGGCGCTACATCCCCGCGCCGGGGGCGGTGTTGCCGGAACGGGCGCGCGTGGACGCCGTCAACGCGATGCTCAAGGACCGGCTGGACAACCTCCTGCCCGCGCTGATGCGAGAGACGGGGATCGATCTGTGGCTGATCATCAACCGCGAGTATGCCGAGGATCCGGTGTACCTGACCATGGTGCCGGAGCCGGTGTTCGCGGCGCGGCGGCTGTCGATGCTGGTGGTGCACGACCGCGGGCCGGAGAAGGGGGTGGAGCGGATCACGGTCAGCCGCTATCCGATCGCCGGCTTCTACGACGCGGCCTGGCAAGGCGGGAACATCGACGAGCAGTGGAAGCGCCTCGGCGAGGTGCTCCGCGAGCGTAATCCGAAGAAGATCGGCATCAACGTCAGCCGCGACTGGGCGTTCGGCGACGGGCTGAGCCACGGGCTGTACGAGCGCCTGGTGGCCTCGATCACCCCCGAGCTGCGCGGGCGTCTCGTCAGCGCACAGGATCTGGCGGTGCGCTGGCTGGAGACGCGGACGGCGAAGGAGCTGGAGACCTGGCCGAGCATCGTCGCCCTGGCCCGGTCGGTGATCTCCGAGGCGTTCTCGGGCAAGGTCATCACCCCGGGAGTCACGACCACCGATGACGTGGCCTGGTACATTCGCCAGCGCTACGCCGACCTCGGGCTGCCGATCTGGTTCATGCCTTACGTGAACATCCAGCGCCCCGGCGCCGCGTGCAACGTGGACACGGCGTTCTGCGGAATCTCTGGCGTGATCCAGCGCGGCGACGTCCTGCACACGGACGTGGGCATCACCTACCTCCGCCTCAACACGGACACGCAGGAGATGGGCTATGTCCTGCGCGCCGGCGAGGACGAGGTGCCGGAGGGACTCCGCCGCGCGCTCGCCACCGGGAACCGCTGGCAGGACATCCTCACCGGCGAGTTCGTCACCGGCCGCTCCGGCAACGAGATCCTGGCCGCGACGCGCGCCGCCGTGGAGAAGGAGCGCATCACCGCCAGCATCTACACCCACCCGCTCGGCTTCTTCGGCCACGCGCCCGGTACCATCGTCGGCTTCTGGGACAACCAGGGCCCGACGCCGGTCATCGGCGACTGGAAGCTGCGCCCGAGCACGGGCTACGCGATCGAGGGCAACGTGAAGGTGCCCGTCCCGGAGTGGAACGACCAGCTCGTGCAGATCAAGCTCGAGCAGTCAGCGGTGTTCGACGGGAAGAAGGTGACGTACCTCGCCGGGCGGCAGACGGGGTGGCACGTGGTGCGGTGATTAGGGCGCAGGGGGCAGGGGGCAGGTAAAGGCAGAGGGCAGAAGGCAGAGGGCAGAAGGCAGAAGGCAGAAGGCAGAAGGCAGAAGGATGATGAATGAAGAGGTTCGAATGAAGAGGGAAGAGGGAAGAGGGAAGAGATCCACCACACCCGTTCGGTGGCTTCTTCCCTCTTCCCTCGAACCTCTTCATTCATCTGCCCTCTGCCTTCTGCCTTCTGCCCTCTGCCTTCATCCTTCACCTGCTCCGTTTACCCCCCGCTGAGCGCCGGCAGAATCACGATCTCTGCTCCCTCCCGCACCGGCGTGGCGAAGCCGCCGGAGTAGCGGATGCTCTCGCCGTCGACGAAGACGTTGATGTGCTGGCGGATCTCGCCGCGCTCGTTGACCACGCGGTCGCGGAAGGCGGGCCACTCCGTCCAGAGCAGCGACAGCGCGTCCGCGACGGACGCGGCCGATCCGTCGACGCGCACCTCGCCGCGGTTGCCCGCCAGCTCGCGCAAGGGGCCGGAGATGACGAAGGTCAGCATCACACCACCGCCGTCTTCACCGCCACGACCGGCGGGAGTCCGTCGGCGAGCGTCGTCCAGCTCTCGCCTTCGTCGGCGGACGCGAAGACCTTGCCGCTGCGCGTGCCGAAGTAGACGCCCACCGGCGCGAGCGAGTCGGTGCTCATCGCGTCGCGCAGCACGGTCTCGAAGGCGTGCTCCTGCGGCAGTCCGGCGCTCATCCCTTCCCAGCTCGCGCCCGCGTTGCGCGTGCGATACACGCGCAGCTTGCCCTCGGGCGTGCAGCGGAACCCGTCCGACTCCAGCGGCACGATCCAGGCGCAGTCGGGATCCTCGGGATGAATGGCCGCGGCGAAGCCGAAGTCGGACGGCACGCCGTTGGCGATGTCCGTCCAGCTCTCGCCGCGGTCGTCGCTGCGGTAGAGGCCCCAGTGGTTCTGCAGGTACATCCGCTCCGGCCGCTGCCGCGACTGCACGACCTTGTGCACGCACTGCCCGAACTCGGGGTACTTCTCCGGCAGGAAGTCGGCGCGCACGCCCTCGTTCGACGGCCGCCAGGTCGCGCCGCCGTCCTCGGTCACGTACATGCCGGCGGTCGAGACGGCGATGCGGATGCGCTTCGCGTCCTCGGGATCGACGAGGATCGTGTGCAGGCACAGCCCGCCCCCGCCCGGCTCCCATCGCGGCCGCTGCGGGTGGTTCCAGAGGTTTTCCTCGAGCGACCACGTCTCTCCGGCATCGCGCGAGGTGAAAAGCGCCGCCGGCTCGACGCCGCAATGCAGCGTGTTCGGGTCGTGACCTGGAACGATCTGCCAGATGTTCTTCAGCGCCGCGTCCGTGGCCTCGGGGAACTTCACGTTCGCCTCTTCCGGATTCGTCCAGCTCTGCCCGAAGTCGTCGCTCGAGCGCAGCAGCGCGCCCCAGTGCATGCTCTGCGGGCCCGCCCACAGGCGCTGCCGCCCCGCGCGCTTGTCGTACGCCAGCGCGTACACCGCGCTGCCGGGAAAGTATGGGCCGCCCATCTCCCACGTCCCGCGCCTCGGGTCCGCGCGGAAGAGAAACGCGCCCTTCATGGTGCCCACGAGCACGAGGACGTCGCCGGGCCGGGGGGCGGTGATGTGTTGCGCTTCAGGCATCCGAGATTCCCTCCAGCGCGTAAAATATGACGCTTTCAGACAACTGAGGAAGAACCAATGACGGTTGCAGCCCAGGCGAAACCGCTCCCCCACCTCCCGCCCAGCCCGCCGGGGCACTTCCTCCTCGGGCATCTTCCCGAGCTGCGCGACCTCCTCAACTTCTATCCGCGCTGCCAGCGCGAGTACGGCGACGTCGTCCAGCTCTCCCTGGCCGGCTGGCGATCCTACCTGCTCAGCCATCCCGATCTCCTCGAGACCGTCCTCGTCACCAATCACCGCAACTTCGTCAAGCACCGCTTCTTCTGGCGCCACGTCACGGCCATCTTCGGCAGCGGTCTCCTCACCAGCGAAGGCGCGCACTGGGTGCAGCAGCGCAAGCTCATCCAGCCCGCGTTCCATCGCGACCGCATCACCGCCTACGGCCGGATCATGGTCGAGTGCGCGGAGCGGATGCTGGACGGCTGGCGCGCCGGCGAGACCCGCGACGTCCACGCCGACATGATGCACGTGACCATGGAGATCGTCGTGCGCGCCCTCTTCGGCGCGGCCATGAACGCCGAGGACACGCAAAAAGTCGGGGACGCGTTCAACGTCACCATCGAGCAGATCGCCATCCGCTTCCGGCGCCCGCTGAAGATTCCCGGCTGGATGCCCATCCCGTCGAACCTCAAATACAAAAAGTCCATCCGGGAGCTCGATCGCCTGATCTACGGCTTCATCCACGAACGCCGCGCCTCGGGCGAGCGCGGAGACGATCTCCTCTCCATGCTCCTCGAGGCCCGGGACGAGGCGGGCGAGCCGATGAGCGACAAGCAGCTCCGCGACGAGGCCATCACCCTCTTCCTCGCCGGCCACGAGACCACCGCCATCGCCCTCTCCTGGACGTTGTATCTGCTCTCGCAGCATCCGGAAGTCGTCGAGCGCCTCGAGGCGGAGCTCGAGGAAGTGCTGCACGGCCAGCCGCCGCGGGCGGAGGACTTCGAGCGGCTCGAGTACACCAGGCGCATCGTCACCGAGGCCATGCGCCTCTACCCGCCTGCGTACGGATTCGGGCGCGAGGCCCTCGAGGACTGCGAGATCGGCGGGTACCACGTCCCCGCCGGATCGACCCTGTTCATGATGCCTTGGATCATCCATCGCGACCCGCGCTGGTACCCCGACCCGCTGCGCTTCGACCCCGACCGCTGGACGCCGGAGTTCACCAAGAGCCTTCCGTCCTTCGGCTACATCCCCTTCGGCGGCGGCCCGCGCCGCTGCATCGGGAACTCGTTCGCGTTGATGGAGGGGACGCTCCTCCTCGCCGCGGTGGCCCGGCGCTTTCGCTTGACACTCGCGCCAGGCCACCCGGTGGAGCCGTTCGCGTCGATCACGCTGCGGCCGAAATATGGGATGAAGATGGTTCTGGAGCGGCGGCCGGCTTAGTCGTCACATCCCTCCCCAACAACATCTCCCCGATCCGCGACGACGCACCGTCGTAGTACCCGCACTGGCGGTCGAACTCTGCCGGATTCCGGAACGTGCCGAAGACGATGTCCCACAGAGGCAGATCGCAGTAGTTGTACCGGTGCACGCCGCGCTCGTGGTGGATGCCGTGGCTCTCCGGGCGCTGGATGAGGTAGCCGAGCCAGCGCGGGGTGCGGATGTTCGCGTGCTGGAACATGGCCGCGAAGGTGAGGAGCAGCGTCGCGACCACGCCCGCCTCCATCGACACGCCGAGGAGCGGGAAGAACACCAGGCTGGCGATCGAGCCGAAGCCGAGGGCGTCCAGCGGAGAGAGGTAGTACGCGCCGAAGGCGTCGATTCCCTCTACGCTATGGTGCATCTGGTGCACCCAGCGGAACAGAAAGTCGGACCGGTGCACGGCGCGGTGATACCAGTAGTGGAAGAACTGGTAGACCAGGACGCCCACGGCCGCGCCGCCCCAGGTGCCTAAGGGAACCAGCTTCAGGAGCGTGCGCTCGCCGATGAGCCGTGACCAGAACATGGGCACGACGAACGACAGCGCGACGACCAGCAGCGTCACGATCAGGGCCCGGACGCGCCAGTAGCGCGGAGTCTCGAAGCGCCGGGCCCGGTAGGCCACGTCGAGCAGCAGGAAGGCGGGGATGCACCCCAAGGTGAGCCAAGTGGCGAGATCGAAGATGTTCATGCCCGGAAGATCGGTCCTCGCGGCCGTGGAATCCTGAGGAGAATCTGGCAAGATCAAGGTGGACACGGGGATGCTGCGCTTCGCCGACTACTCGCTCGACTCCGACCGTCACGTCCTCCTTCGCGGCAGGCAGGAGCTGCACGCGGAGCCGAAAGTCCTCGGCGTCCTCTCGTACCTCGTCCAGAACCGCGACCGGGTCGTCCCGAAGGAGGAGCTCCTCGACCGGCTGTGGGAGGAGCGCCACGTCTCCGAGTCCGCCCTCACCCGGGTCATCCGCGATCTCCGCCGCCTTCTCGGCGACTCCTCCTCCGAGCCGCGCTTCATCCGCACCATCTACGGCAAAGGCTTCGTCTTCATCGCCGACGTCGAGGCCGATGTTCCGGCGGCTCCCGCGATCCGCCGCGCGTCCGTCGCCGTCCTCCCCTTCGCCGACCTCTCCCCCGAGCGCGATCACGGCTGGTTCTGCGAGGGGCTCGCGGACGAGATCATCAACGCTCTGACCAAGGTCGCCGGGCTGGAGGTCGTGTCGCGCAAGTCGTCCAGCGAGGCCGCGCGCGACGGCGCCGATCCCCGCGCCGCCGGCCGCCGCCTCGGCGTCGCCCACGTGCTCGAGGGCAGCGTGCGTACCTCCGGCGCGCGCATGCGCGTGAGCGTCCATCTCGTCGACGTGGCTACGGGCGTGAGCGTCTGGAGCGATCGCTACGACCGCGACGCCCGCGACGTCTTCGCCGTCCAGGAGAACATCGCCGAGCAGGCCGCCACCGCCCTCCTCGGCGTTCTCGGCGAGGGCGAGCAGGCCGCGATCCATCGCCGTCCGCGCGCGGAGCTGGCGGCGTGGGAGCTTTATCTCAAGGGACGGCAGCTCTTCTACCAGGAGGTGCGCCGCACCCTCGAGGCCGCGCGCCAGCTCTACGCCGAGGCCGTCGCTCTGCAGCCGTCGTTCGCCCTCGGCTGGTGCGGCATCGCCGACGCCATGGCCGATCTCTACCTCTATCACGTGCGCGACGAGGCGCTGCGCGCCGGCGCGGACGAGGCCAGCCGCCGGGCCGTGGAGCTCGACCCGTCGCTCGCCGAGGCCCATACCTCGCGCGGGCAGGCGCTCGTCCTCGGCGGACGCTACGACGAGGCCACCGACGAGTTCGAGACCGCCATCGCCCTCGATCCGCGCTCCTTCGACGCCCACTGCCTCTTCGGCCGCCTGCTCTGGACCCTCGGCCGCAGCGAGGCCGCCGTCGCTCATCTCGAGCGCGCCGCGGCCATCCGCCCTGACGACTACCAGACCCCGACCATGCTCCTGCAGGTCTACTACGCCCTCGGCCGGGAGAGCGACCGCCACAACGCCGCCCTGCGCACGCGCGAGCTCACCCAGCGGCGCCTCGATCTCCGACCCGACGACGTCCGCGCGCTGTGCATGAACGCCGAGGCCTGGTACGCCCTCGGCGAGCGCACGGAGGCGCTCACGCGCATCGACCGCGCCTTCGCCATCGATCGGGAGGACGTCTGCACGCTCTACAACTCCGCGTGCGTCTTCGCCCTCGACGGCGCCATCGACCGGGCCCTGGACGCGATCGAAGCCGCGGTCCGCGGCGGCTACACCTACCGCGAGTGGCTCGAGCGCGATCCCGATCTGGTGCGCCTGCGCGAGCACCCGCGCTTCCGCGCGCTCATGGCCTCGCTGCCGCCGCTGGCGTCGTAGGGCAAACGTTCCGTCCGCCGCTTCCGTATCAACGGAGCAGGCTCCCAATGAAACTCGCCCTCAGCGCGCTGCTGGCGCTCGCCTTCTCCTCGTTCGCCGCGGAGATGCCCGAGGAGACCGTGCGCGATTTCATCTACGCCGAGACCGGCGGGGACAGCGCGCGCGCCGCCGCCATGGTCAGTCCCGACGCCCCGACCATGCTGCGCAACGACGTCCGGAACGACGTCGCGCTCCGCTGCTTCGAGTACCGCAGCATGCATCTCCGGCTCGTGCACCAGGACGAGAAGCAGGCCACGATCGAGATGAAGGCGCACCTCGTGCGGACGGCGCACAGGAGCGGCGTGGTGAACGAGAGTCTGGACCAGCGAACGTTCCTGCTCGAGCGCCGCGACGGCGGCTGGCTGATCCTGGACATGCGCCTGGCCGAAGAGGCGCTCATCGACCGCATCGTCGCGGCGAAGACCGACGCCGAGGTCACGGCGCTGCTGGCCTCCGCTCCCGAGCTGATCACGCCGTCGCTGGCGCGCCGGCTCACCCTCCGCGCGATCCACGTCGGGCGGGCCGGAGCAGGGCGTTCGGACCTCCGCCTCGCCACCATCGCCTTGGACATCGCGGAGGCGACCGGCGACGACGCGGCGGTTGCCGTAGCCATGGCCACCCAGGCGGATGCGATCCGTGTCCCCGCAACGCTCACCCGGATGAGGGCGCTCGCGGAAGAGGCGTTGCGCATCGCCGAGGCCAGCCGCGAGCCGGTGGCGATCGCATACTGCATCGCCACGCTGGCCGACAGCTACACCACCGCCGACTCGGGCTCGCGGGAGGCGGAGCGTCTGCTCCGCGGCGCACTCGCCCGCCCCGAGGAGTTCTCCGCCGCGAGCGTGACCCAGCTGCGGCAGGACCTCAGCATGGTCCTGTTCTCGCGCGGCGACTATGCCGCCGCCTACCGCGAGCTGGCGGAGGGGCTGGCGCTCGACAACGCCGCCCGGCGCGAGCAGATGGCCGGCTTCAAGGAAGTGCAGATCGGCAAGATCATGGAGGCGCAGAGCGATCCGGAGCTGGCCCTCGAGTATTTCCGCCGCGCCGCGAAGCGGCCCATCACGAAGCCGTTCGTGATCATCGCCCACCTCGGCATGGCTGAGGCCTCCCGCGCCCTCGGCCGCTACGACGAGGCCAAGACCGCGGCGGACAAGGCCCTGGAGATCGCCCAGGGATCGGAGCTGAAAGGCCTGGTGGCGCGGGCGCTCGTGGCGGTCACGGAGCTGCGCATCGAGAGCGGCGAGACCGCGAACGCCGAGGCCATGCTCCGGCAGGCCATCGAGCTGGCCAAGGAGGGGATCTACCGGGAGTCCCATGTCTCGGCCCGGGTCACCCTCGGCAACCTCTACTTCCGCGAGGGCCGGATCGCCGAGGCCAAACAGCTCGCCGAGGAGGCCAACGCGATCGCCACCCGGTCCGACTTTCCGAGTCCCTTGCGCTATACGGCGCTGATGCTGGCCGCGCGCTCCGCGCGCGCCCTCGGCAACCGCGACGAGGCCATCGCCCTCTATCGCAACGCCGTCGACGGCATCGAGGCTACCCGCGGCGACGTGGCCGGCAGCGAGCGGCAGCAGCGCCTCTTCTTCGAGCCCTATCACGCCGCCTACACCGAGCTGTCCGACCTGATGCTCGAGCGCGGCGCGGTGGAGGACGCGCTGCTCTGGGCCGAGCGCGGCAAGGGACGGGTCCTGCTCGACGTCATGGCCCGCGAGCGAAAGCGCGCCGAGAGCGCGCTGCCGGAAGAGGACGCGAAGAAGCTCGCCGCCCTCGTGCACGACCTCGGCGAGGCGAACAAGCGCATGGTCGCCCTGCGCACGTCCGCCGAGACCACCGCTGCCGCGTTCGCGTCCGCGGGCGAGCAGCAGCGGCGGGCCCAGCTCGCCCTCGACCACTTCGACAGCGAGGTCGCCAACCGCGATCCCGCCCTGCGCGCCGTCCGCGCCGGCTCGGCGATCATCGACCGAGCCGCGCTCGATGGCATCGTGACCCGGTCCGACGTCGCCCTGCTCGAGTATGTCGTACAGGACCGGGCAACGCATCTCTTCGTCGTCACCCGCCGCGGCGATCGCTCCGCCGTCTCTCACCATCGAATCGACGTCCCCGCGGCGGAGCTGCGGCGGCGCGTGGAGGCCTTCAGCGGCGAGCTCGCCGGCCGCGACCTCCTGTACACGAAGTCGGCGCGCGCGCTCTACGACCTGCTGCTTGCGCCAGCGGCGCAGGAGCTGGCCGGAAAGCGGGTCCTCGGCATCGTGCCCGACGGCGTGTTGTGGCGGCTGCCGTTCGAGGTCCTGGTCCAGCGGGATGGACGCCACCTGGTCGAGCGCGCGGCCTGCTTCTACGTCCCCTCGCTCAGCATCTATCGGGACATGCTGGCGCGGCGGAACGACGCGCCTCCGGAGCGCACGCTCGCGGCATTCGGCAATCCGCGCATCGAGGGGGCGCGCCAGGGGATCGAGGCCGTCTACCGCGGCATCGAGCTCGCGCCGCTGCCGGACGCGGAGGCCGAGGCCACGGCCATCGCCAAGCTGTGGGGACCGAAGTCGGCGGTGTATACCCGCGAGGATGCGCGGGAAGACGTCGCCAAGCGGGAGATGGAGCGCGCGCGCATCGTCCACTTCGCCGCCCACGGCGTCTTCGACGACGCCAACCCGATGTTCTCGCAGATCGTGCTCGCCCGCGGCGCCGGATCGGAGGACGACGGCGTGCTGCAGGCCTGGGAGCTGCTGCGCCTCGATCTGGCTGCCGATCTGGTGGTGTTCTCCGCGTGCGAGACCGCGCGCGGCCGCTATGGTGCGGGCGAGGGACTGATCGGCATGTCCTGGGCGCTGTTCGCCAGCGGCTGCCCGTCGACGCTCGTCGCCCAGTGGAAAGTGAGCTCGCGGAGCACGGCGACGCTGATGGTCGCGTTCCACCGCCACCTCGCTCGCGGGACCGGGCAGCCCTTCGCAAAGGCCGAGGCGCTGCGCGCGGCGCAGCTGGCGATGCTGCGCGATCCGCGCACCGCCCACCCCTACTACTGGGCCGGCTTCGTCCTCCTCGGCTCTGCCTCCTAGGGCGAGACGATGTACGCCTCGGCGGACCCCACGCGACGCCCGCGCCCGAACGTAATCGGCGGGGTCAGCCCCGTGGCGAAGCCGTAGAGTCCCTCCAGCGCGGTGATGAGCTTCTCGCGCGTCAGCTCGCGCCCGGCGCGCTTGAGGCCCTCGAGGAAGACCTTCACCGCCGCATACGTGGCGATCTGCGTCGCCAGCTGCTCGCGCGGGAGATCGTGCCGCGCGGCGAGCGCCTCCAGCTCGCGCTTGCCGTCGGGCGTCACGTCGCGGGGATGCGCGGGCACGGCGATGGAGATCTTCCGCCCGGACAGGAGCGCGCCGGCCGGGCTCGCGCCGGCGAGCAGAATCCGCGGGCTGGCCTTCACGGCGTCGATGCGGCGGAAGACGTCCGCCGCGTCGGCGTTGCCGATCACGAACACCACGTCGGTCTCGGCGCCCAAGGGACGAATCGCCCACCCCGCCGACTGGCCGTAGCGCCGCACCGCCTCCGCGGCGCTGCCCTCGCCGGCCACGTAGACCTCGCCCCCTTCGACCGTCTTCGCCAGCGCGAGCGCCTGCGTCTCCAG
>JBIOTX010000039.1:0-3071 GCA_044866315.1 Thermoanaerobaculia bacterium | reverse complement strand
ACCGCGGATCCAGCCGCAGAATCCGCCCGTCCTCGTTGTCGGTCAGTAGATACAGCCGCCCGTCCGGCCCCTGCTCCACGTCGCGGATGCGCTCGTTCAGATTGCCGAGGAAGCGCTCCTCTTTCGTCACGCGGCCGTTCTGCAGCTCGAGCCGCACCAGCGCGCCGGGCTGCAGCGAGCCGACGAACACGCTGCCCTTCCAGCGCGGAAACGCGTCGCCGGTGTAGAACAGCATGCCCGACGGGGCGATGACCGGATCCCAGTAGCAGACCGGCTGCTCCATCCCCGCCTTCGCGCGAAGGCCCTGGCCGATCGGGCGTCCGGAGTAGTCCACGCCGTACGAGATCACCGGCCAGCCGTAGTTCTTCCCCGCCTCGGGATGATTCAGCTCGTCGCCGCCGCGCGCGCCATGCTCCACCGTCCATAGCGCGCCGGTCGCCGGATGCAGCGCCGCCGCCTGCACGTTGCGATGCCCGTACGACCAGATCTCCGGCCGCACGCCGGCGCGTCCGACGAACGGATTGTCGCGCGGGATCGAGCCGTCCGTGTTGATGCGCACGACCTTGCCGAGACCCGACCCGAGGTCCTGCGCCTGCTCGCTGTAGCGCATGCGCTCCCCTTGCGTCACGAACAGCGTCCCGTCGCGCCTCAGCACCAGGCGCGAGCCGAAGTGCCCCGATCCCGCGACCTTCGGATGCTGCCGGTAGATCACGCGCACGTCCGTGAGTCCACTGTCCGTCAGCCTCGCCCGCGCCACCGCCGTCCCCGCCCCGTCACCTCCCGGCTCCGCGTAGGACAAATAGATCGTGCGGTTCTGCGCAAACTGCGGATCGAGCGCGACGTCCAGCAGCCCACCCTGCCCCCGCGCGGCCACGGCCGGCACACCGGACAGCGGCGCCGAGAGCCGCCCGTCCCGCCCGACGAGGCGCAGCCGCCCGGGACGCTCCGTCACCAGCGCCCGCCCATCCGGGAGAAAAGCCATGCCCCACGGATGCTCGAGGCCCGTGGCGAAGGTGATGACCTTGCCGGGGAGGGCGGTGGAGGGCGGGGTGGGGGAGCGGGGGGCCTGGGCGAACGTCGGAACCGTCAAAACGAGGAGGAGGAGTGCCATTCGAAAATGCATGACACGGCGTACTTTCATGATTCAGACCGATTAAGAGATGGTTGTGATGCCGAGGTCACGCAGATACTCGAAGGTCGAGTCGTAGTACTCCGGCATTCTCGTCTGGTCGTTCCGATTCCCCGGGGGAACGAAAATGACCATCCCTTGTCGCGCGCGGGTGAGCAGGACCCGATAGGCGTTCAGAAGGTAACGTCGATTCTCGACACTGTTCACATTCATCCAGCGGCTGCCGCGGAAGTCGTGGTAGCTCCAGCCGCGATCGTGAAGGCGGAGGTCGGCGTCCCAGGTCACACAAGTCCAATCCAGTTCCAGTCCCTGCACCTGGAACTCCGTTGCCGCGTCCTCGAGATAGTAACTCGAACGCGTATCGTCCTTACCGTTCAGAAACCAGTACACCGGATTGATGTTCACGCGGACATCGATTGCATGCGGCTTCAATCGGAACGCTTTCGATGACGTCACCAGACCGTAACGTTCCGATCCGCGAGCGCGTTGACGTACCCATTCCTTCGCCGCATCGAGATCGCGCGTAATCGCGATCGGATAGCGCTCTTCCATCCGCTCCAGCGCCTCGGCAGCAGCACGCCGCTCACGATCGAGCACGGCCTTCACGAAGGCGGACACGTTCTCCGCCCGGAACGAGCGCATCGACACCGCGAGGTGCAGACAGTCGTCGAACGCGGTATTCGGCCGGTTGCGGACTGCGTCGATCGCGTGTCCGGCGGCGTACTCGCTGTCCGTGAGGCGTGAGGAGATGTGCATTCGCCATTCCGAAAATCGCGCGTTGATCGCCTGCAGCCATTCATCGATCCCTGCTTCGCCCTCGTTGATCTCCTGGCCTCCGCCGACGAGGCAGACCACGACCGACCAGTCCGCGTGACGGTCCATGGTGGAGAGGAGAAACTCGGGCTCCGACTGCCCGAAGTCGGGGATCTTCTTTTTGGTGCGCATCCACGACACAGCTTTCTCGCGCGTCCATGCACGCTGCGCCTCATCGAAGATCGCCACATGCTCCACGGGCGGAGTCGGATCGCGGAGCGCCTCGTCGCGGAAGTGATGCACGTTCTGAATGAATGACGCCACACTGTCCGCGATCTTTCCCTTTCGCGGACGCGAGCCGGTGGCCTGCTGACGCGCGAACTCATCGCGAGTGAGCGCCTCGCGAAGGACCGCGACGAGTGGGCCGTTGCCGGAGAGGTACACGGCAGGCGCGTCGGAGTCGGCATCGCTTCGGCGCGTAGCCACATTGAGACCGACGAGCGTCTTGCCGGCACCGGGGACGCCGGTCACGAAGCAGATCAGCTTCCGTGCAGAGCGCTTCGCCTCGACCACCAGTTCCTCCAGGTGCTGGGACGTGACACGGAGGTTCTCCGCGCCGGCGTCATGGCGCGCGATCTCCTCGACGGAGTGCTGCGCATACAGCGCACGCGCGGCCTCGATGATCGTGGGCGTCGGCCGGTAGGGCGCCGCAGCCCACCGATCGGCATCGATCGGCTCAGCAGCGTATCGGGACGATGCGAGGTCGATTGCATCCCGGAACGTCGTCTGATTCGCCATGAGCGGCCGTACGACACCGTCCGGATCGCGCATCAGTTGTAGAGCCGGAACGCGCACAGCATCGGTGGCAATGAGCAGCGGGACAATCGTGAGGTGATGACTAGCCTGGTGAAAGTTCTTGAGATCGAGGGCGTAGTCCCAGACCTGATCGATCGCGGCGATGTCGTATGCAATCGCGCCGACTTTGAACTCGAGGACAAAGACGATGCCGCCGGTCAGCAGCACCACATCGATGCGCCGGCCCATGCGCGGAATACTGAACTCGAACAGCAGCGAGCCGGTGATTCCACGGAGGCGCTCACGCAGGAATTCGATCTGGACGGTCCACGCGTCTCTCTGCGTCGGCAGGACCGTGAACTCGCAGTTCTCCACGAGCGAACCGAGGATTGCC
>JBIOTX010000038.1:0-8499 GCA_044866315.1 Thermoanaerobaculia bacterium | reverse complement strand
CGCCGGCGCGAGCATCACGGCACGCTGGCGCGCACGCTGGAAGCGGCGGGGGCGCGCGATCCGGAGCTCCTGGCCGTGCACTTCCTCGGCGCGGGCGATCAGGAAAAGTCCGCGCATTACGCCATCGAGGCCGGCGACCGCGCCGCGGCCGCGCTGGCGTTCGAGAACGCCGCGTACTTTTTCCAGATGGCGCTCGCGCTGCAGGCCGCGCCGTCGCCGCAGCTGCTCACGAAGCTGGCCGACGCGCTGGCGAACGGCGGCCGCGGCGCCGACGCCGCGCCGTACTACCTGCGCGCCGCGGAGCGCTCCGAGCCGGCCGTGGCCCTGGAGCTGCGCCGCCGGGCCTCGGAGGAGCTGCTCCGCTCCGGGCACGTCGACGAGGGGCTGCGCATCATCCGTGGCGTGCTCGCCTCGGTCGGCCTCAGGCTCCCCGAGACGCCGCGCCGGGCCATCCTGGGGTTGCTCGGCCGACGGCTGCTGCTGCAGCTGCGCGGGCTGCGCGCGCGCGAGCGCGCCGCCGACCAGATCGATCCCGCGCTGCTCACGAAGATCGACGTCCTGTGGGGCGTGACCACCGGCCTGGCGCGCATCGACAACATTCGCTCCGCGTACTTTCAGCCGCTGCATCTGCGCCTCGCCCTCAAAGCAGGGGAGCCGTATCGCGTGGCCCGGGCCATCGCCACCGAGGCCTGCTTCTCGGCGGCGATGCAGAGCGAGCGGACCCACGACCGCACGGAGCGGCTGGTCTCGCGCGCGGAGCGGAGGGCCCAGCGCAGCGGCGAGCCGCACGCCGTGGGGCTGGCGATGATGGCCCGGTCGATGGAGAGCTTCTACCTCGGCCTGTTCCGGGACTCGCTGACCAGGGCCGAGCAGGCCGAGGCCATCTTCCGCGAGCGCTGCACCGGCGTGTCGTGGGAGATCAACACGACCGTGAATTACGCGCTCTGCTCGCTCATGTACCTCGGCGCGCTGGGGCAGCTGGCCGAGCGCGTGCCGCAGCGCCTGCGCGAGGCCGAGGAGCGCGGAGACCTGTACGCCGGCATCGATCCGGTGGGCCGTCCGGGCATCGTCTGGCTCGCCGCCGATGACCCCGAGGGCGGGCGGAAGGCGGTGCGGCAGGTCATGGACCGCTGGTCGCTGGAGGGGTTCCACTTCCAGCATTACCTGGAGATGTTCGCGGAGAACCAGATCGATCTGTACGAGGGACGCTGGGCCTCGGCATGGCGGCGCGCGGAGGAGCGCTGGCCGCGGATGAAGGCCGCCCTGCTGCTGCGCCTCCCGTTCGTGCGCGTGGAGGCGCTGCATCTCAAGGGACGGTCGGCGCTCGCGGCGGCGGCCGGCGGGAAGGACCCGTCGCTGATCGAGGTCGCCGAGCGCGACGCTCTCGCCATCGAGAAGGAGAATGCCACCTGGGCCCTGCCGCTGGCGTGGTCGCTGCGCGCCGGCGTGGCGGCGCTGCGCGGACAGGTGGCGGAGAGCGCCGCGCATCTCGACCGTGCCGCGCGCGCGTTCGAGCGGGCGGAGATGATGCTCTACGCGAAGGCGGCCTCGCTGCGGCGGGCCCAGCTGACGCGCGGCGATGGGAGTCTGGACGAGGGCTGGATGCTCATGCAGGGAGTGAAGAGGCCGGATCGCCTGTTGGATGTGCTGATTCCGGGATTCATCCCGAGCGAGAGCGAGGGACCTGGGCGGGAGGGAGGCACGAGACGCGCGCCACCTCCCGCCCAGGTCCCTCGCTCACGCTCGGGATGACACAGTGTTGAACATGAAGAAGACTCTCACGCTCGTTCTGCTCGTCATCCTCGCCCTTGCCGTCACGGCAAAAGAAGTCGACCAGGCCGTCTGCGCCGTCTGCGGACCGCGCGAAGGCTCGGGCTTCGAGCCGGTCAAGGCCCGCGCCACGTACAAGGGGAAGGAGTACGCGTTCTGCAGCCTGGCCTGCAAGGTCGAGTTCCTGAAGAACCCGGACGCGTTCCTCTTCACCGACGAAGGCAAGCCGGCGCCGGCGTTCACGCTCCAGGCCCTCGACGGCCGCAAGGTGTCGCTCTCGGACTTTGGCGGACAGGTCGTGCTGCTCGACTTCTGGGGGACGTTCTGCCCGCCGTGCGTGCAGGCGCTGCCGGAGCTGCAGGCCCTGCACGCCAAGTACGCGAAGAGCGGCTTCGCCGTCGTCGGCGTGAGCGTGGATGAGCGGGCGGCCCTGGTGCAGAAGGCGGTGAAGAACGCGAACGTCACCTATCCGATCCTGCAGGCCACGCCGGCGGTGTGGAGCTCGTACAAGGTCAACGCCCTGCCCTCGCTCGTCCTCGTCGGGCGCGACGGCCGGGTCGTGAAGCGCTACGGCGCGGAGGCCGACCGCGCGGCCATGATCGCGGAGATCGAGAAGGCGCTGCGCCCGTGACGTTTGCGGCGGTCGTCTTCCTCTTGGCGGCCGTGCATTCACCCGAGGAGTGCCTGGTGACGTCGGGCGCGCCGGCGGTGACCGTCGAGCACGGCGGCAAGAGCTATGGCTTCCGCTTCGCCGACTGCCGCGACGAGTTCCTGAAGGACCCGGAGCGCTACGCGCAGCTCTACGACGCCCTCCTGGAGATGCACGCGGCGGGGATGGAGGTCGCCAAGCCGCAGGAGTCGCTCGTCCCGAGCTGACCGGGCTGACCCGGCGAGGGCATCGCGGTTCGGGGAACCGCGTCCGACAAATACCGCTGGGAGCTGTCGCACCGCTTCATCGAAGGGGTGATCGACCGGGCCACGCATCGCACGGTGATCATGTACCGGGCCACGCCGGCGCTGAAATTCGGCATCGAGGCGAACGAGAAGGCGGGCGAGATCGGCCTGGTCGCGAACTGGCGCGCGCTCGCCGAGACCCGCCGCCGCCCGGCCCTGGTGTTCGGCACGAGCTCCGACCGCATCGGCACGCCCGCCGGACAGGCGTACTTTGTCACGGTGAGCAAGAGTCTCCATCACGACATCGGCCTGCCGGTGGCGCCGTACGCGGGCATCAGCTATAGCGGCCACGCCGACGCGTTCGTCTTCCCCTTCGGCCTCAGCGTGGCCCTGCCGAAAGGGTGGTCGGCGATGCTGATCAACGACGGCGTGCACACGCACCTCTCCGCGACGTACGGGCGGAGGAACTGGTCGGTGACGGCTTTGGCGGTGGAGCGGAAGAACCTCGGGGTGACGGTGGGGGTGACGTTCTAGCTGTGGGTCAGCACGACTGCGTCTCTTTGCGGTCGCGCTTCTCGATGGGGATGGGCGTTACCGCGCCGCCCGAGGGGCGTCCGGGGTATTCGTACAGATGCGGCGGCGCGCCGGGGTTCTTCTTCACCCACTTCTTGGCGTAGAGATCGCGGTCGGCGGCCTCCAGCAGCTGCTCGATGGTCGCCCGCGGCAGGAGCGAGGAGTGGGCGACGCCGCTGGTGGCGCTGACGGCGATCGCTGCCGCGCCGCTCGTCCACTGCAGCAGGCTCAACTCGCTGGTCAGGCGCTCCGCGGCGCCGGTGAGGTCGTCCAGGGGGTGGTCGACGACGAGCAGGAGGAACTCGTCCCCGCCGAAGCGGGCGATGAGGTCGTCCGCGCGGGTGCGGTTCAGGAAGAGCGAGCCGATGTCGCGGAGGATGCGGTCGCCGGTGAGGTGGCCGTAGGTGTCGTTGATCGGCTTGAAGCCGTCCAGGTCGATGATGGCCACGCCCAGGCCGCGCCCCTCGGCGAGGTAGCGCTCCGCGCACTCGAAGAAGGTGCGCCGCGTGGCCACGCCGGTCAGCTCGTCGCGCGTGGCCAGGGTCTGCCACTCCCGCATGGCCACGGACATCAGCCGCTGGCGGGCGAGCATTCGCTTCGCGGCGATGACCTTGGCCACGACTTCCACCTCGGTGCAGCTCTTGGCCAGGAAGTCGTCGTAGCCGGCCTCGAGCGACGCCACTTTGGTGCGCACGTCCTCGTGCGAGGTGAGCATGACCGCGTACTGGTTGCTCAGGGCGGGCGTGGAGCGGACGGCGCGGATCAGCTCGAGCCCGTCCATGCGCGGCATCTCCAGGTCGCAGATCAGGAGGTCGAACCCGGTCTCGTGCATGCGCGCCAGCGCTTCTTCGCCGTCGCCGGCGGAGGCGACGCTGAAGCCGAGGCGGCGCATGAGCAGCGACAGCCAGGCCCGGAAGTTGTCGTCGTCGTCGACGATGAGAACGTGGGCGGACGTGGCCTCGATGGGATGGTCGTCGTGACGGCGGCGGACGGGCGCGGTCATTGGTTGAGCCTGCGACGGCTGGCGGCGCGGGAGGACGTTCAAGTTGCGGGCCAGAGCGTTTCAGAGCGCCTGAAAGCCCATTTCCGCAACGGTTTCCTTCGACCGGTCCAGGCGCACGACGATCCACTGCCCGCCGCGGCGCTCGACCTCGATGACCACCGAGGCCCACATCCCGCCGTCGAGATTCTCCGACCAGCGGAAGCGCCGCCCGGCCCAGTCCTCCGGCGCGATGCCGCGCCCGCGGAGGTGCTCCTCCGCCATCTCGATCAACTCCGGTCCGCCGATGTGGTCACAAGGCATGTTCGTGCATATGCTACGCGCCCATGAGAGACATTCATTCCTTCGCCCGGCCGGACGAGGCCGTGGTGCGCCATCTCGCGCTCGACCTCGGCGTCGATTTCGACCGCTCGCAGCTGGCCGGCTCGGCCACGCTGCACATCGACACGAACGGTGACGCGCGGGAGCTGGTCCTGGACACGAACGGCCTGACCATCGACCGGGTGACGCTCGACTCCGGCAAGGAGACGACCTTTCAGCTCGGCGAGGCGAAGCCGCACCTCGGGCGCCCGCTGACGATCGCCATCGAGCCGGGGACGAAGAGCGTGAAGATCGACTACGCCTCCTCGCCCGACGCGGCGGCGGTGCAGTGGCTCTCGCCCGCGCAGACCGCGGGCGGGAAGCACCCGTTCCTCTTCACCCAGTCCCAGGCCATCCTGGCCCGCACGTGGGTGCCCTGCCAGGACACGCCCGGCGTGCGCATGACCTACGAGGCCACCATCCGCGTGCCGCAGGGGCTGATGGCGGTGATGAGCGCGGAGAATCGAGAGGAGCCGAGCGCGGACGGCGTCTACCGCTTCCGCATGCCCCAGCCCATTCCCTCGTATCTGCTCGCCCTGGCGGTGGGCGATCTGGCCTTCCGCCGCCTCGGCCGCAACTCCGGAGTCTGGGCGGAGAAGCCGATGATCGAGGCCTCGGCCTACGAGCTCGCCGACACGCAGCAGATGATCGACGCGGCGGAGGCGATTTACGGGCCGTACCGCTGGGGGCAGTACGACGTGCTGGTGCTGCCGCCGAGCTTTCCCTTCGGCGGGATGGAGAACCCGCGGCTGACGTTCGCCACGCCGACCATCCTCGCCGGCGACCGCTCGCTGGTGAGCCTCGTCGCCCACGAGCTGGCCCACTCCTGGTCGGGCAACCTGGTCACGAACGCGACCTGGAACGACTTCTGGCTCAACGAGGGCTTCACGGTCTACTTCGAGCGCCGGATCATGGAGGCGGTGGCCGGCCGCGACTACTCGGAGATGCTGGCCCTCCTCGGCTACCAGGATCTCGAGTCCACCGTCGCCGAGCTGCCGCCGCGCGACACGCACCTCTACCTCGATCTCACCGACCGCGACCCGGACGAGGCGGCGACGAAGCTGCCCTACGAGAAGGGCTACTTCTTCCTGCGCCTGGTCGAGGAGACGGTCGGCCGCGAGCTGTTCGACGCTTTCCTGCGCGCGTACTTTGACGAGCACGCCTTCCAGTCCATGACCACGGACGCGTTCCTGCAGGAGCTCCGCGAGCGGCTGCTGTCGATGCGGCCGGACGCCGAGGAGCGGCTGATCATCGAGAAGTGGGTGTACGGGCCGGGCATCCCGAACAACGTGCCCATCGTCCACTCCGACGCCTTCGTGAAGGTGGAGGAGCAGGTGCGCGCGTTCGAGGGCGGCACCGCCGCCGCGCGGCTGGCGACGCGGAACTGGTCCACCCACGAGTGGATCCACTTCCTCCGCCACCTGCCGAAAGAGCTCACCCGCGAGCAGATGGCGGAGCTCGACGCGGCCTTCAAGTTCACCGAGAGCGGTAACTCCGAGATCCTGCACGAGTGGCTGCTGAAAGCCATCGATCGCCAGTACGAGCCCGCCTACGACGCCCTGGAGCGCTTCCTCCTCCGCCAGGGCCGCCGCAAGTTCCTCAAGCCCCTCTACCAGAAGCTCGCCGAGACGCCGGAAGGGCTGGAGCGCGCGAAGCGGATCTACGCCAAGGCGCGCCCGACGTACCACGCGGTGTCGTATCGCACGATCGATGGGCTTTTGAACTGGTCCCCGGCATAATGCCGGCGAGAGGATGAGACCGCATGGAAGCTGCTGAGACCAAATCGCTTCCCGAGAACGCCTACGAGCCGCTGAGCGAGGGCGAGGCCTACCAGCCGATGGTGCCGCCGGAGCAGGCGCCGCCGGAGGCCACGGGGCGGGCGATCTTCTGGGGCCTGCTTTTCTGCGCGATCTTCACCATCGCCTCGGCATACTCGGGGCTGAAGGTCGGACAGGTGATGGAGGCGGCCATTCCGATCTCCATCCTGGCCATCGGCCTGGCGCGCCTCTACCGCCGGCGCTCGTCGGTGCTGGAGAACGTGATCATCACCTCGATCGGCGGCGTGTCCGGCTCGGTCGTGGCCGGCGCGATCTTCACCCTTCCCGCGCTCTACACGCTCAAGCTCAATCCGCACCCGGTGCAGACCATCTTCATCTGCCTGGCCGGCGGCGTCCTGGGCGTGCTGTTCCTGATTCCCCTGCGGCGCTACTTCGTCCGGGAGATGCACGGCAAGCTGCCGTACCCCGAGGCCACGGCCATCACGGAAGTGCTGGTGACGGGCGAGAAAGGCGGGTCGCAGGCGAAGCTGCTGCTGCAGGCCACCGGCATCGCCGCGGTCTACGAGTTCATCGTCACGACCTTCCTGGTCTGGAAGGAGAACATCGACCTCCAGTTCCTCGCGCCGGTGCGGAACCTGACCGAGAAGACGCGCATCTTCGTCGGCTTCGATGCCACGCCGTTCATCCTGGGACTGGGCTACGTGATGGGCCTGCGCTCGTCGATGATTCTCGTGGCCGGCGGCGTGGTCGCGAACTTCGTCCTCGTCCCGCTGATCTACTTCATCGGTCAGGGGATCCCGAGCCCGGTGTATCCGGGGACGCTCCCGATCGGCGAGATGGCGGCGGGACAGATCTTCCGCGGCTACGTGCGCTACATCGGCGTCGGCGCGATCGCCACGGCCGGCATCTTCGGCATCATCAAGTCGCTGCGGGTGATCGCCGGCTCGTTCGGCGTGGCGGCGAAGGCCTTCCGGGCGCGCGGCGGCGAGGCCAGCGAGCGCACGGACCGGGACATCAGCCTGATGTCGATCCTGGTCGGGGTGGTCCTCGGCGCGATCGGCGTGGCGGTCTTCTTCGGCACGCTCCGTCCCACCGCGACCGTGCTCATTCTCGGCCTCTTGCTCACGCTGCTCTTCTCGTTCTTCTTCACCTCCGTGGCCGCCAACGCCATCGCCACGACCGCCCGCAATCCCGTCTCCGGCATGACCATGCTGACGATCATCATCTCCTCCGCGGTCCTCCTGCAGTTCGGGATGTCCGGGACGAGCGGCATGTTCTTCGTCATGGCCATCGCGGGCATGGTCTGCACGGCCCTGTCGGTGTCGGGCCAGACCATCACCGATCTCAAGACCGGCTACTGGCTCGGCTCGACCCCCGCGGCGCAGGAGAAGGTCAAGTTCTACGGCGTGATCATCTCTGCGATCGCAGTCGGCGTCACCATCGTCATCCTGGCCAAGGTCTTCCAGTTCGGCGAGGCCGCGGAGGGAGACACCCGAGTCGTGCTCGCGGCGCCGCAAGCGTCGATCATGCAGGCCCTGGTGCAGGGCTTCATGAACCGCCAGCCCATCGCCTACGTGCTCTTCGGCGTCGGCGCCCTGATCACCATCGCCATGGAGATGCTGGGTGCGCCGGCGCTGATCTTCGCCCTGGGCATGTACCTCCCCCTCGAGCTGAACACCCCGGCGCTCGTCGGCGGCTTCCTCTCCCACCTGATCACCAAGCGATCGGAGAAGACCGGCGGCGCGCGCGGCCGCACCATTCGCGAGCGAGGCGTGATCATCGCCTCCGGCCTCATGGCCGGCGGCGCGCTGGGAGGCGTGTTCGGCGCGGCCCTGCGCCTCACCGACTGGTACGACCTGAACGTGGACAAGCTCCACTGGCGCTGGATCTACTACGACGTCGACAAGGTCTCCCAGACCGTCTCGCTGGTGCTGTTCATCGGACTGTGCCTGTATCTGTGGCTCGATTCGAACCGGCGGGTGCGGGAGGAGTGAGCTTCACCGCGCAATCAACTTCCCCCTCCTGAACCGCGCCGCCGCGAGGGCGAGCAGCGCGAGGTCGGCGGCCACGAAGAAGGCGATCTGCACGAGCGCGCTGGTGAGGCGGCCGCTCTCGCTTTGCATC
>JBIOTX010000037.1:0-6469 GCA_044866315.1 Thermoanaerobaculia bacterium | reverse complement strand
AAAGGGGACTCAGCGGACCGCGGCTGACCTTCTCGACTGCTCGATCAGCTATCACGATCCGAAGGGGGCTTGGTCGCACGGTGCCTTCGAAATCACCGACGTCTCAAGGCGACCAGACGGAAAGATTGGCAGAACGACAGTACTCCGCGTCGACAACCCTCGCGGTCGCTCCGCTCTCGAAATGCATGTTGACGGCCACGTGATTAGCGCCGCGTTTCAAGGTGACACCGTCACCGACGTTCGTCTCGACGGCCATTCCAGCTTCTCAGATGAGGAGGTCCAGCGTTTTCAACTAGCGGGCACGCAGATACTCTCCAGACGCAATTTCTTCCTGTACCTCCTTGGGTTACCAATGAAGCTGCGAGATCCAGGCACTAAACTCGACCCAGAGGTTAAGGTAACGCTTTTCGAAGGGAGACCCGTCCATCAACTACGCGTCACGTACGACCAGAGTATCGGCACCGACACGTGGTACTTCTACGTGGACCCACGGACGTGCCGTCTTGTAGGTCACCGCTATTACCACGACGAGGCGCTTGCTGATGGCGAGTTCGCGATCCTGACCGAAGAAGTTAAGGGTGAAGGGCTGAGACTTCCGGGTGTCAGAGAATGGCACCGCAACCGCGACGGAGAGTGGTTCATCACTCACACAATCCAGTCCATCACCGCACCTCGCCACACGAGACAAAATCCGCCGTAGGCTCGACTCGTTGCCCGCAACTCATTCGCGGCAACTACCGTCCCGCTCCGGCTTCGGCACGCGGAACGGCCGCGCAGATTAGTGGTCGGCTGTAAGGCAGGCGCAATCACGACCATCGCAAACCGCAACTGCGCAGAACCCGGAAGCGTGCCGCGCACACTACGCGATCAAGTCGCTCCAAATCGCGAGCGGCACCGTGTCCATCACTATCCATCGCCTTCTCGCATCAGCGGGAGGCCCACAGAGCCAATACTCGTTCTGCGATATCGTGGATCCTGTGAAGAACTCGCTCGTCTACTATGCGGCCCTGCGAGAGGCAGGGGCCCCGCGGAAATGCATCTCTATGGGAAAGGTGGGCATGCGTTCGGCCTCCGGCGCACGCAGTCGCCCCATCACGGAGTGGCCCGAACTGGTCGAGGACTGGTTGAAATCGATCGGGGTCATCGCGCGGTAGCTCGACGCGTTTTTTGTGACGCAGGCCACACTCGATGCGCCGGCAATGGGCGTAACGTATCCGGCATGTCCCGTCCCGGCTTCGTCTTCGACCTCACCGCCGCCCCGGCCGATCACGCCGTCAGCTACCGCTGCCGGAACTGCGGTGGCACCGAGGTGGGCGGGCACATCTCCAATCGCGCCCTTCTCCAGATCCGGATGAAGGCCCACCTCGCCGCCCGCCATCACCTCGCCGCCGCCGCCGACTGGAAGGTCACGGTTCAGGAGCGGAATGAGACGGAGGCCGTGGCCTGCTTCTGGCCCCCCGAGGCCATCTAGCCACTACTGCCGTGCGGTCGACGTTGCTGCTGTTGTCGGCCCTCGCGCTCGCTGCTTGCTCGGCGAACCGGCGGACGGACTGGGTGTCCCGCTGCAAAGAGCCGGTCATCGAGCTCCAAGCCATTCCCACTCTCGGACAACAGCTCGCCCTTCCCGGCGAGACCTGCGTTCACACCATGGCCGCCTCGGCGCAAACGTGGCCGTCGTACGCCACCGTCATCGACGGCATCCGCTTCACCCTCGGCGTCGATGGCGACGCCCGGGTGCGTTTCGTCTTCACCAACGATCCGGCGTTCGTGCCGCCGGAGGGAATCCGCATCGGCGACTCCGCCGCTAAGGCACTGGCCGCGGCTCCCGGCGAATCGGTCCGGCTCGAGCCCGGCTGGGGCAACTACGTCCGGCTGCCTTCGGGCTGGAATGCCTTCATCGACGACCGCCGAGTGGATGCTCACGGACGCTTCGGGATGAATCTGGGCACGGCGCCGGTCGGGCCCAACGCCCGGGTCTCGATGTTCTTCCTGCGCGATTAGGCAGGACGAGGAATCCGCAAATCGCGATACAGCTTCGCGACCTGTTTGCGGAAGTCGCGCGGCAGGCGGTGCTGCAGGCCGATCTCGTAAATGTCTGTCGGAAACACGGCCTCGGAGAGTCGCTCCATGCGAACGTTGCGGATGCGATGCCGCTTCAGAAGGCGGACCACCCGCTCCGTGACGAATCGCTGGGTCGAGCTTTTTCCCTTCTCGTCGCGCACCTGGACGCAAAGATCGGAGCCGTCCCACGACTCCGGATCGAAGTACTGACCGCGAAAGTACGGATAGTACCCGCCTGGTTTTTGCTGTAGCTCGATCCTGCTCTTCGACAAATCGATGACGCCGCAGCGCCCGGTGACCGCCAGTCCGAAGAAACGCCCGGCGTCGTCCCCTTCCTTGGTCGTGACGCGGACCGGATAAGTCGACCAGCCCGTGATGCCATGCTGCGCAAACAGATCGATCACCCGCGCGCTGAGAATGAGAGGGTGTGCGGACGTCGTCCAGATGACGTCCCCGGGAATGGCGGCACCCATGGACCAGGTGATGCGGACGGGATGGGGCGGATCTTTTTCGCCGCGCGAGAGCTCGAATGCATCCTCGTGATCCCCGAACCGCCCTCGGAACGGCCGCGACGCGAGCGGATCGTGGGCCTCGAACAGCCGATCGAAACCTGGAAAGGGCGGCACGTTCAATCTCGCAACACCTTCTGTAGGATCTCCGCGGCCAGCTGCGTGAGCGTTCATGCAGCGCCGACCCACCACCAGAACCAGAGACATTCATGGTCGCCGGCGGCGTCGCCGGAAATGGCGTAGTCTCCTCGGCCCGCACTCAGGTCTTCTACGCCCTTGATCAGCGCGAGCAAATGGGTCTCGCCGGCCGTGAGCTGGAGCTCGCTGCCGGTAAACACGAGCTGCCAGTCGTCTGGCTCGGCTCGGCCCTTGGGATAGTGCAGGTGCCAGCGATGCGCAGACTGCCAGTGATCACGACCGCGGACATAGTTTGGAACCGAGAGTACGTCCGGCGTGGGATCGCTGATCGTGATCACCCGTGCCGAGGAATAAGGGGCATCGCGCATCGATCGCAGGAGCTCGAGCAGGGATGCGGCTCCTCGAGGATCGGCGGAAAGATGCCATCCCGGGTAGTTCCGAGGCTTGTCGCGGTAACGCCACAGGAAGATCTGGCCGCTTTGCCGCCAACGTTGTACGTCTCGATCGGACGTCATGCCTCCAGCGTCTCCACGTCCACGTTACGTTACACGCGTCATGGATGGTGGACAAACAGCGTCCGGGCCTGCGATCTCCGCATTCCGGCAATCACTGCGACTGGTCAGCGATAACGAGTTGTCGTGCATCGAGATCGACCCGACAGTCGATCGAGCAGCTCGCTGGCTCTCGCTCGCCCCATTGACGACGCGGCTATGACAGCAACCGGCGAAGGCGTGCCGGCATTCGCTCCAGCAGCTGGCGACCTGCGACTGAGGACTCCAGCTCCTCTCGGGTGACGAACGAGATCTGCAGCGCGTTCGCCAGCTCGGGCGCGGGTTTCGCCGGATCGAGCACGTCGCCGAGAAAATTCGTAACAGTCATCGCCGCCGATAGATCGCCGCTTGCGATGTTCCGCAACAATTCTTCGCGCAGCACTTCAACCTGGAGATGGAGGAGGGCGCCGTGTTCCCGCAGGTCCGCCGCAATGTGCGGGAGATGCTCCGCTGCGCGCCGGCAGAATTCGGGCGGATCGAGCTGTTGGAGCCACACGCCCCGCTCATCGGCGAGAACACGCTCGCCGGCAGAATGGGCAGTGGCGTCGACTAAGTCTGCCGGAAGGGGATCGTCAAAGTCATCCGGCACGACGAACTCGCCTTCGGAAAGGCCGACAGGACGAAGCTGTTCCGTTTCGGTTAAAGGACGTATCTCAGCCACAGCACGAGCTCCCTGATAGACAACAATCGTCTCACCATCCATCACCCGGCGCAGGTATTCAGCTGGCTGATTCTCGACTTGCTCGATCGTAGCCGTCATACAGTCCACCCCTTTTCAGCATCGCCTCCCCATTGCCTTCCGCAACACCGCCGTACGGCGCACGAGCGTGGCGGAGTCGACCCGAAGGATCGACGCGCGATCCGCGCTCAATGGCTCGAATCGCAGGTTGGACGCCAGGAGCCTCCCGGCATCGGTCAGGGGATGAACGTACAGCGCCTCCACAAGGTTCGGATCGGCGATCCGCGCCACGTGGAGATCGAACGTCCGCACCAATTCCCCGAAGAGATCCAACCTCGGGATGATGATGCTTTCAATGTAGACGCCGCGGACCTCGCTGCGCTCGTGGGGCCCGAAGAGGTCGCTGCCCTCGATCGCGTTCTCCCCCTTCTCCCCATCGATCAGCGCGCGCAGCGCGTCGGGCCGGAGCGGAAGTAGGGTGATGTGCCCCAGGCGTTCGAGACCGTCGCGAAGGACGAGGAAGGCGTTGGGATTGGCGGCGTACCACTGCTCGAGCCTCAGCGGCGCGACGGCGCGCATCGGGCCGTAGTGCTCCCGCTGGAGATCGGCTATCCAGGGCAGGTCTCGCGGGTCCGCGACGTCGATGGTGATCGAGCTCGCCGAGTTCATCGCAGAAAAGCTAACCTGTCCTGCAACTCTCCGTCTCCTCCTACGTAACCCTTCGTACGGAGGATTGACATCGATGCATCACCGGAACGTGCTCACGTTCTTGCTGTTGCTGTTCTTCTGTGCCGCCACGGCATTGGCCCAGGCCCCCACGCCCGCCCCCGCCACCACCCCGCCCCCGCCCGGCCCGATGAACATCCCTCGGACGTCGGCGCCGGTGACGCTGGACGGGGACTTGTCGGATGCGGCGTGGTCACAGGCGGCGGTGATCGATCGGTTTTACGAGACTTCGCCCGGGGACAACATCCCGGCGAAGGTGAAGACGGTGGCCTACGTCACCTACGACGACCGCTACTTTTACATCGGCATCCGGGCGGACGATCCGGAGCCGGCGAAGATCCGGGCGCCGTTCGTGGACCGCGACGGGGTGATCGGGACGGACGACAACATCGCCATCTTCCTCGACACGCGCAACGACAAGCGCTCGGCGATCGAGATCCGGGTGAACCCGCGCGGGATCCAGGCGGACGGGATCTTCAACGACGCGAACTCGAACGAGGACTTCTCGCCCGACTTTTTCTACGACACGGCGGCGCGGATCGACGCCGAAGGGTGGAAGGCGGAGTTCCGCATCCCGTTCTCCTCGCTGCGCTACGACCAGGCCGACCCGCAGACCTGGAACATCCTGGTCTGGCGCAACTACCCGCGCGACTATCGCTACGCGTTCCACAGCGCGCCGATCCCGCGCAGCTCGAACTGCCTGGTCTGCAACACCCACCCGCTGACCGGTCTCTCCGATCTTCCCGAGGCGGGCCACCTCGTGGCCGCGCCGTACGTGACGGCGCAGAACCTCTCCACGCCGGAGCGGGAGCTCGGCAGCCCGCTGGCCGACGGGGAGAACGACTTCGACACCGGCGTGGACGTGAAGTGGAATCCGAGCGCGGACGCGACGGTCGACCTCACTGTCAATCCCGACTTCTCGCAGGTCGAGGCCGACGTCGCCCAGATCACCGTCAATCGCCGCTTCGCCGTGTTTTTCCCGGAGAAGCGGCCCTTCTTCCTGGAAGGGTTCGATCTCTTCGACACGCCGATGCGCGTGGCCTACACGCGCACGATCAACTCGCCGCGCTTCGGCTCGCGCGCGACGGGCAAGTTCGGATCGACGGCCTACACGCTGCTCATCACCCAGGACCGCGGCGGCGGCCTGGCCATCCTCCCCGGCCCGCTCGGCTCGCAGTTCGTGCCCCAGGACTTCAAGTCCTACGCGGCCATCGGCCGGGTGCGCCACGACATCGGCTCGTCGTTCGTCGGTGCGGTGATCACCGACCGCGAGATCGACGGCGGCGGCCACAACCGGGTCATCGGTCCCGACTTCCAGTGGCGCCCGAACGAGAGCAATGCCATCACCGGCCAGTTCCTCTACAGCGACACGGAGAACCCGAACCGCCCGGACGTCTCGCCGGTCTGGAACGGCGCGCGCCTCAAGTCGCACGCGGTGAACCTGCGCTGGGCCCTTCTCAAGCGCAAGTACGACTCCTTCCTCGGCCTCTGGGACGTCGGCGACGACTTCCGCGCCGACCTGGGGTTCATGCCCCAGGTCGGCTATCGCGAGTACTACGGCGAAGCCGGCCTGCGCTACTTCCCCGAGGACAGCAAGATCCGGTTCTGGCGGCCGAGCATCGCTTTCGACCACCAGACCGACACGGACGGCAACACGATCTTCCAGCAGCCGTCGCTGGCGGTGAACGGCTTCGGATTCAAGAACCTGAACTTCTTTTTCAGCTTCCGGCCGGAGGAGAAGATCCGCGTCGGCAACGCCCTCCTGTCGCAGACCTACGGCACGTTCTTCCTGCAGATCGATCCGA
>JBIOTX010000036.1:0-5209 GCA_044866315.1 Thermoanaerobaculia bacterium | reverse complement strand
TCTCCCCGCTCGTCGCATAGATCGATGTCCAGCTTCGCGTCACTGCCCGGCGCGTAGCGCACCCAGGCCAGCATCTCTCCTCGGCACGGCGAGAGAACGCGCAGCGTCTCCAGCGCGAACGGCAGCCGCGGCGCAGTGGCTTCGTCGGCCATCAGTCCGACGGCCGCCTGCAGCGCGCTGTCCATCACGCTCGGATGAAGAACGTAGTCGCCCGCCGTCGCCGCGACGGGGCTCGGCAGCCGCAGCCGCGCCAGGACCTCGCCGCTTCCGCGATGAATGGCCGTGACGCCCCGAAGGGAGGGACCATAGGCCAGTCCCATCCGGCTGCACGCCGCGTACACGCTGTCCGCTTCGAGACGTCCGCGGCCCATGCGCGCCTCGAGCTGCTCGAGGTCCAGCCGGGCCGGCGCCGGCCGGCGGTTGAAGGTCGCGCTGCCCTGGCAGTGGTCTCCGTCCTCGCTGTAGACCTCGTAGTCGATCCGGTCGTCGTCCTGCGACAGCGCGATCTCGACTCGCGTGTTCTGGCTGACGACGATCGGCCGCGCCCAGACCGTGTGGTGCAGCTCCAGGATCGACGCCTCGGGTCGCTCCGGCGATGCCTCTTCGATCGCCGCGCGCGCCATCTCCAGATACGCCACGCCCGGAAGTACCCTTTGACCGGAGACCTGGTGATCGGTGAGGAAGAACTCTTCGCCGGTGAAGGTCGTGCTGTACCGCTGCCCGTTCAGATCGGAGGTGTTGCGCTGCAGCAGGGGATGAAGACCCGCGCCTCCCGCGGCCGTGACGGTCACCGGTCCGGCCGCGGTGGTGTCGATCCAGTAGCGCTCTCGGGCGAACGGGTATGCGGGCAGAGGGATGCGGCGCGGCCTGGCCTCTCCATACAGCTTGTTCCAGTCCAGCTCCAGCCCCGTCACCCAGAGGTCGAGCAGCTTGGAGAACTTCTTCTGGACGATCCAGCGGTCGATCGTCTGCTGCAGGTCGGAGTCGGTGGCGAGGAGCGACAGCGCTCCGTCGTTGCGCCGGACCTGCCCTTCATACGCGTCCTCGATCCCTCGTGCGCCGGCCAGCCAGGCGCGGAGCTTCTCGACCAACTGTTCCGCCGAGCTGACCACGAAGGCCAGGCGCTCGGCCATCGCCTCGCGGCCCACCTGGAGCGTGTACGCCATGGCCGCCAGATCGATGGCGCCCAGGCGCGGCTCCACGAAGGCGAGGAGATCGCGGACCTTCTGCTGCAGTTGCTCGGCCGTTCTCGCCGAGAGCGGGATGACGGCCTCCGTCACCGCCACGGGGTGGGAGAGAGGAGCCTGGTATTCCTCCACGATCATGTGGGCGTTGGATCCGCCCGCGCCGAAGGAGGAGATGCCCGCGATCCGCGGCAGGGTCCGGCCGTCGATCACCGGCGGCTCCCAGGACTTCAGCGACTGGTTGACCACGAACGGCGTGTCGGCGAAGTCGATGTGCGGATTGAGCCGCGCCGAGTGCAGCGAGGGCGCGATTTGCCGATGCTGCAGTTGCAGCAGGACTTTGGTCAGTCCGGCCACGCCGGCCGCGGACTCGCAATGGCCGATGTTCGATTTCGCCGAGCCGATGAGGCAGAACGCGGTGTCGGGCGTCGATTGGCGGAAGGCCCTGGTCAGAGCGGCGATCTCGATCGGATCGCCCAGCTTCGTGCCCGTGCCGTGCGCTTCCATGTAGCTGACGTGGCGCGGATCGGTCTGGCTCTCCGCCAGTGCCCGGGTGATCGCCGTGGCTTGGGCCTGCGGGTTCGGAACGGTGTAGCCGTTGGTCTTGCCGCCGTGATTGAGGGCGCTGCCGCGAATCACGCCGTAGATGTGATCGCCGTCCCGCTCCGCGTCCGCGAGGCGTTTGAGGATGACCACGCCCACGCCTTCGGCGGGGATGTAGCCGTCGCCGCCCTCGCCGAAGCTCTGGCAGTGGCCGTCGCTGGAGATGGCCTGCCCGGCGCTGACCATCAGGTATTTGTTGGGATGGATGGTGACGTTGACGCCGCCGGCGATGGCCAGGCTGGTTCGCCCGTGCCTCAGGTCCTCGCAGGCCAGGTGAATGGCCGTCAACGAGGACGAGCACATGGTGTCCAGGGTCATGCTGGGCCCGTGCAGGTTCAGGACATAGGAAACGCGGTTGGCGATGCTGGCCGGGTTGTTGGCGAACCCCATGCGCTTTCCGCGCATGCTCGCCTCGGCGCCGAACAGCTGGTATTCGCCGTACATCACCCCGGCGTACACCCCGACCTGACCGGCCAGGTCCTCTCCGCAGGGAATCTGCAGAGTGGCGCGGGTGTAGCCCGCGTCCTCGATCGCCGCCCACGCGTGCTGCAGGAACAGACGCTCCTGCGGGTCGAGGATCTCGGCCTCGACCGGCGAGATGTTGAAGAACAGGGGATCGAACTCATCGACGCCGGCGATGAAGCCGCCCCACTTGCTGTAGTGATACCCGCTCCTGGTGCGGTCCTCGGTGTAGTACTCCCGCCAGTCCCAGCGCTCCCTGGGCACTTCGATGATGCAGTCCTTGCCGTCCCGCAGGTTCCGCCAGTAGGACTCGAGATCGATCGCCTCCGGATAGCGGCCGCTCATTCCGATGACGGCGATCCGATCGGCATCCACCCTGGGGGCAGCCTGGATCGTGGAGCGGCGGGCTTTAGCCCGCCGGCGGGCGGCGGGCGGTTCCGGCGGCGCGCTCTGGACCGGCGATGAGAACAATGCCGCCAGCCGGGCCTGGTGGGACTCGAGGAAATATCCGGCCAGGTCGGCGAGGGTCTGGTACTCGAAGAACAAGGTCTTCGGCAGCGCGCCGAACGTCTCCTCCAGACGGTCCGTCAGGCGCATGGCCATGATGGAGTCGATACCGTAGTCCTCCAGCGGCGCCTGCACGTCGATCCTGTGGGGCGGCAGGTTCAACACATCCGAGCACTGCCGGCGCAGGTAGTCCCGCGTTTTCTCCGCCACGCTCGCCGCATCGATCGCCGCGGCCGGCGCCGGCGGCTCCGCCTGGGCCCGAGCCGGCGCCGACGGGCCGGCCAGCAAGGTCCGGCGCAACCGCGCCAGATCGCCCGCCGCCACGAGCAGCTGGTCGTGCGGCAAGGCCAGGCTGCGATGAAACGCCTCCATTCCCGCGGCGTCCGGCATGGCCTGCATGCCCGTCGTTCGCTCCAGCCGTTCCCGGCCCGATTCATC
Source organism: Thermoanaerobaculia bacterium (assembly GCA_044866315.1). Lineage (GTDB taxonomy): Bacteria > Acidobacteriota > Thermoanaerobaculia > Gp7-AA8 > Gp7-AA8 > QHVT01. The sequence continues at coordinate 2,015 of JBIOTX010000036.1, read as the reverse complement.
GACGCCCATCCCGCCGTTTGCCCACAAGGGCCAGTCGATCGAGAGCGTCCGGCCGCGCCGCCGTCCCGCCGCGACCTCCCGGTTGCGATCGGCCGCGAACTGGTCCATGAACGCATTCGCGGCGGCATAGTCGGCCTGGCCCGTATTGCCCATCGTCGCGGAGACGGAGGAGAACAGGACGAAGAAATCGAGGGCCACGTCGCGCGTGGACCGGTCGAGGTTGAACGTGCCGGCGACTTTCGGCTCGAGCACCTGGCGGAACTCGGCGCTGGTCTTCTTGAGGATGAAGTTGTCGGCGATCATGCCGGCGCAGTGGAGGATGCCGGTCAGCCGGCCGTAGCGCTCGAGAATCGCGGCGATGAGGTGGTCGACCTGTTCGGCATCGCCGAGATCGACCTGCCGGTAGATCACCCGCTCGCGCGACGGCTGTTCCAATCGCGAGCGCCCGGTCAGGACGACCGTCGCCCCCGCGCTCTGCCGCAGGATCTCCTCGGCGAACAGCGTGCCGAGGCCGCCGAGCCCGCCGGTGATCAGATAGACCCCGTCTTCCTTGAAGGCGATCGGCGGCACGCCCTGGTCTGCCGTTACCTCTTCCCAACGCAGAACCTGACGTACGCCCTGGGTATATCGGACCAGCGGTTCGAGGGCGCCGGCCTTCTCTTCCTGGAGGCGCGCGGCCAGTGCCTCGGTCGTCGTCCCCGGCTCGGTGAGGATCACCTGACCGGCGAGCTGCGGATTCTCCAGCGTCGCCGTCTTCACCAGGCCGGTCAGCCCCGCGAAGAGCGCGTCCGCCACGACGATCTGGACCAGCACCTTGCCTTGCGGCCTGGCGCGCACGATGGCTTGCAGCCGTTCGAAACAGGCCAGCGCGTACTCTTCATAGCGCTGCGCAAGCGTCTTCTCCCCCTCCGCCTGGAGGGACAGGCAGTGGCAGCCGAGTCGTTCGACGTCGACCTCTGGCAGCTCGCAGAGGATGACATGGTGCTCTGCATAGGCGGTCTCGCCCGCCGCGATCGCGCTCGCCTGCCACACCGGCGCGGCCAGCAACACCGAGCTCCTCTCGTCGCCCAGTGCCCGGGAGGAGAACCCTCGCAGCTGCACGCAGACGTTCCCTGACGCATCGCAGACGTCGATGTCCAGCTTGACCACCTTGTCCGCGGGCTGGCTGCCGGGCGCGTAACGCACCCACGCGTACATGTGGGGCGTGCACGCCGACACGACCCTCAGGCACTCCAGGGCAAACGGCAGCCGGGCTTGACCGGAGGCGGTCGACAGGTCTTCCGCCAGACCGATGAGCGTCTGCAGCGCACCGTCCATCATGCTGGGGTGCAGCCGGTATTCCGTTCGCTGCGCCTCGACCACGTCAGGTAAACGCAATTCCGCCAACAGCTGCCGGTCGCCTTTGTGGATGGTGGAGACGCTCTGAAGGCCCGGGCCGTGATCGATCCCGACCTCGCGGAATCCGGCATAGACCGCCGAGGCCTCGATCCTGCCGCGGTCCATCTGGGCTTTCAGCAGCTCGATGTCCAGTGCGGCAGGTGCCGGCTGGCGGGTCAGGACCGCTTCGCCCCGGCAATGGACGATCTCTTCGTCACCGTCCCGAGTGCAGATCTCATACTCCAGCCGGCCTTCGTCTTCAGAGGCGAAGAGCGCCACCGTGACTTCGGTGGGTCCGGAGACCTCGATCGGCTGGGCCCAGACGACGTCGTGCAGCTCCAGGACGGTCGCATCGATCCGCGAAGGCAGCGCCTCGGCGACCGCCGCGCAGGCCATCTCCAGATACGCGACGCCCGGAAGCAGCAGGCGCTGCTGCACCCGATGATCCCGCAGGAAGAATTCGCCGCCGGTGAAGGTCGAGGCATAGCTCTGCCGGCCGAGGTCGGAGGTGTTGCGGTGCAGGAGCGGATGGAGGACGGAGCCCTTCGCGCTACGCTGCGAAAATTGCTTGATGAGTGCCAGAGCATCCGCTTTGGAGAGCCTCTTCTGCTTCAGCTCCGACACCACGTATTCGACGA
>JBIOTX010000035.1:0-7840 GCA_044866315.1 Thermoanaerobaculia bacterium | reverse complement strand
GTCGCCGATGCTGCGTGCAGCAACACGGACCATTCGCGCACGGACGCGCATCGTCCCCGGAGCGAGCGGACCGGTCGCGCCAGCCATGTGCGTGCTGCAACCAGCATCGCGCCCCCTCCGCCCGCCGACGGCGGGCTAAAGCCCGCCGCTCCACGTCTCCGCCGCTACTCGCCGAGCTTTGCCTTCAGCTCGTCCAGGGCTGCGGTGAGCGCGGCGACCTGCTCCTCCAGCCGCTGCACGCGGACGGAGAGCGGGTCGCCCCCGCGCGCCTGGTGCGGCTCCGTAACCGCAGGCTCCGGCTCCACCACCGCCCCGCCCGCGGTGTGGGCCCAGCGCTCTTCCTTCTGCCCCGGACGCCGCGGGAGCTGGCGCACGAGCGGCTCGCTGTGCGCGGCCATGTCCCGCAGCGCGTCCTCCACCTCGCCCACGGATTCGAAGGTGTGCAGGCGATCGCTGCGCCCGCGTAACTCGCCCGACGTCTGCGGCCCGCGCAGGAAGAGCAGGGTGATGAGCGCCTTCTCGCGGCGGTTCAGATGCCACACGGTGTCGAGGTTGTGGTCGAAGCGCACGGCCCGCCCGCCCATCACCCGCCAGACCATCTTTTCGTCCTGCAGCCGGTCGAGCGCGCGCTGGACCTCGTTCTCCCCGACCTCCATCACCGGCTCGCGGTTCGACTTCTGGTTGCACGCCGCCACCAGCGCGTTGAGGGTCAGCGGGTAGTACTCCGGCGTCGAGAGTTGCTTTTCCATCAGCGAGCCGAGGACGCGGATCTCGACCGGATCGAGGGTGCGGGGGATGCGCGGGCGCTGTTTGCTGGCGGTGTCGAGCGGCGGGACGAAGCTCATAGTGGGAAGTTACCAGTAGCCAGTAGCCAGTTGCCAGAGGGGTTACCGGCTACTGGCTACCGGCAACTGGCTACCGGCGACCGGCAGCTCGAACACCGGCTCTTTCGCTGTCCGCGAGTGGCCAAAGTAATTGTCCGCGCGCATGGCCACCTTCCGCGCCAGGGCCATGAACGTGGTCATCTTGCCGCCGAAGACGTTGATCAGGTTTCCGTCGCGGAGGACGCGGAAGTCGCGGTCGATGGCGCTCGGGTTGGTGGCCCGTCCGACGAGGGGGCGGACGCCGGCGAACGACGACGCAACGTCGGCGCGGGTCACGGGCTCGCGGAAGTAGTGGTTGAAGCGGGCGATGAGGTAGTCGATCTCGTCATCCGTGGGTTGGACCAGGTCCAGCGGCTCTCTCTGCACGACCTCGGTGGTCCCGACGAGGGTGGTCTCCTTCCAGGGGAGGACGAAGAAGACCCGGCGGTCGCTGGTCGACTGGAGGAGCAGACCGCTCTCGCTGATCCGGCGCGTGAGCACGATGTGCGAGCCGCGCACGAGGGAGAGGACGTACGGGGCCTCGATGCCGTTCGCGCGCAGGAGCTCGTTCATCCACGGGCCGGCGGCGTTGACCACCAGGTCGAAGTGCTGCTGGTCGCCGCGGTTGGTGCGGAGGATCCAGCCGCCGTCGTCGTCGCGCTCGATCTGCTCCACGCGCGTCTCCTCGCGCACGGTGGCGCCGTCGCGGGTGGCCGAGGCGACGACGGTGCGGACCAGGGCGTAGTCGTCGACCTGGGCGTCCCAGTAGGAAAAGCCGCCGAGGAGACCGTGGGCGCGGAGCGGGACACGCTCGAGCATGGCTTGCACAGGAAGAGAACGGTGTCTGGCAATATTTGCTCGTCCCGCAAGGGCGTCGTAGAGCATCAGCCCGGCCCGAATCAGGATCCGGCTGCGCGGGCTGTCGTGGTAGACGGGCAGAAGGATCTCGATCGGGGTGACCAGATGTTTTGCGTTCCGCAGCAGCCAGGCGCGCTCGCGGAGCGACTCCCGCACCAGACCGAAGTGCAGATGCTCGAGGTAGCGCAGCCCGCCGTGGATCATCTTGGTCGTGGCGGACGAGGTCTGGGCCCCGCAGCGGCCCTTCTCGAAGAGGACGACGTCATAGTCGCGGCGCGCGAGCTCCCACGCCACACCCGCGCCGTTGATGCCGCCGCCGACGACGGCGATGCGAGGCCGCTCCAAGTGTTTCACCAGACCTGTTCGAGCCGAGCCGTTGCGATCGTTGCGCCAGACGGAAAAAGTGTTTGGCAGCCCATTCGCAATAACCTCAGCCATATGAGCCTACCGTACTACCTCGGACCGGCAGCCGTGGGGGAAGCGACGGGCGACCTGGCAGTGATGCTCACGGGCGGCGGGGCCCGGGCCGCGTACCAGGTCGGCCTGCTCAAGGGAATCGCCAAGCACTACCCCGATCTACGCATCCAGGTCGTCACCGGCGTCTCCGCCGGGGCGATCAACGCCATCTTTCTGGGGGCCTATCCGGGCTCGCTAGCCGACAAGGCCCGCAGGCTCGAGGAGATGTGGTGCGAGCTCACCTGCAACTCCATCTACGAGTTCGACTGGAAGGCCCTTCTCCCCTTCCGCTCCGCCCTGTCGTCGATCTCGCCGCGGAAGTTGAAGTGGGCCCAGAGCCGGCAGCACGGCATCATGGATACCTCGCCGCTGCGGAACCTGCTCTGCCGCACCCTCGGCGTGGAGGCGGTAGAGCCGATCCGGGGCATCGATGACAACCTCCGTTCCGGCGACCTGAATGCGCTGGCTCTGATCACGCTCGACTACAACACCGGCCAGACCGTGCGCTGGGTGCAGGGCCGGCATTTCGACTTCTACGAGGGGCCGAACCGCCGCACGGCGGTGACGAAGTTCACCGTGGAGCACGTCATGGCCTCGTCGGCATTGCCGTTCGTCTTCCCCGCCATCCAGCTCGCCGACGAGTGGCACGGCGACGGCGGCATCCGCCTGGCGTCGCCGCTCTCGGCGGCCGTCCACCTCGGCGCCAGCCGCATCATCGCCATGTCCACCGGCTACCAGCGCCCCGCCGACGAGGCGGCCGAGCAGGAAGTGACCGGCTATCCGCCGGCCGCGCAGATCCTCAACCAGCTCGTCAACGCCGTCTTCATCGACGCCATCGACGAGGACGTCGCGCGCATGGAGCGGATGAACGAGCTGCTCAAGAAGATCTCCGCGTCCGAGCGCAACGGACTCAAGCCCATCGACCTGCTCGTCCTCCGGCCCTCGGTCGACTTCGGCAAACTGGCCGGCGAGTACGAGAAGTACCTCCCCCGCAAGCTCAAGCTCTTCGTGCGCGCCCTCGGCGCCAAGGAGACCGAGTCCCCCGACTTCGTCTCCCTGCTCCTGTTCGAGCCGAGCTACACCCGCCGGATCATCGACATCGGCGAGGCGGACATCGAGACCAGGATCGACGAGATCCGGGAGTTTCTGGGGGATCCCAGGCCGCAGCTGCAGGTGGCGGGGTAGCGAAGCGAGTCGAAGGGCCGTCAAAAAGGCGTGAGCATGTCATAATTCTCGCGCAAACCCATGGCCATCATTCGCCTCGAGCTGCTGGGCGATTTCCGTTTACGAGCGGAATCCGGTGCCCTCGTCACCATCACCGCACGCAAGTCGCAGGCGATGCTCGCCTACCTGGGGGTCAAACAGGGGCAGCTGGTCTCCCGGGACAAGATGGCCGGGCTGCTCTGGAGCAGCACGGCCTCGGAGCAGGCCCGGCAGAGTCTGCGGCAGACGCTCTCGACGCTCCGCAAGGAGCTGGCGGCGATCTCTTCGGGGCGGATCCTGGTCGAGGAGGGGGACTTCCTCTCCCTGGACCCGGTGAACGTCTACGTCGATGCGTCCGAGTTCGAGTCGCTGGTGCAGAACGGGAGCGACGACGCGCTGCGCGCGGCGACGCGGCTCTACGGCGGCGACTTCCTGGAAGGCTTCGAGCTGGACGAGGACAAGTTCGACCAGTGGGTGATCGCCGAGCGCGACCGGCTGCACCGGCTGGCGCTGAAGTCCCACGCGCAGCTGGTCGACCGCCTCGGCCGCGCCGGTGCGATCGACGACGCCATCGCCGTCGGCCAGCAGGCGCTGCGCATCGACCCGCTGCAGGAGACGATGCACCGCAGCCTCATGCACCTCTACATCCAGAGCGGCGACCTGACCAACGCCCTGCAGCAGTACGACGCCTGCGCGAAGGTGCTGCGCCGCGAGCTCGGGATCGAGCCGGACGCGGAGACGCGCGCGCTGCAGCAGGAGGTGGCCAGCCTGCGCACGAAGCGCCGCACCGCGCCCACCGCGGTCGCCCCGCAGGACGAGCGCAAGAGCGTGCTCCTGGTGGAGGACAACGTCCTCAACCGCGAGCTGACCAACGCCCTGCTCAAGAGCGCCGGCTACAACGTGTTCGTGGCCAAAGACGGCGCCGAGGCGCTGATGATCGTCGGGCGGGAGCGCGTCGATCTCATGCTGCTCGACGTGGACCTCCCCTTCATCGACGGCCACAAGGTCCTGGAGGCCCTCAACGAGAAGGGCATCGAGGTGCCGACGATCTTCATCTCCGGCCTGCCCGGCGAGGAGCCGGAGGTGAAGGCCTTCGAGATCGGCGCGGCGGACTTCATCCGCAAGCCGGTGAAGAACACCGTGCTGCTGGCGCGCGTGGCGAAGGTGCTGAAGGCGTAGAGTAGAGGGTAGGAAACAGCAGCGCTCCGTCACTCCTCAGACAAATGCGAAGGGTCGTCGCCGCGGCGTTGCTCATGTCGTGTGTTCTCGGCTGCGCAGAGAAGGAGGCCAGCGATGTGCCTTCGGCGCCGGCCGCGGTGGACACCATGGCCAATGCGCCGGTCGAGCCGCCGATCCTCGACGAGCTCGAGCCGGTCGTCGTGCGCACCGCGCCGAGCATCGATGAAAACCTGTTCGTTCTGCGTCTGCTCTCCGCGTATTACAGAAACCCGCCGAAGATGGGATCGAAACCGGAACAGGTCCGGCAGTGGCTGGCTGGAACGCGCCGCAGAATCGAGACGGCACGCCGCATCATCCGCCGCCGGAAACTCGATCCCGACATCGACTTGCTGTACGCGGATTCGCTTCACATTCTGAACGCGTATGCGGCTTACCTGGACAAGGTCCGCACCGTCGAGAAAAGCGGAGGCCATAAGAACCTCGCCGCGCTCGGCACCGAGCTATGGGACCGCTTCCAGGACGGCGAGTCGGCTGAAACGGGCGCCGAGGCACTCGGCGTGCTGGCCAACACCGTCGGCGACGGGGACAACCTCGTGAAGATCGTCACCGACATCATCAAGTCCCAGCACGCCGTCAATGAGCGCGGTCGCGAGATCGAGGCTCAGCGTCGCGCCCTCGCCGCAACGTGGACCGCGGTGAACCGCCGCGCGGAGACGATCTCCAAACGGCTCACCGAGCGACACGGCTGGTTCGGAGGAGAGTCGGGGTACGACGGCTTCACGGGCGACCTGTGGGACGAGATCGAGCGCCGGCCGCGCGATCCGTTCGCGAAGATCGCCTACGCGGAGAAGCGCCGGAAGACCGAAACGCCGGAGGAGGTGATGCGCGACGCGGAGCTCTGCATTCAGGCCGCGGAGCTCGTTCCGGCCGATGCGACCTACAACACGTTGCGCCGGAGCTTCGTCGAGAAAGGCGCATCCCTGGCGCTGTACGCCGCCGTCCTGGAGACCGGCATGCGCGGCTACACGCAACGGGCGCGACACGGTGCCCGTGCGCTTGCCTTTGCCCGCGGATATCTGGCGATGAATCCGAAAGACCCGACCGGCCGCGGCCACGACATGCTGGCTCGTTCCCTGGCGTTCCGCGGGCGCTACAGCGAGGCTGTCGCCGCGGCCGCCACGGCACGCGACCGGGCGTATGAACGTTGGGGAAACGACCCGCTGTTCTGCTACCGCTACGCGACCATGCTCAGCTTGGAGGGAAAGCACGTCGACCGGGTCGCGGGATGGCTGGACCAGGCGCTCGATCGCGGGCTGACCCACGTCGACTGGATTCGCCGATCGCCTTCGCTGGCGAACTTCCGGCGCTTCGCCCCGTACGAATACGAGCGCCTCACGACGCCGAAGCTCAGCCATCACATCGCCGGCAATGAGCTCTATCTACGCAACGACTCCGAATTCACGATGACCGATCTGCGCGTCGACCTCACCCTCAGCAACGGCAAGGAAACGCTCGGGCGCACGGCATCCTGTGCCTCGGTCGCGATCGGCGCCAGCTGTCGTGGCACTCGCATTCCGAACGGCGGCTACGATCAGGTCACGATGACCTTCACATGCGAACAATGTCGGTAGAACGCACGGAGCGTTCTCAGTCACACACGAGCGACGTCGCCGTCAGCGCGCACTTTGCCTTCGATTGCCCGTTCTTGTCGCGCAGGTCGAGCGTCCAGCCGTTGGCCGCCGGGGTGGCGGCGATGAAGCCGAAGTCGGCGTCCCAGGCCACCGACTTCACCGTCCGTGGGCCGATCACGAAGCCCGCCCCCTCGGTGGACGGCTTGTCCATCGAAGTGCCGCCGTTGCCGACGACGAGCTGGGGCACGCCGTTGTCGGTGAACGAGAGGGCCTCGAGAATGTGGATATGGCCGGTGAGAAGGAGCGAGACCGCCTTCGTGGCGTCGCCGGCCTGGGTCCACGCCGTCCAGAGCGTCTCCGTCTCCGGGTCGTTGCTGTCGATGGCCCAGAAGGGGTGATGGAGCATCAGCCAGGTGTTCGGCTTGGCGGTGCGGAGGAGCCCGAGCTGGTTGGCGAAGATCGTCGTCTGGGTCGGGTCGGAGGGATTGAGTCCCGAGGAGTCGATGACCATGACGTGCAGATCGCCCGCGCTCGCGGTGTACGGCGGCGTGAACTGCAGGTTCGAGTTGCAGGTCTTCTGGTTCTCCCAGACGTAGTTGCGCGGATCGAGGAAGCGGAACCACCCTTCCGCGGAGCGCTTGCAGTCCTCGTGGTTGCCGCGGGTGAGGATCCACGGCGCATTGAGGAGAAGGGGATCGGCGGGGGTGAAGAAGTCGGCGCTCCAGCGCGCCCAGTTGATCGTCGCTGGCTGGCAGTTCGTCCCCTTGCAGGCCGCCTCGCGGTAGTAGTAGTCGCCCACGTGCAGGACGACGTCGGGATCCCAGGCCGCGATCGAGGCAGCCACGGTCGCGAACGGCCATTGGTTCGGATCGCTGCAGTCCTGGATCTCCGCGGGCCACTGCCCAGAGGCGGCCTTGAGGCGGCAGCCGGTATCGCCGAGGAGGGCCACCTTCGCCGAGCGGCCGAGCTTGTTCGCCGGGAGCGCGGTGCCCTGGATCTCGACCGAGGTCGCGCCGGCGGGAATGGCCGCCTCGCAGGCCCGGACGGGATAGTTCTTCGCCGGCTCCGAGCGCGTGCGCATCTTCTCCTCGCGGCCATCGATGCGGATGGGCGGGCACTCCCCGCCGTCGGTCAGGATCACCCGGGCGATCGGCCCGTCCGGACCGTACTCGATCCACTTCGGATCGTGGGCGTAGACGGAGGCCGCCGGCAACGCGAGCGCAAGCGCGAGCAATGTCTTGATTCGCATGGTGTGGAAGGGCAGCAGATTACCACGGCCGCGCTTGCCTCAGGGAGCCCGCGAACCTAGAGTGCAAGTATGGGCAGAGAGGACAAGATCCTGATCGTCGAGGACAACGCCGCCATCACCCGGGCGATCGAGGAGCACTACGACTGCGACCGCGCCGCCGACGGCTGGGACGCCATCGAGAAGCTCGAGACCTGCGCGTATGCCGCGATCATCATCGACGCCGACGTCCCCCGGCACAGCGGCTACGGAGTCCTCACCTACCTCCGCGAAGAGATCGGCGAAGAGCTCGGCAACGTGATCCTGATGACCAGCTCCTGCGACCACGACGCCGTCCGCGCCAAGGTCGGCGAGCACCTCACGGTGGTGGACAAGGAAAACGCCCTGGCGGAGATCGCGCGGAA
>JBIOTX010000034.1:0-43750 GCA_044866315.1 Thermoanaerobaculia bacterium | reverse complement strand
CAGCTCCGTCCAGCCGATGACCGGGATGCGCGCGTCCCAGCGGGAGGCGACGGGAATCGCGTCGGGCGGCGTCGGCAGGAGGTTGATGGCCTCGTAGACGATCAGCCACGGCACGAGCGCGAGGACGACGGTCGAGAGGCGGTCGGCGATCGACGGCTGGTCCGCCGTGGCCGCGGGGAGGTGGATGAGCGGTCGCGACGTGCGCGCGCCGAAGTGGCTCGCCGTGCGCTCGTTCTCGAAGCCCCAGACCCAGGCGATGCAGGCGGCGGCGAGGAAAGGGGTGACGATCCAGACGCCGGCGGGACTGGCGAAGATCATGGAGACGCCGAGGACGAGCAGGGTCGAGCCGAGGTAGAGGGGGTGGGCGACCAGGGCATAGACGCCGCTGGTGACGAAGCGCGGCGGCGGGAAGGGACTCATCGGCCAGCCGCCGCCCTGCACGCGCAACGCGACGACCGCGGCGATGATGAGCAGCGCGGCGACGGCGGCGATGACGATTCCCGCCGCGCGCGAGCCGACCATCGGCAGGGTCACATTGCGGTCGAGCGCGATCGCCCATGCGGCGAGGATCGCCGGGAGGACGAGCGAGAAGAGCACCGCGTACGCGATCTGATCAATCCGCGAATGTGAGGAGCTCATGGATCACCCAGCCTTCATCGATGGGACGTTCGCCGTCGAAAACGGTGCCGCGGCTGCGCCACTTCTGCTCGACCGCGCCGCTGAGCATGCGCGGCAGGAAGAGCTTCAGCGGCCGGAGGGTCACGCCGAGGTGGTCCGCCCGGATGACGGCGCGGTCAGAGAAGGCGACGCGCGTCCCGTCGCCGAGGCGCAGCTCGTCGTCGCCGATGTGCTCGGGCGTCTCGACCACGCCGTTGCGCACGACCAGCTGTAGCGGCGCCGCGCCCGTCCACCGGATCCAGACCAGTGACGTTTCCGCGCACGTGGCCCGCCCCCAGCGCAGCTCGCGGATCGGCAGCCGCCACGGCGGCACTGCCATCTCCAGCACCTCGGCGTACCCGCGCCCGCGCAGCGTGCGGCCGGGCAGCTCGACGACCGCGTCGGCCATGGGCATCACGCAATGCCAGCGCACGCCGTCGTGCAGCTCGCGAAAGGTGCCAGGGATGCGCGCGGTCAGCTCCGCGCGCGTCTCGCCGGCCGACCAGGACAAGCGACCGTCGCGGAGCTGCGGCTCGGGCTCTCTGCGCACGGCGAACCAGTCGCCGGAGCTGGCGAAGGCCACGCGCAGCGCGCCCCAGCGCAGATCGCCCCAGTAGCCGATCCAGGCCGTGCCGTCGTCAGCAACACAGTCGAGATACCACTTCCTTATGGACCAGCGGGAGGTCATGGACGGACCGTTCCTCGGCCATCCTACGCCCGCGCATGAATTGACACTATTCCGCCTTCCGGAAACGCCGGATCATGCCTGCCGAGACGCGGGCAACAACCGAAAGGAGCTCTCTCATGTTGAAACGGACCATTCCCCTACTCGTCGCTGTCGTCATCGTGCTCTCTGCCGCACCTGCGGTCCAGGCCTGCGAGCGGTGCAAGCTCGTGGAACCGGAGACCGGGGAGCTCTGGTGCGTCGGCAGTCTCTGGGGCCGTACCGAGTGCGAGGACTACACGGGCACCTGTATCCTCTCCGGCGATCCCTGTGGTCCGGGATTTGCCGCCGCCGCGCTATCCTCTGAATACCTGGTCGCCTCTGTCGAGCGCCTCGATGAGGCGCCGGCACCGGACGAAACGCTGGTCGCTACGCTCGACGTACCGGCCACGGTCGAGAAACCCTGAAACCCCGCGCCCGCGTCTCCCATCCTTCGCCTGCGCCGCGCGGCACGCAGGAACTGGTCGTCGAAGCGGCGAGGGAAGGGAACGACGTGGTGTTTGTGACGGAACGGCTCGGTCTCGAGCATGACGTTGAAGCCGGCGGCGGAGACGATGCGCTTGGCCGTAGGGAAGAGGTGGGTGACGGGGTAGGCGTCGATGCGATTCGGAACGTCGGATTGCGTGGCCACGAGGATTTGCGCGTGCGGGTCGAGGTCGCGGGCGTAGGCGATGAGCTCTTCGACCTCGTGCCTTGGGCCGGAGTGGACGATGAGCGTGGGGCCATCCTTTGGAGTGCGGCGGCAGAGCCGCCGCTTTGAAAGCGGCAGCGCAGCTGCCGCACTCCAAATGTCATGCGTCAGTTCTTCGATGACGTAGGTCGTGTCGAAGTGCGGGAGCTGGTCGGGGACGGCCCGGCGATATTCATCCCAGCGCAGTAATCGCGCGACGTAGTCGAGGCGCAGGCCTTCGAGGCCGCAGAGCTCTCCCTGGATGCCGCCGGGGAAGGTGTCGGCGATGAGGCGGTCGGCGCTGCGCACGAGCTCGCGCATCCAGGCGCGGTGGGCGGCGGGATCGCGCTCGAGGTGCGCGGGGATCTCGATCACGGGACGACCGCCGGTGACGCGCTGGTCGCGCGCGTAAGGGGAGGCCGTGACGATCGTGGCGTCGAGGCGCAGGGCCTCGAGCACGCGGCGGGCGCGGGTGAGGTGGCCGAGCCCGCCGCCGACGGCGTAGTAGAGGATCATCGGCCGCGGGCCAGGAGCTCGGCGAGGAGGATGTAGCGCTCGGGCTCGGGGATGCCGTCGAGGAGGAGCACGCCATACGCGGCCTTGGCCCCTCCCTCGGCGCGCCAGAGCGTGCGGCCTGCGGCGTTCTCCACTTCCCCGCCGCGGACGTTGCCGAGCTCGCGCTCGCCGGGGCCGACCACCTTCACCCGGTCGCCCTCGCGCGTCTTCAGCTCGAACGGGTTCTGGTTCTCCTCGTTGTCGCTGATCTTCACCTTGTCGGCGGAGATCTTCACCTTCCAGCGCAGCTTGCCGTCGGCCGTGCGCAGCTTGAAGCCGTCGTCGCCGGGCTTGACCTCGTACGAGACGTCGGCATTGCCGACGCTGTACTTGCGCTTGCCGCTGTCGCGCATCTCGCCGCGGATGGTCGGGCCGTTCGCGGCGGTGATCTCCGCCGGGCCGTCGGCGACTGCGTTGACGGTGATCAGGCCTCGCCCGCCGACTTCCCGAATGGTGATGCCAGCGCTCTGGGCCGGTGGGGCCGGAGCAGCGGCGGCGGATTGGGTCGCCGGCGCGGGAGGCGGCGGCTCGAGCTTCTCACCGCAGGCCGAAAGCAACAGCGCGAGGACGCAGATTGCGGTTCTCATGGAATTCCTCCTGAGCGGTCTTCAAGACGTCGAGATAGCGGCGGGTCTCGTCTGTGGCGTCGCAGCGGGCGCGCGCGACGCCTTGGGCATGCGCGCCCATGTGCGCCAGGGTCTCGTCGCTCGCCGCGGCGGCGCGGGCGACGGCATCGATGCACGCGTGCTCGTCGCTCGGCGCGAAAAGGAACGCGTTCTCGCCGTCGGTGAGTACGTCGCGCATGCCGCCCACGGACGAGGCGAGCAGCGGGATGCCGAGGGCCATGGCTTCGATGAGGACGTTGGGGAAGCCGTCGTAGTGGGAGGGCAGGACGACCAGGTCGCAGGTGGTGTAGAGCGGCAGGAGCTCGAAGCGGTCGCGGCTCGGGAGCAGCGTGTGCGCGCTCTCGATCGGCGTCTCTTCCAGCTCCCCGACCAGGAGCAGGTGAAAGCGCTCGGCGAGCCCGGAGCGCAGCAGGGCCTGGACGAAGAAGGGCACGCCCTTCTTGCTCTTCAGATGTCCGAAGAGGCCGAGGACGCGCTTGTCCGGGGCGACGTTCTCGGCGCGCCAGCGCGCGCCGCGGGCGCGGTCGCCGTCGGTGGCCTGCCAGAGATCGAAGTCGATGCCGTTGACGATCACGTGCGGCTCGATCTCGAACAGCGCTGCGACCTTCTCCGCCTGCGCGGACGTGACCGTGCAGACGGCGGCGGAGCGGCGGATGGCGTCTTCGAGGATCGGGCGGCGGCGGACCTCGAAGAGGCCGGCGTCGAGCTCGTTCCCGCGCAGGAGCGTGACCAGCGGGCGGTGCAGCCAGGCGGCAAAGACGGGGGCGGCGAGGAGAGGGAGGGTACCGCCGAAGGCGACGACATGGGTCGTGTTGTGGAGGACAGGCAATCCTGCCTGTCCAGCCAATCGGTTCCACTCCAGATTGATCGCATGCGCCGGATCGGCCGTCCTCCGATCGAAGTGCACCACGTCCACGGTCACTCGCGCGCGGCGGAGGCCGCGCACGATCCGGTCGCACGACTCGGCCATGCCGCCGCGGTCGGGCGGGTAGTTCTCGGTCAAAAGGAGCAGCCGATGGCCCATGTCAGCTCTCGCCGAATCCGCCGCGGTCCTCTTCATCGTCGACGACGCCCTGGTCCTCGGTGTCGAAGGAGCGCACGTCCTGGTCGTCGTAGTAGCTGTCGTGATGCGAGCCGCTGTACATCGGCGCGTAGCGGGTCTCGCTGTAGTAGTTGTTGCGGTAGCCGGTGGCCCACTCCTCGTTGTAGTCGGTCTCGCCTTCCTGGTTCTCCTGCTGCGGCTGCTGGGTGGCCGCGCAGTCGAGGCAGAGGGTGAAGCCGCTGGTCGGAGACAGGTGCACGGGGCACATCATCCGGCCGCAGTTCGAGCAGGCCGTGGTGGCCATGTTCTCGCAGTCGCTGAGGGTGAGGAATCCTCGCCGGGCCATGCACGTGCCCATGGTCATGCCTCCTTCTTCGCCGGGCGGGCGTTGCGGTAGATCTCGGCGACGAGATCGATGAGCGCGCGCGGGTCGATCGGGTCGATCGAGTCGCTGCGAACGGTGCGGGCCACGCGCACGGAGTGGCGCTTCGCTCCCTCGTCGATCTCCGCGCCGGGCGGCGGCGCGACCTCGTACAGCTTCTTCTTCAGCCCCAGCTCGACGTCGATGTAGCTCTTCTTCGAGTACTTGGTCTTGCTCTTGATCTTCCCGCGCGGGTTGCGCTTGGTCTTCTTCCGCTCGCGGATGTAGTCGGTGATGCTCCACGAGAGCTTCGAGCCGTCGCTGAGCGTGCCCTCGGCGCTCATCCAGGAGTCGACGTAGGTCGTGTCGATGACCTTGTAGTAGACGCCGTGCTTGTACGGCGCGCTCTCGCCGGTCTTCTTCGGATCGGCGGTCGGGGGCCTCAGGTCCAGCTTCATGTGCACCGGCTGTCCCTGGGCAAAGTCCTCGCGGAAGACGGCCATCACCGGGAGCACGAACTGGCGGAAGTTGTTGGAGAGGTCGATCTGCTTGGTGAAGGACCAGACCTTCCCGCACCAGATGGCCGCCCCCAGGGCGATGACCGCGGGCACGACGAAGAAGATCTGTCCGCTGGCGAGCCAGGCGATCACGAAGCCGATGGTCAGCACGATCGCCAGCGCCAGCGAGCAGCCGAACTTCGACCGGACCTTGTCGCCCAGCATGTCGCAGGCCGCGATGGGCTTGAGCATCTTCAGGATCTCTTCGGGCGGCCGATTCAGGTCGACGGTCTTCTCGTCGATGATCCGTTTCTGCTCAGCGTCGAGTGACTTGTAGATCTTCCACACGCTCATCGGTGGCGGCTCCTTTCGACATCAGCCGGCGGTATTCGTGGCGAAGGGCGGACGTGGAGTGCTCCCAGGTGAATCGCTCCGCGATGGTGCGGCGGGCGTTCGCGCCGAGGATGCGCGCGCGATCGGGCTGCTCGAGGAGGATGCGGATGGCCCGGGCCAGCTCCGCGGGGCGGTCGGGATGGACCAGCCAGGCGTCGTGGCGGTCCTCGACGATCTCGCGAACGGGGGAGACGTCGGAGGCGACGACCGCGGCGCCGGAGGCCATGGACTCCAGGATCTTCAGCGGCGCGCAGCCCTGCACGGTGTTGCGCGGGCAATCGGTGAGCGGCGCGACGGCCACCGCGGCGTGTTGCCGCCACGGCGCGAGCTCGGACTCGCGCAGCGCGTACTTCCAGACGATGCGCTCGGCCACGCCCAGCTTCGCGGCGAGCTTCTCGTACGGCTTCCAGGCCCGCGAGTCGCGCGAGGCGCAGATGACCAGGCGCAGCGACTCGAAGTCGGCCAGGCGCGCGAACGCGCGCAGGAGCATGTCGATCCCCTGCCAGCGCTGCGCGGCGCCGAAGTAGAGCAGGTAATGCTCCGGCGCGTCGTCGGGGCGCGGCGCGGGAGCGTCGAGCTCCGCGCCGTTCGGGATTACCCGGATCTTCGCCTCGCCCACGCCGAGGGAGGCCAGGAGACCGGCGGTGGTCTGCGAGGGTGTGACGATCAGGTCCGCGGCGTAGCAGCAGTCCAGCTCCATGCGGCGGATCTTGTCCAGCGTGCGCGGCCCGAGGAGGGGGAAGAGCGACGGCAGCTCGATGGAGGGAAGGGCGTTGACCTCGTAGACCGCGGCGTAGCGGCGGTCGCGCAAGGCGATGGCCGCGCCGGACCAGGGATCGCGGAAGTGGGCGATCTCCAGCGAGCCGTCGAGACAGGCCACCATGCGCGCGAGCCACCTTCCGTAGCCGAGGGCGCGCTCGAGAAAGTTGTCCAGTTGCGGAGTGAAGCGGACGATCTCGATCGGGCCTTCGAGCTGGTGGGCGGGAAGATCGGGCCCGCCGAGGACGAAGAGCGCGCCGCCGCCGAGCTCGTCGAAGAGAGCGCGCGCGAAGCGGTCGATGTGAATCGCCGCGCCCTTCCGCGAGGGGAACCGATCGAATGCCGCGTACAGGGCGCGGTGGGACCGCTCGAGCATTCAGCTTCCGAACCGAATGCGGGGATGGTAACTCAGTGGGACGCGAGGCCGGTTGTGATGGGCGTTACGTCATCGCCGCGAGGAGCGCGAGGCCGTGAACGCCAGCCAGGCTGCGACCGGAGCGAGGGCCAGCCAGGGCACGAGCGCGAGGATGACCAGCGGGGCGACGCTCTGGAGCGCGGTGTAGTCGATGGTGACCGCGTCTTTCATGCTCGCCAGCCAGCCCGGGGTCATGAAGTTGAGGATGGCGAAGGCGATGAGGGCCGCGACCGCGACCGCCGCCACCTGCACCACCGTCAGCGTCCGGCGGGCCTCGCGCGCCGCCTCGTTCCGCACGCGCAGCTGCATCCGCCACCACACCAGCCCCGAGCCGGGCACTTCGGCCTCGGCCAGGAGGTGCTCGCGATCCTCCACGATCGCCGACGCGGCCACGGCGAGATCGACGCACACCGCGCACGATGCGACGTGCGCGCGGAGCTCGTCGCCGCACTCGGCCGGCCAGCGGCCGTCGCGCAGCAGCTCCAGCACTTCGTCCTCGCGGATGCATTCGATCTTCGTCATCGGTCGTTCCTCAGGATCCTGGCAAGCTGTTTTCGGGCCCGGAAGAGCAGGAGCTTGATGCTCGCCGTCTTGAGGCCCAGCACCTGGGCGATCTCGGCGTGCGACGAGCCCTGCCCGTAGGCCAGCCAGAGCATCTCCCGCTGCTCGGGCCTGAGCGCGCGCATGGCCCGCTCGAGATCGGTGCGCCCGGCGGCTCGCTCCGCGAGCGCCGCGTCCATGGGGATCGCTCCACTCTCGTCGTCCTCCGGCAGCGGCATCAGCTGCGCGCGCTTGCCGCGCCGCCGCGCGTCCACGGCGACGTTCGTGGCGATGCGGAACAGGAAGTTCCGCTGGTGCGACTCGCTCTCGAACGTCTCCGCGGCGCGGTAGAAGCGGTAGAACGTCTCCTGCAGCAGGTCGTCGGCCAGCTGCCGGTCTCCGGTGATACGCGCGATGTAGGCCCAGACCGACTTGGCCATCCGCTCGTAGAACGCGCGAAAGGTGTCCTCATCCATCGGAACCAGTTCGCGCGCCTTCGACCGGGACTCGACCTCGGTGAGCGTCATGTCGCGCATCAGTGCAGTCGTGGGCGTGCTCACATGCTCCTTCTACATCATTCCGCGACGGGGATGACAGGGGGCGGGGGCGGAGGCGGCGTCTGCCAGATGCCGAGACGCTTGGCCAGGAAGAACGAGGCCGCGGCGGCGGCGACGAAGCCGATGCCGACCGAGAGCACCACCACGCCGATGACGTACATCGGCAGGTCGCCGCCCTTCGGCAGCTGGCCGCTCACGGTGAGGAACCCGATCCCCGCGGCGATGAGCACGAGGCCGACCTGCACCGACCAGAGCACGCGTCCCACAGGCGCGCTCACCGGCCGCGACTCCTCGACCGGAACCGGCGCCGTCTCCAGGAACCGCCGGCCGGCCGGCGTCTGGATGTACGTCAGCAGCTGTTCGTTCGAGGCCAGGCGGTCGAGCAGCTTGTTGTGGGCGTCCGCCTGCAGCGTGGCCTGGCGCGTCCACCGGCGCTGGTCGATGAGGGTCTTGATCACCCAGGCGATGGAGATCGTGCCGACGAAGAAGAGGACGATCCCGGCCAGGCCTTCCAGAAAGTTCTCCCAGAAGCGCAGGGTCGGCGTGCTGCTGCCGGCCTCGGGGTCGCGGGCGTAGCCGCGGAAGTAGAACGACGGATCGGCGATCACTTCGGGGTTCTTGCTCAGGAACGCCTTCAGGGCCGGATAGGAGTTGATGTAGGCCTCGTTGGTGAGCAGCGACGGCGAGAGCTCGATCACCGCCGCAACCTCGGGCGGGTGGAGGCGGAGCAGCTCGCGCAGCTGCTGGCGGGTCTGGGCGGCGTCGATGACCTCGTACTGGGTGGTCGGCTGGGCCGGGGCGGTTGGGGCGGCGGGCTCGGCGGGGGTGGTGGTCGTAGCCGGCTGCGCGAGCGCGAAGGTCGCGATCAGGATCAGCAGCAGGCCGAGGATGATCTTTCGAAACATGGTCTCTGGCTCCCTTGGCCGGTAGTTACGCCGGAGGAGCCGGGCGGTTAACGAAATCCTCTCCGGCCCTTGAAAAATACGAACGGTCGTACTATTTTGTATCGGATGAGCGAAGGCATTGCCCGTCCGGTCGCAGATCCGACTCAATCGATTGCCTTTTCGGTCGTTCGCGGGGCGCTCCGCGTCCTCTCCCGGACCGCGCCGAACGTCGCCGGGCGGGTGGCCGCGGACTTGTTCATGCGGCCGCGGCGCTTCCGGGCGCCGCAGCGGGAGCGGGACATCCTGGCCGAGGCGAGGGGCTTCGAGGTGCGCCTCGGCGAGGGGACGATCCAGGCTTGGCGCTGGGGAACCTCGGGACCGGTGGTGGTGCTGGCGCACGGGTGGGAGGGGCGGGGCTCCCAGCTCACGCCGTTCGTCCGTCCGCTCCTGGACGCGGGCTACTCCGTGGTCACGTTCGACGCCCCCGGCCACGGCGCCTCCCCCGGCGCGCGCTCGTCGCTGCCGCATTTTTCCTGGGCGCTCACGGCCGTGGTCGAGGCCACCGAGCCGCCGCACGCCATCCTCGCCCATTCCCTCGGCTGCGCCGCGGCGACGCTCGCGCTACGCGACGGGCTGACGGCGTCGCGCCTGGTGTTCCTCTCGCCGCCTCTGAACCCGGTTGACTACACCACCCAGTTCGGCGACATGTTCGGGCTCTCCGACGCGGTGATCGACCGCCTGCGCTCGCGGATCGAGGAGCGCTTCGCGCGTAGGTGGAGCGTTTACTCGCTGGCGGAAACGGCGGGGATGATGACCGCGCCGCTGCTGGTGATCCACGACCGCGACGACACGGAGACGCGCTACCGCGGCGGCGCAGAGCTGGCTGAGCTCTGGCCGGGCGCGCGGCTGATGACCACCGAGGGCCTCGGGCACCGGCGGATCCTGCGGGACGAGCGGGTGGTGGGGGCGGCGGTGGAGTTCATCCGCGGCTAGAGCAGCTCGCGCAGCCGCTCATACCCGGCCCGGCTGACGGGGATGCGGCTGCCGTCGCGGAGGATGGCCACGCGGCTGTCCTTGGCGTACGGCTCCACCTTGGCCAGGCTCTCCAGGTTCACGATGTAGCTGCGGTGCACGCGCACGAAGCGCGTGGGATCGAGCACAGCCTCGAGCTCGGAGAGGGTCTGCTGCTTGACGTGCTTCGCGCCGCGCGAGAAGACGTGCACGTAGTCGTCCTGGGCCTCGACGTAGTCGATGCGCTGCACGGGGACGACCTCGATCGTGCCGCCCTCGCGGAAGGCGATGCGCTGCAAGGGGCGCCTGGCCGCGGCGGCGGAGACGCTCTCGATCGGCTGGGCCTCGCGCCCGCGCACGACCTGCTCGACGTGGGCGATCACTTCGCCGAATCGCGCGGCGGTGAACGGCTTGAGGAGGTAGTCGACCGCGTGGACCTCGAACGCGCGGATGGCGTATTCGTCGTACGCGGTGACGAAGACGACCTTCGGCTTCGGGTCGAGGAGATCGAGGACCTCGAAGCCGTCCAGCTTCGGCATCTGGATGTCGAGGAAGACCAGGTCGGGCTTCTGCTCGGCCACGGCCTTGACGGCCTCGTAGCCGTTCGCGCACTCGCCGGCGACAACGAACTGCGGGTAGTCGGCCAGGAACTCGCGCAGGATGGCCCGCGCGGGCTCTTCGTCGTCGACGATCAATACGCGAATCGAATCCATATCTACAGCGGCAGCGACAGCGCGACCCGGAAGCGCTGCGGCTCGTCGATCACTTCCACGCGTCCCGCGCCGCCGTAGAACGTCTCCACGCGCCGGCGCGTGTTCGCCAGGCCGATGCCTTCACCGGTGCGGGTGGGGCGGTCGGGGTCGCAGCGGTTCTCCACGCTGATTCTGACGCGATCGCCGTCGCGGGTGGCGTCGATCTGCACCACCCCGCCCTCGATCAGATGTCCGACGCCGTGCGTCACCGCGTTCTCCACCAGCGGCTGGAGCAGCAGCGGCGGCACGCGCGTCCCGCGCACGCTCTCCTCCACGTTCTGCTCGAACTCCAGGCGCGGCCCGAAGCGGATCCGCTCGACCGCGAGGTAGCTCGACGCCAGCTCCAGCTCCTCGGAGAGCGTGATCGACTCCGCCGTCCCGACGCGGAGGCTCTTGCGCAGGTACTCCGCGAGCAGCGTCGTCAGCGTGCGCGCCGACTGCGGATTCGAGCCGCAGAGGGAGCTGATCGAATTGAGGCTATTGAAGAGAAAGTGCGGGTCGAGCTGGGCCTTGAGCGCCTTCAGCTCCGCCTCCCGGGCGAGCATCTTCACCTGCATCTCCCGCATCTCGATCCGACGCTCCAGCTCGAAGGCCAGGAGGAGATAGTGGAAGGCGACCGAGAGCAGATAGAGCAGCGCGCCCGTGACCACGAACACCGCGCTGTGGGCGATCACCAGCGCCACTTCGCCGGCGCTCCCCTTCATCCACTCCAGCGCGCGCGCCCAGACCCGGAACAGCAGCAGCCAGACCGCGCTGAGCACCACCGCCGCGGCGATGTGCGTGACCACGAGCCGCATCGCCGAGGCCGCGCGCAGCGGCATGGCCCGCACCGGGTACCAGGCCGCGAGGCACACGAACGCGTAGAGCACCGCCGGCGGCAGGGCCAGCAGCGCCGCCGCCCCAAAACCGAAGCGGCCCGGCTCCGTCACCAGGAACGCCAGCAGGAGGGCCAGCAGGATCCAGGTGGCGAGGTAGAGCGCGAGCCGCTTCCGGTCGGTGAGGACGGGATGCATCGTCAGTTCTTCACTTCGATCGCACCCATGACCGCCGTGCCGCGGATGGTGATCACCGGCCCGGTACCGCCCTTGTTCCTGGTGTTGTCCTCGAACGCGCCCATGAGAGGCATGACCTTCGCGTCGATGCGCCAGTTCTCCGGCACGAGGATCTCCACGCCGCCCCAGAACGCGAACGCGTCCACGGTCGCCGTCTCGCCATCGGCGATCTGGGCCTGGCGGAGGTCGAGCTCCACGCCGCCCATGATGGCATTCGCGTCCGCGTAGCGGAACTCGTGGGAGGTGCTCTGCCGGCGCACGCCGGCCATCATGGCGAAGGCGTGCACGTCGGCGTTGGGATCCGTCACGCCGCTCCGCACGCGCTCCCGCCGCACCAGCGCGTCCCAGGCCAGCTTGCCGCCGACGAGGGCGAGGAAGAGCGGGAGCACGTCGCCGAAGTCGAACCGTCCGACGTCGAGCGAGTCGAGCAGCAGAGCCGTGCCGAGGAGGATGATCACCACCGAGCCGAGCTTGCTCTTCGACGGATCGAGGAGGCGCACCAGGCCGACGGCCACGATGATGGCCGGCCACCACTCCACGACGTCGCCGGCGTTGATGAGGTTCAGGTTGTCCAGCGTCGCCAGGAGGCCGAGGACCAGGATGCCGAGGCCGACGATCAGCTTCGGCGTGATACGCAGTGCGGGGTTGACAGCTTCATTCATCTTCTTTCTCCTTGGTCTCCTTGGTCTCGGGCAGGTCGACGATGGCGTGCAGGACCAGGCTGGCGCCCACAACGACCACGCCGAGGGGGAACGCGGTGCGCACGCTGAGACCGAACCAGTGCTGCATCCCGGCGAGGAACCAGACCCCGACCCCGAGCATGAACCCGCCGCCCTCGTTCTTGCGGACGCGCAGGGCGTCGACCTCGCTGGCCAGCCCGAGGGCGATCAGGATCACCGGCCAGAGCCGCCACAGGCGCTCCGGCGCCCCGAGGTCGATCGCGTCGAAAAAGGCCAGGAGCCCGACCGCCACCAGGGCCAGCCCGAACACGAGCTTCCCGGCCGAGATCCGATGCGGCGAAACCGTGGTGCTTTCCATACGAGCCTCCGTTGTCATGCGGGGAAGGTACGGCGGGGAAGTGGGTGAGGCTCGCGGGGGTCGGTGAATGGTGGAGGGGTGCCGGTGAGTGGCGGGAGAAGGGGGTTACCGGGGCACGGGGGCACGGAGGGCACGGGGGGCACGGGGGGGTCAAGCGGTTGTATCGTTTGGGGACGGCTCGCGGTCGGGCGAAGCAAATGACTCGCGAATTCGATCTCGAGATGGAGATCCGCCAACTGGCCCGGCGGTTTGGACCGAATCGCAAGGCCATGGAGGAGTTTGCGCGCGCGATCGACCAGTTCGACACGGCCATGGACCTGATCGCCACGGAGCGGCTTCCCGACGCCGTTGCCCCTCTCGACCAAGCCGTTTCGATCGCCCGAGAGCTCCGCGTTCCCGCATTTCAGGCCCGGTGTGCGGAGAAACTAGCCATGATCTGGCGGAACCGGGGACTGCACGACGAGGCGATCTTGATGGGTACGCTGGCGCTGGGGTTGACGACCTGCGCAGACGTCCGCATCAATACGCACAACTCCCTTGCGGTGGTCTATCTCACCGCGAACGAGCCGCTGCTGGCGCGAATGCACGCTTATGCGGATCTCGAGCTGCTGGCCACGATTCCGGACAGCGTCTACAAAGCGTGCATGGTTGCGGCATCGTTGTACAACGTCGGCGAGAGCTATCTCCGAGAGCGCACGTTCGCAAAAGCCGCTCCGCTGATCCACACGGCACGCGGCATGTTCGAGAAACTGGAGATGATCGAAGGCGTGGCGAAAGCGGATACCGGGATCGGCGCGATTGCGTTCGCCGCAGGACGACTGGACGAGGCGGAAACGCACTTGAAGAAGGCCTTGGCCACGTTCGAACAGACGAAGAACGAGATGGAAATCGCCATCACCCTGCACGGCCTGGCCCGGTTGGAAGCCGCGCGCGGGAACATCAGCGCGACGATGGCGCACGCCACGCGCGCCGCCGCGATTCACCGGAGAATCGGGCGCAACGACCTGGCGATGAAAGTGATGGCCGACGTCGCGGCCATGGAGAAGGCGTCGCGGAAAGTGCCCGATGCCGATCCGTGACCGGGTCGCCGCTCTGCTGGCCGAGCCGCAACGGCTGGCCATCGTTGCCGGAGCAGGCATGTCCGTTCCGCCTCCCAGCTCGCTGCCAACCGCGCTCGGGTTTCTTCGGGCCCTCTTTGAAGACGTCGCCGAGGATGGCGAGCACCGGCGCCTGCTGCAGCAGGCGATCGCTCCCGCAAGTGGCCAGCGGCAGACCGTCGGCGACTATCTGCGATTCGAGGCCGTCATGGAGTCGCTTTGGACAGAAGTCGATTCCAACCTGAACGTGCTGTCGATCTTCTCGTCATGTGCGTTTCCGAACGCTTACCACCGCTTTCTCGCGGCGCAGCTCGCCCGCGGGGCGATCCTCCTCACGACGAATTTCGACAATCTGATCGAGCAGTCCTGCCGGGAAGCCGGCCTGGCGTACGACCTGATCGTGACGGATCGGGATCTCGAGGCGTTCACCGGCGATCCGTCGCGTTTCGCACATCCGCTGATCAAGCTGCACGGCGGGCACGATCTCACCTTCGGTGACGGCAGGACTCTCGCCGGCGCGCACAACGTCGGCGCCACGATCACACAGGTCGCGCGCATGGGCCTGTCGACTGCCGGCAGGGCGCGATTGCCGCGGGTGCTCGCGGCCGTCGCCGCGTCGCGGCATCTCCTCATCTGCGGCTATTCCGGTTGCGACGATCTCGACATCATCCCGGCACTGACCAGCGTCGACGTACTCGCCGGCATGACCTGGCTCCAGCACGGTTCGGGCGAAGAGCGATGGATGGATGAAGCCGCGCTTGCGGCCGCGGAGCGCACGCCCGACGGCGTGCTTCTCGATCCGGCCCTGCGACTTCTCCAGCACTTCCGCTCGCGGTCCGTTGCGTCGGCGGTGTCGTTCGTCCAATGCGGCACCGCATCGGCATTGGGAGTCGATTTCGCTTTCGCGACCGAGGGTCGGACGTGGCGCGAGCAGTACCACGCCTGGAGGCGAACGGCATTGCGTCCGGGGGTCGCGCGAACGTTGCTCGTGGCGCGACTCCTGCGGGCTGCCGGAGCGGGGGCCGATGCTGCCCGCCTGCTGGAAACGCTGCTCGCGCGCGACGAGCTCACCGGCGGGAAGAGAGCGCGAGCGCAGTGTTTTCTCGCCGACATCCTGATCGCGCGCGGAGACGGCGATGCGGCGGTGGATCATCTGATCGACGTCATCGGGCAGCCACCGGGCGGGGAAGTCGACCGCTATCGCGCGCTTGCGTACACGCTGCTGGCCCGAATTCATGTTACCCGCGGCGAACAGTCCGAGGCGATGCCGTTCGTGGAAGCGGCATTGGCGATCGCGAAGAGCACGAACGATGTTCCGACGTTCCTCGACGCCCTCTACGAGGCGGGACAGCTCGCCATCGCTCTCGGTTCGCCGCAGGACGGTGTGAAACGCCTTCGCGAGTCGACGCGGGTCAGTCGCGAGATCGGCGATTGCACCAGCGTTGCCATGGGGCACATCGCCACCGGTCGTGCGCTAATGCTCGAGGGCGATCTCGCCGGGGCCAAAGAGGAGCTCGATCAAGGCATCGCCCTCGCGGCGCTGGTCGGTGATCGCCGCACGCTTCTCTTCGGACATCACGGCCGCGGCGTTCTCGCTGAAGAGGAAGGGGAGTGGCCGCGCGCACGCGCGGAATACGAGCAGGCTATCCTCTTCGCCCGCAGCGTCGTGCAGCCGCGCGACCTCGGCCACTCATTGAACAACCTGGGCAAGGTGTTGATGACGCTCGGCGACTACGGCGCAGCGCGGCGTGCGCTCCGCGAGTCGCTGCAGGTCAAGAAGCGATTCTCCGATCCGCAGGAGCTGGTCGCTCCTCTGTCGAACCTCGGCGCGCTCTACATGGCCTGCGGAAAGCCGCGTCAGGCCGGGCGCGTCCTGGGCATCGTGGAACGGCTCACGCTGAGAATCCAGCGTCCACGTCCCGCTCGATGATGGCCATCCGCGACCGCGCCTGCCGCTCCTGCTCCGCATCGAGCCCTTGCTGCTGCATCGCCGTCCGGTACGCAGCCCACGCCTGGCCGGGCTGATGGTGGGCGAAGAACGTCTCCGCCAGCACGTACCACGGGTGTGCCTGATTGGGATCGATCTGAATGGCCACGTGACAGCAATAGAAGGCCTCATACACGTCCGCGAGTCGGAGCAGACACTCAGCGAGGTCGCTCCAGCTCCGCGCGTCGTACGGATCGGCATTCACCACCTGGATGAACAGCTCGTGCGCCTCGGCGAACGATCCACCCTGCAATGAGGCCCGGGCGCGGCGACGCTGATCGGCGATATCAACTGCCACAGATCGCAGTTTGGGGTGAGTGGGCGGAAAACGCCAACGGGGCAGGGAGCACCGGGGCAGCGCGAGCGGGTGCCATCCGGTCTGCGGTCAGTTGCCGGCGGGAGCGCCAGCCTTCTCCTTCCACCGCTGGACATTCACCCCTGCGATCAGGAGCCATAGGACCAGAGCGGATTCACCAAGCCAGAGGGGCAGGATGACCCGAGGCCAGAGAACGCTTTCCAGCGGCGGCCATAGAAACGTCAGGCCACCGAAGCCGGCGATCGCCGCCAGCACTCCGAGAAGCCGGGGGATGAACGTCGACTTGAAGGCCAGCGCACCGATCAGGACGAAGTAGAAGCCGAAGAAGACGAGGCTGATGTTGTAGGCGGGCTTGAACAGCTTGAGCAGCAGATACGCCAGCGTCTGAAGTTCATGCTGGCTGATCGCGCTCGATGACGGTCCGCTCGCCAGAACGATCAGGGGAGCGATGCGAAAGAGGCACGCGAATGCCTGAATGACGCACCCTGTGAGACCGAAAAAGGCCGCGGTGAGCGAGACGGTGCGATTCACGGGCTTGAGCAATTCGTAGAACAGCGCCGTCACGGGGATGTAGGAAGCGACGACGAGAAGGCCTGCGGTGAAGGCGGTATACACCTGAGATGGATGCGCGAGCATGGCGGCCGCTGTTGCCGCAGCGTCACTGGAGACGCGGACGCGGCCGACAAGTGACGGGATGGAGCCGATCGCGGCCATCAGCAGATAGAAAAATCCAACGGCTCTGGCCTGGAAGCGAGGCGAGACTTCCGCAGCAGTGGTCATTTCCGTGTACTTTAGGCGAGGGCGGACTTCAATCGACATGACGCGGCGTAGCAAACGCATGACCGCCGGTTGCAGCGCGGGGCGAAGCGATGGATGAGCGTACGGTCGAGACGATCGCCGCGCGCTCGCTCATGGACTTCGCACTGTCGAAGGGCTGCAGCCTGGCGGCCCTGACCGAGCGATCGGGCCTCCAGGTGAGCGAATTGCGGGACAGCGAGAACCGCCTCCCGTTCGCCAAGTACGTCGCGCTGATGAAGGCCGGAAAGGAGTTGTGCGGGGATCCGGCGTTCGCGCTTCACTTCGGCGAATCGGACGAAGGCATGGAGGCGACGTTCGCCTGCATGATGGGCATTTTCTCACCGACGATCGCGGAGTCCCTGGCACATGATGATGACCTCAGCAACGATCGTCTCCGAATGACCCGGAAGGGGAACGACGTGTGGTTTGCCGATACGCGCAACGACGACTTTCCGGAAGGAGCGGAATCGCGTTATGCGCGTGTCGTCTGCGCTGCGCGCCGCCTCTTTCCCGGAGCGGAGCTCGTCAAGGCGGTTCATTTCGCTCACGCCGAACCGTCCTATCGCTCCGAGTACGACCGCATCTTTCGGATGCCGATCGTCTTCGGGAGTGACTGCAATGCGATGGCGACGGACGCGGCCTGGCTGGATCGGCGACTCCAGGCGCCGGCCGGCCATCTATTCGAGATCGTGAAGGCCCGCGCGGACACTCTGCGTCAGCGCGTCGACGGCGCGAATTCCACGCGCGACCGCGTCGAGGCGTTGCTCGCGGACCTTCTGCACACCGGGGACGTGAACATCGACGTGGTCGCGGGCCAACTGGGTATGGGACGCCACACGCTGTTTCGCAAGTTGAGAGCCGAGGGCTTCACGTTCAAGCAGGTGCTCAGCGAGCTGCGCCACAAGTTGGCGACGCAGTATCTGCGCGAACGCAAGTTGGCGGTGAACGAAACCGCTTATCTCCTCGGCTTCTCGGATCCGGCGGCGTTCTCGCGCGCCTACAAGCGGTGGGCCGGTCATCGTCCGGGCGAGGTCAAGTAGCGTCCGAAATGTTTTTCGAGGAACGCGTCCATTGGCGCGTAGTACTTCTCGGGAAACGGCAGAGGTCCGACGCCGAAATGGCCTTCGCCGGGGAAGATCGTCAGGGTCACTTCGACGCCCGCTTTGGCGAGCGCGTCGCGCAACAGCTCGCTCTGGCTGATCGATACCTCCTCGTCTCCGCTGCCGTGAAGAATGAGGAAGGGCGGATCGTCCGGGGTCACCCACCGGATCGGATTGGCTGAGACTGCGAGCTCGCGCCGTTCGTCGACCCTGC
Source organism: Thermoanaerobaculia bacterium (assembly GCA_044866315.1). GTDB lineage: Bacteria > Acidobacteriota > Thermoanaerobaculia > Gp7-AA8 > Gp7-AA8 > QHVT01. Next base: position 25,705 of record JBIOTX010000034.1, on the reverse strand, counting down.
CGCCGAGGAGGCGCTCCATGGCGAAGGTCGGCCGTCCTTGCTCGATTTTCCGCTTCTCCAGGCGCTCGAGCTCCCGCGGCTCGAGGAAGTCCGTCGGTCCATTCCAGTCGATCACGACGTCGGGCCGTGCGGCGCCCAAGAGACTGGTACCGGCCAGCGCGGCGAGATGCCCGCCGGCGGACTGCCCCCAGACCGCGACGCGATGCGGATCGATGCCGAGCTCGCTCGCATGGGTGCGGAGATACTCGATGGCCGCCCGCACATCCTCGATCTGTGCGGGGAAAATCGCTTCGCCCGAGAGCCGATACTCGATCGACGCGGCGACGTATCCCCTCTTCACGAAGTGGATCAGCGACGGCAACCCCCGTTCGCGTGTTCCTTCCGTCCAGCCGCCGCCATGAATGAACAGGATTGCAGGGCGACTGGTTGCCGCGTCGCGCGGAAGTAGGACGTGCATGCGCAGCGGTCTGGACGGCGTTGCATAGACGATGTTCGGCCGCAGCTCGACGTCCGGCGGCGTCCACTCACGCAGCATCGCCGCCAGCTCGTCATCGGACACGGGCGCGCCGAGCTTCTGCAGGATCGAACGAACGCGGTCATCCGCCGGCGACCGCCGAAGGGCCTGGCGATACCACTGCGCTGCAGCGGCCTTGTCGCCGCTTTCGAGATAGGCCTCGGCGAGGCTGTCGTAGACGTTTGCGGACTGCGGATACGCCCGCACATTCAGCTTGAACACTTCGATGGCGTCGGCTTTTCGTCCCTCTCCGAGGATCCGGTAACCGGCCGCGTTCAGCGTGCTCTCGTCGAACAGCACGGCGTCCGGATTGCGGCTGCGCCGGGCCTCGAATTCGGCCGCCGCCGCCGCGATCCCTTCCATGCGGATCCTGCGAACGAACGCCGTTCCCGCAGCATCGAACGGCACAGGCTGGCCGGCCAGCGTCACCGGACCCTGCTCCGTCTCTTCCACGCGTTTCGTTTTCCATCCGCGAGGCGTCCGAACCCAGGTCTCGCGGTGGCGAATATTGCTGATACGCTCGACCGGATTTCCTGCCGGACCGCGCACCGTACGCACGAGGTGCTGGTTCGTGAGCACGGTCGCGGTATCGGCGCGAACGCTGATCTTCTCGATGGTCGTGCGCGTCGCCGGACTGAACGCGATCGTAGACTTGTGAAACTCCGCAATGCCGCGTTCGACGTCGGCGCGGCCCAGCACGCGTCCATCGAGAGTGACGACCTCGAAGTCGGGAGTGATGAGATCGAGCCGCGCCGCGATGTCGCGCCGCCGATCGGCCTGGATCGACGAGTCGATTGCGGTCTGAATCTCGCGGCGTGCGGCGCCGGTCGACACGCAGCCGCATAGAGTCAGGGACAGGAGCAAGGCCGGAAGCGTCTTCATGCGATTCACGCCGGGGCGTTGCAAGGCGCCGGCCGGGTCACTCGCGAATGCGTAGCGTCAGTGGCATCGACGTATCGCGCTGCTCGGGTAATGCGATCGTCTTCGCGAACCGGAGTGTCTTCCCGTCGAAGCTCCAACCACCGTCGCCGCATTGCGAGGCTTCTTCGATCGGCTGGCCCGCACGGACTCGCAGCGCGTTCGCCGCCGCCTCACGCTCGACGCGATAACGGAAGGCACGCCGCCAGGTCATCTCGAGATCGGGCGTATCGGAAACACGGCGGAATTCGCATTCGGTCGCGCGCGCGAGCTCGCTCATCACGGTGCGCTCGCGATCGACGCTCTCGGCGAACGTCTTCAGGGGGAACCTCTGGTAGTTCCTCCACATGAACCACTTCTCGTACTGCACGGTCTGGATGAGCGGCCGCACGAAGTCGCGGTCCTGCACCTCCTCGAACCATGCCGGTACCGGAAGCGGCATCTTCCACGCCACGGCGTTGATCGCGCGCGTCATCGACATGGCCACGCGTCGCAGGACGACGTACGGATGACCGTCGAGGGACTTGGTCAGATTCCACGCCGCGTGCAAGTCATCCCACGCGGCCGCGTCGCCCTGGCGCGCGCGGGCCATGGAGCTCGCGACCAGCGCACGCAGCAGCGCCTGGTACATCGGCACCTTCTGCAGAAGACCGCCGTGCTGGAGCGAGATGTCGCGCTTCCAGACGACCGGCTCGCGCAGCAGCAGATCGCGGATCGCGGAAACGTCCGCGATCGGCGGGGGCTCGGCGATGGCGACGTCGCCGCGCGCAATCTCCTGTCGTACGTAAGCCGTGACGGCGTCGTTTTCGGCGAGCTTGGCAGCGAGCTCCGTCAACTTCCGCGCGGCTTCATTCTCGTGCCGCGGCGGATACCGATCGGGGACGGCGGCGAGCGTTCCCAGGCCGTCTGCCCACGGCCGTGCGGCGGCCGCGTCAACCTCGTCCCCCGCCCAGAACCAGGACACGCAATAAACCGCCGCCGCCAGCAGGACAAGCGCGACCAGCGCTCTCTTCATGTCGTTGCCTTCACTCCTGAGCGACGCGAAGATCCCCATCGCGTTTGCCTGCCACCACCTTCCATCCGGGCTTGAGCTCGAGCTTCGCCCGATCGGCGGCCGGGACGAAGATCGTCGTCCAGTCGGCGGTGATGCGCGCGCCCTGGTCGACCTTGATTCGTCCCCACGCGGCGGTGACTTCGAGGGTCGGATAGGCGTTGCCGGCGTCGCCGAGGGCGGTGACGGCATTCGGATCGAAGGCGAAGTTGGCGTCCTTCATCGGCAGCTCGAGCACGGGGCCCTCGACCAGACGCGCGCGGAACCGGGCGACGCTCTCGCGGTTGTCGCGATCGCGCTTCTCCTCGGAGGCGCGCAGCGCGGCGCCGTCGTACGCGTCCGCTTGTGGCGCGGCGGGCGTCACCCCGCCGGCAACCGACAAAACGGCACCGAGGTCGTCGCTCGCCTTGTAGCCGCGCGTCCAGCCCGGCTTCAGGACGTCGAGCAGCAGGCCGTACGCCGGCCCAGTCTCGTAGGCGAAGCCGCGCACGAACGAGGTGCTCGGATCGAGCATCTCCAGACGCCGTGCGAGCGCCTGGCGCGACTCCTCGGCGGTGGTGCCGCGCAGCGCCCAGCCGGTGTACTCGGCGAGCCCTTCGTTGTTTTCGAGCCCGCGCTCCTTTCCTCCGAGCCGGGGAATGCCGCGCGCCGTGCCGCGCGGAAGCTCACCGCATCCGCCAGCGCGCGCGTGCGCCCGTCGCCCGTGGTACGCAGCGCCGACGCCAGCGCGCGCAGCTCGAGCTGCAGCCAGACGCGCCCGTCGACGGTATTGAGGTGGTCGTTGTTGGCGTTGCCCGCCGGAAAGCCGATCTCTTTCTGGATTCGATGAAAGCACTCGTGCATCAGGAGACGGCGGCGCTGCGTCGAGGTGAGGCCTTGCAGCGAAGTCCACTGGATCATCGTGGTCAGCTGGCCGTCGAACATCGTTGCGGTGTTGGCGATGACGATTTCCGGCGGCAGCTTATCGGTGAAGAGATCGTTGCGGATCAGATCGCGCGTTTTCGGATCGACCAGAAGAAGCGGCCCGTAAAGGGAGCGTCCCCACAGCTTTCCATCGTCGTCCGCCGCCGCGACCCGGGCCTCCTCGAAGATCCGCCGCGCCGCCGCGAGCGGAATGGAGCGCTCGGCGACGTACGGTTGTACGTTGAGGCTCTCCAGCCAGACCGGGGAGCTCGACTTCTCCTCCGGCATGCGAAAGGTCACGCGCTGCCCCACCCACATATGGTCCCTTCCGACGAACGGCGGCCCCGGGCAGTAGGCCATGAACTTCTTCCCGAACCCCCCGGGCTCGAGGATGGTCATCTCCACCAGCGTCCAGGTCATGATCCCGCCGCCCTCGATGCGGTCGACGAGGCCGTTGCGCCGGATATCTTCGACGACGGCGATGACGGGCGTTTCGGCGGCGATGGTGGCCGCGAGCAGCAGTGCGGCGAGCATACAATTTGAGACGTCCGGGCTGGCGCAATGGTACCAAGCGCTGAACGCGGAACGCGTTCGGTACGTCCTCATAGGCGGCTTTGCCGTCATCCTGCACGGCTTTGTTCGCGCAACGAAAGACGTCGATACGATGAGGTCAAGAAATATCAGGTCGTGAGGATTGCCGGCGAGAGCGATGGCGCGAATTCATCCTCCTGCATCTTTGGCCAGCTCATCTCACCTCGACGACGTTGTCCCCCGAATCGCGATCGATGTAGAAGTTGTAAGGATCTACACCCGCGAACGTCGGTTTGCGATCGGTGACGAACTTCAGCACCTGTCGTCCTGAATGGATCGGCCGCCGCTCCATCAGGATGACATTCGATGAATCGAACGTGTCGAGTCCTGGTAACGCGGTGAACAGGCCGACCTCGATGCTCTCGTTCAGCGGCGTTTCCGTTTCGTGGCCCTGGCTGTCGGCATAGTGCTTCTTCGCTTCGACACCGATCGTCACGTCCCACTTGCCGTCGGCGCGCTGCACGGCGGTGGCCTCACCGGTCTCGAGGTCGTAGAGCGTGATTCGCTCGAATAGATCGGTGATCAGCGCCTGCTCTTCCGGCGTGTCGGCTTCGGCCCTGAACGCTGCGATGAAGTCGAGTGTGCGCGCATAGGGAGCGCCTTTGAATTTGTGTTGCGCCAGGACATTTCTCAGCGCGCGATTGACTGCGTCTTCGCCGAGGCGCTTCTGGAGGAGATACATGACCAGCGCACCTTTGCGGTAGGAGACGTAGCTCTCGCCGCCGAGGACGCGCGAGAGCGTCGGCTCGTCCGTTGCCCATGCGCGACCTCCCAGATATCTGTCCAGCTCGAACTGCAGGTAGCGGCGGATCTGATCTTCGCCGCGGAGCTTCCTGATCACCATGTGCGCCGAGTACTGCGCGAGCGTCTCCCCCAGGAACGAGTAGCCCTCGACCTCGGCCGGGAGCATCTGATGCGGAAACCACTGATGTGCGAACTCGTGCGCAGTCATGCCGGTGACCGAATCGATCGTGTCCGGCTGGTTGTAATCGATGATGAAACCGACAGACTCGGAGAACGGAATGGTGCCCGCGAAGGCCTCCGCATACCCCGCATACGCCGGAAACTCGACGATGCGGAAGTGGTCGAACTGATAAGGGCCGAAGTTCGCCACGTAGTAGTCGAGCGATCCCGCCATCGCATCCAGCATTCGATCGACGTTCCACTCGTGTCGGGGGTGATAAAACACGGCGAAGTCGACGCCGCGATATTGACGGTGCTTCTCGGCGTAGCGCGCCGACTGAATCGAGAACTCTGGACGAGAAGGAGCCGTCGACACGAAGCGCGCGGTGCGTCTCCCGTTCTTCGTCACATCCGACACCTTCTTCCCGGGCGCGATCGGCGTCTGGTCCGCATCCGTCGACAGCGTGATGTCCGACTTCTTCATCCACGAATGTTCGAAAGACATCCTGAACGTCGCGGCGACGTCTTCCAGCTTCGCCGGCGGCGGAACCGTCTCCGGCAAACCGTACTTGCGGCGCTTCTCCGGGTCGGAGATCAAACTTTCGGGACTCATTCCGAAAGCGGGCATGAGCTGCTTCTCGTTGAGGAAGGTGCCATTCGGCACGATGCCGGTCTGCGGCACGCCGTTGCGAAAACCGCGAAACCAGCGCTCCGTCTCGAACGTGAGGAGACGCTGTTCGCCGGGTTGCATCGGTTTGTCGAGCCGGTAGATGCGATAGTCGTATCGCGTGTCGTTGAGGATCATGCGTGCGTCGTCGATGCTGACGCTCGTGAGATCGAAGGCTGCAGGCTCCAGAAGCCGCACGTGAAATTCGGAAATCGCCTGCGCGGTGCGATTGCCGAGCAGGTAACGACCTTTCGTCACGACGCGCTGCTCATCGGGATAAAGATCGATATCCAGCTTCATCTCGTCGAGCGACGGGTGCGGCATCCCGGCGTACTTCATGAATCGTTTTTCGTATTCGGCGGTGTCCGCTTCGGCCTGGTCTTTCGTCCGGTAACGATTGAGGAAGTTGATGTTGTAAACGGCGTATGCGCCCGTCGCGATGAACAGCAGCAGTGCCGCAGCCGCAACGCGTCCCGGAACGCCTGCGAGTCGCCTCCACGCCAGCACCACCCTCGGTTTCAACCGGATTTCGGCGCCGCGCCTCCACAAGAGATACGCAATGTGAAGAAGCAGGAACGCGAACGTTGCCCAATAGAGCCGCACCATCCACGCGCCGACCCAGAAACCTGCCGCGCCATTGAGATCGCTGAGCGGCACCTTCGGCGTCTCGCCGTAATTGAGAAGGTTGTGATTGACGAACCGGGAGTACTTGTTCTGCTCGTTCCAGATGAGAAAGAGCGTCATCACTCCCCACCCGATCGTCTTGTGAGGACTCAGCGACTGGACGAAGATCGCGAGCGCGGCGAGCAGCACCATGTCGACGGTCGTCGGCAGCACATACCAGAGCACGTATTTACCGAGCTCGAGGTCTGTGAATCCGAACGACAGTTGCAGCCCGATCGAAGCGATGACGTTGACGAGCAGCAGCGCCAGGAACACGAGCGCAAGGGCAGCCGTCTTCGGAATCACGTACGCCGAGTTCGGAATGGGCGATGCGTCGATCAGCTCGTGCACTCTGCGATCGCGCTCGCGCCACACGAGCTCGCCCGCGTAGTAGATCGCGACAACCAACGGGATCAGCCGGAACGCGTCCTCGATCTCCGGAATCAGCGAGAGCGTCGTCGGGTACGCCGGCCAGAATTCGGAACCACGATGCATGAGAAGGTTGGAGATCGTCGAGAAAAGGCCCCAGGTGAGAAGAACCGGGAACGTCGCGCTCTTGATGATCTGGCGCGCCTCGAATCGCGTTCGCATCCATAACAGTACGCGCGCAGCAGCGGCGTCGTGGCGGGGCGAGGGCAAGGACGCGGGAGCGTGGTGAGTCTCGCGTGCTGCGTGCTGGGCCTGTTCGAGCTTTTGTTTCTTTCGTTCGCGCTTGGACATTCCCTGATCGGCGGAGCGGAACGCCGCATACGCGATCGCCAGGCAGATCGTCGCGACACTGATCCACAGCAATCGGTTATAGAGAAGCGTGCCCGCGAGATCGGGCAACAACGTATTTCGCTCGGGGATCGTCCAGTAACGAGCGGCCTCGCGCAGCGCGCGCGACGCGAATGGCTCCAGAATGCCGACTGTCGTTGCGCCCTGCGGTCCCCGGAACGCGCCTTCGTTGAGGGTGATGAAGGTAGCAACGAAGCTGACGACGCCGAGGTAGGCGGCCATCATCGAGCGCGTGATCGTCGCGAGCGCGAAGAAAACGGACGAGTGAAGGAAGAGGTTCGGCAGCGCAATCACGAAGTACGCATACAAGTGATCGCTCAGGCGGTTCGGACCGAGGTTCGCCGGATTCGCCCACGGCATCAGCGTTCCGATCCAACTCCCCAGCGGGATCGCCATCAACGCCAGCGCGGCGGCCGCAAATGCACCGAGATACCGGCCAAAGATGTATTCGAATTTCGTAATCGGCGTCGAGCGAACGATCGGGCCGTAACCTGTCTCGTCATCACGGATGACCGCGTTCGCAACGAACGCCGTCGATACGAACATGAAGATCATGGAAAACATCAACGCATTTCGCAGCGTCGCGTACGCCGAGTTGCGCAGCATGCCGCCCTCGGAGCCGAGCTCGAAGCCGTCGACGTTCATCGACAGGAAAACCATCGCGAAACCCAGCGCCGCGGTGATCCACAGAAGCGGGTTGCGCAGGAGGTAGCGGAATTCGAAGCGCGCGATCTTGATGAGCATCTTCGTAAGCCTCAGGCGGCGTGGCGCGACTGCGCGAGCGTGGAGAAGTAGACGTCCTGCATCGTGGCGTCGACCGGAGAGAAGCCGTTGCCCGGATCGGTATCCGCAAGGACATGGACGACCGTTCGGCCGGCAAAAAGACGCGTCGACAGAATCTCGTAACGCTCGCGATAGCGCGCGAGCTCGCCGCGATCGATCACCTTCCGCCAGATCCTGCCTTTCGTCGAATGGATGAGATCCTGCGGCGCCCCTTCGAGCTGCACGCGTCCCGCCGCCATCACCGCCATGCGCTGACAGAGATCGGATACATCCTCGACGATGTGTGTCGAGAGAATGACGGCGACGTTCTCGCCGATCTCCGCGAGCAGATTGAGAAAACGATTGCGCTCTTCGGGATCGAGACCCGCGGTCGGTTCGTCGACGATGATGAGTTGCGGATTCCCGATGAGCGCCTGAGCGATGCCGAAGCGCTGGCGCATGCCGCCGGAAAATGAAGCCAACATCTTCTTGCGCACGCTCCACAAGTTCGTCTGATGCAGCAGCGTCTCGACCGTCGTCTTGCGGTCGGCGGGTGACGCTACGCCTTTCAGCACCGCCATGTGATCGAGCATGTCGTACGCGGAGATGCGCGGGTAAACGCCGAAGTCCTGCGGCAGGTAGCCGAGCGTGCGCCGCAGCTTCTCCGGCTCGGCGATCACATCGATCTCCGCAAAGCGGACGGATCCTTGCGTTGGTGTCTGCAGCGTTGCGATCGTACGCATCAGCGTCGATTTGCCGGCGCCGTTCGGGCCGAGCAGCCCGTACATGCCTCTCGGGATCGATAACGTGACGTCATCGAGCGCGCGGGTGCCGTTCGGGTAGATGTGGCTGAGGTTGTGGAGTGTCAGCATGGAGCGCAACGTACGAGCGATTCGTGATTGCCGGAAGCCGTTCGTCGCCGGACGGCAGATCGGAGCCGTCGAATGGCGGACGAGCGCGATTCCGGCGCTCGTATACTCGCGATCCGTCGATGATTTCGTCCGCAACACTGCAGAACCTCCGTCGCTCGATCGGTGTGTGGCTTCCCGAGGAGATTCAATCGGGCGTGAGCGCGGTGATCGCCGGAGCGGTCGTCGCGTTCCTCGTGTATCGCTTCGTTCGCCGCGTGCCTTGGCCGCGACCGTTTCGCCTCTCGTTCCTTCTCTTCAACGTTGCAGCGGCGGTCGTGACGACGCTGCTGTGGCTCGGCGCCGCGATCGCCATGGAAAGCCTGTTCACCGGAAGCCTGCTGAACACGCGTTCCGGAAACCTGTTCTGGTCGGAGCGCCTCGTCATGGGCCTCTTCCTGTATGCGGTGATCGCCGCGATCACGTATCCCGTCGAGGCCGCAGCGCGAGCGGCTCGCGCCGAGTCGGTGGCCGCGCGCACGCAGCTCGCCGCATTGCGGGCGCAGGTTCACCCGCACTTCCTTTTCAACGCGCTCCATACCGTCGTGCAGCTCATTCCGCTCGATCCGCGCCGCGCGGTCGAGGCCGCGGAGCTCATCGCCGACCTGCTGCGGGCGGCGTTGGAGGAATCGCGTGACGAGGTGACCCTGGACGAGGAATGGCGCTTCGTCTCGCGCTACCTCGCGCTCGAGCGGATCCGTTTCGGAGACCGGCTCCTCGTTCGCTCTGATTTCGCCGAAAGCGCTCTTGACGACTACATCCCCGCCTTCGCCCTTCAAACGCTCGTGGAGAACGCGGTGCGCCACGGCGTCGCGCGACGAGTGGACCCCACGGAGATCGTGGTCACCGCAACGGGCAGCGACTCGGAGCTCACACTGTCGGTCCGGAATACGGGCGACGCTGAGCCTGCCGTCAGCGGCACTACCGGAACTGGGCTTGCCCGTCTGCGCGAGTCCCTTGGAGTCCTTTACGGCGATGCGGCACGGCTCGGGTGTGGTCCCACCAGGGATGGCGGGTACGAAGCGGTTCTGGTCGTTCCGCGGAATCGCGGGAGCCAGGCGTGAAGGTGAGAACGTTCGTCGTCGACGACGAGCCGGTCGCTCGCGCCGGGCTGCGCAGGATGTTGCTCTCGTTCGAGTGGATCGAGGTCATCGGCGAGGCAGCTGATGGCGAATCCGCGGTCGCGGCGATCGAGACGCTGCAGCCCGAGCTGGTCTTCCTCGATGTGCAGATGCCGAGGCTGCTCGGCACCGACGTGCTGCGCCGCATCGGGCGGCAGCCGTTCATCATTTTCACGACGGCGTTCTCGGAGCACGCCGTCAGCGCATTCGAGCTCGGTGCGGTGGACTACCTTCTGAAGCCGTTCGGCCCCGACCGTCTCGCCGCGGCGATGGAGCGCATTCGCGGCTCCATCGGCGAGCCAGCCGGCATCGGCGCGATCGAGCGGCTGACCGGCGCGCTCGGCAGTCGGCCGATCAGCCGGCTGTTCGTTCGGACCGGAGGCAACCTCGTGCCGCTGCTCGTCGCGCACGTGATGTCGTTCGATGCGGACGGGGACTACGTCATCGCCCATACCGAGCGCACCCACCACGCGCTGCACCTGTCGCTGAACCGCCTCGAAGAGCGCCTCGACCCGACGCGTTTCATACGCATTCACCGCGCGCACATCGTGAATCTCGACCACGTCCGCTCGTTCAAGCGCGACGACCGCGGAAACCTCGAGGCGGAGCTGGTAAACGGCCGTCGCTTGGCGGTGAGCCGCTCTCGGGCGCACGAGATCAGGCGTCTGGGGCTGTGATCGAGGCTCGCGCGCAACTACCGCATGACGTCACCCGGGGTGACGCCGCCGATGCCCTCGTTCGTGCGCTCAGCCTGGCCTGTCCCGCTCGATGAGTCACCGAAGAGGGACCTGAACACCCCTCGTTCGAGGGATGACGACACCCCTCGCTCGAGGGATGACGACCATCGTGACCACTCTTACAATCACAAGCAAATTGCAATGGAAGTTGGGCATTACGCGGAGCAGGCCGCGACTGCGGGAGTCATGAAAGGTGGACCGTTCTGTGAACAATGCCGGCTCTACGAACACTCTTCGGTCCAAGATCGAGCTAGGCCTCAATATCGTGATCACCGTGGCCATAGTCGTTGTGACCGCAGTCACGGTGATGCGGTATTTTGCGTCGCGACACGCGCATGAGCACGATCGTGGCAAGCAGAATCAGCCCACTCTCGTTGGTACAAGACTATCGATTCCCGGCATTGGCGGCGGACAGACTCAGAAGAATCTCGTCCTGTTCATGCGTAGCGACTGCCCGGCCTGCAAGATCGCCGCACCACTCTATCGGCAGTTGATTGCCGAGGCATCGCAGCGCGATGTGAAAAGTGTGGCCATTCTCCCAGATTCGCCGGAGCGGGGAAGACAGTATCTGCAATCGCTTCAACTCGGAGCCCAGGATGTGCAGTCCGCGGATCTGTCCGCCTACCCCATCTCTGCAGTTCCGACTGCCTTGGTTGTAGACGGCGAGGGAGTCGTCAAAGGGTCTTGGATCGGCGTAAAACAAGGGCAGGAGAACACAGTTGCAAACGAGGTCGTTGCATTGTTGGAAAAGGGACGCTGAACCGTGGCTTGCGTATAAGCAATCGCGTCCGAGTCTTGGAAATCGGACCCTGGAGGCCATATGAAGAAGAAGCTCGTGTGTTTGGTGTTCGTAGTGTTGGTCGCCTTGTCGTCCCCTCCCGAAGCGCGCGCACAAACATGTTTTGAAGGTTACGTTGAATGTAACTCGGGCTGTGCAGCCGCTTGTAGGAATCGAGGTGGTGGCACGTGCACGCCCGATTCCTATTACTTCGACTGCGCGGATTCGTGTGATGTAGACCGTGCAGCCTGTTGCGCCAACCCGGTGAATCGGTGCACAGCTTACGTGAATTGATCGTGCTTCGAGTCGTAAGGACACCGCGAATCAAGCGCTGACCCGGATAAGCTGTATCGCGAGGTGCTTGCGGCCGGTGAGCCCACCGACGCCGCGGCGGCTGAGGGGAATCTCGCCGCGCTGCTGCTGAACCGCGGGCGGACCGGCGCGGAGCCACTCCTCGAGCTGGCCATGACGTCACCCGATCAGCGCGTGCGCGCGATCTCCGCGCTGAATCTCGGCGTGCTCCAGGCGAGCCGCGGCGAGATGGATGCGGCCATGGCCTCGCTGCGCGCGTCCGTCGCCGCGGGCGAGCAGGAGTGGTCGTCCGCCGCCGCGATCCAGCTCGCGAAAAATCCTGGCGAGTACCGGTAACCTCGACGCGGCACTGGAGACCTGCGCGTCCGCGGCCGCTCTCGAACATCCGCAGTGGCGTTACCGCGCCGTGCTCACGGCGGCGCTGCTGGAAGTCGCGGGCGGCCGCGTCGACGCGGCGCACGCGCGGCTGAATGACGTGATCCAGGCGACCTCGGGTGATTTCCAGCGCATCTTCGGCGAAGCGCTGCTGGCGCCGCCGGTTAGCCCCTACAGCCGGAACGTGTAGCTCTCGCCTTCCACCCTCGATGCGGTCGACGAGGCCGTTGCGCCGGATATCTTCGACGACGGCGATGACGGGTGTTTCGCGCAGTGCGGCGAGCATAAAATTTGAGACGTCCGGGCTGGCGCAATGGTAACCAGGATGACGACAACGCGCGACGAGATCCAGATCGGCGTGAGCCGGCCGCCGCTTCCGCTCGCCGACCTTCCGACACCCGAGGAGGTCTTCGGAGTCTCGCGATTCCATGCCTGGAACGTGATCCGGTACGTGCTCGGGCCGAGCATGATCGCTCTCGGCGTCGCCATCGGCAGCGGGGAGTGGCTCCTCGGCCCCTTGGGCTTCGCGAAGTACGGCTTCATGGGACTCGGGTTCGTCGTCACCATGTCCGCCGTGCTCCAGACGTTCTACAACATCGAGAACGCGCGCTACACGATCGCCACCGGCGAAGTGCCGGTCGTCGGCTTTGCGCGGATGCCTCCGGGCCTGGGCCTGTGGATGCCGCTGACCTTCGCGCTGATGTGCCTTTGCTGGTTGTGGGGCGGCTGGGCGGCGACGGCCGGACAGAGCATCTTCGCCCTCCTGACGGGCCGGACGTTCGATCGGACTTCGCCGCAGGAGCTCCTTCAGGTTCGCATCCTGGCCATCGTCTTACTGCTCGTGTCGCTGACGCTCTATCTCTTCGGCCGGAAGATCGCACGAACGCTCGAGCTGGTCGAGACGCTGATGTTGTTTTTCATCCTTGCGTCGGTCGTCGTCCTGGCGATCGTGTTCGCTCCGGCGTCGCTGTGGAGCACGATGCTCGTCAGCGCGGTGACGCCCGCGGCTCCGCCTCGCGGAATCGACGCAACGGCGCTCGGAGCCATCATCGGATTCACCGGGTCGGGCTCGGGGATGAACTTCATGCTGATCAATTACTACCGCGATCACGGATACGGCATGGGGCATCGCGTCGGCTTCCTGTCCGGATGGATCGGCGGACAGAAGCAGGACGTTCTTCCTTCCGGCACGACGTTTCGCGAGACCGACGCGAACAGCAGGACGTGGAGGCGCTGGTTTCGATTCCTCATCGTCGATCAGTGGGCGGTCTTCTTCACCGGCGCGATGATCGGCATGTTCGTCCCGAGCGTTCTCGCGGTCGCGCTGGCGATGACGCCCGGCGCTGCAGAGCCGACGGCCGCCAACATGCCGGTCTTCATCGCCGCCGAGCTCGGAAAGCGCGCTCCGTGGCTGTTCACCTTCACCCTTCTCCTCGGCGCGCTCCTTCTCTGGAAGACCCAGACCACGATCCTGGAGATGGTCGTCCGCAACATGACGGACATGTCGATCGCCGTCAGCCCTCGCCTCCGCACATGGATCGGGAACGACCCCCGAAAGTTCTATTACCTGGTCGCGGTGTCGCTCGTCCTCGTCATCAGCGTTCTGATTTTCCAGGCCCTGCCGACGCAACTGCTCCAGGTGTCCGCGAACATGGCGAACCTGGCGGCGATGATCTATCCGTTCGTACTGATCTACCTGAATCGAAGGCTGCCGCGCCCGGCGCGCGCGCCGTGGTGGTCGTATGTCGTCCTGATCGCGAACGTGCTCTTTTTCGGCTTCTTCTTCGCCAACTTTCTCGCCGTGCAGCTCACGGGCGCGCCGCTGGTCGCGTTTTGAAAGTCAGGGCCCACGTCACGGCTTCCGCCAGACTGCGACGATGACGCTGCCGCAGGTGGAGACCGCCGTCTGCTTGAAGCCCTGGCTCGTATAGGTTGCGTGCTTCGACACATAGTCGGCGGCGCTCATGCCGTGGTGCGACCTCCAGCTCCCCTTGGCGGGGATCCAGGTCGTGTCGTAGCTGGCGCCGTTGTTTTTGCACGTGACGGTATCGAGCATTACGCCCGAATCGAAGTAATGGTCGAAGACGCGCTGGTAGGCGCTGGCTTCGATGCCGTTGTGCGTCCAGTTGCCGACCGGGTGCGGCGGCCAGACGAGGATGGACCCCGCCGGCAGGGCCTTGCCGAGCAACCGCGTCCAGGGGCCGTTGAGGCTGGCAATGTTGCCCAGGAACGGCGTGGTCTGGCCGCGGTCGAACTTCATCACCTGGCTCACGTTCGACGCGTTGACGAGATGGACATGGAGGTGCGGTTCCGACGAATTGCCGCTGTTGCCGACGCGGAACAGCAATTGGCCGGCGGTGACGGTGGCGCCGTTCGTGACCACCGCCTCGGGCTGGGTGGGGACCGGACCGCTCAGCGCCGTTCCGGTCAAGAACTGCGCGTCGTGGGGGCAGAGGCTGGACGGGATGCTGCCGGGGATAGCATGGGCATAGAGCGCGATGTTGCCATCGGCCTGCTGGATCCAGAGGTGATTGCCCTGGAGGAGGATCTTGCCGGTCGCAACCTCGGGCCGCTTGGTGTGGCCGCTGCCTTGCGGCGCGTTGCGCCAGCAGCCGACGACCGTGCCGCCGGCCATGGCATAGACCGGGCGGTTGTAGACGAGGTAGTTGGAATTGACCGACTCGTCGGTCTTGCCGGCTTTCAGCACCGGCCAGTTGCTGTTCGAGACCCAACGCTTGATGCGCAGATCCTTGGCGTTGGTCTGCGGGCCGCCGCCTGCAGCGTGGTTGTCGGTGACGACGCGTTCACCGGGGGCGAGGTCGTTGGCGTGCAGCGGGAAATCGATGGCGAGTGCAGGGCTGACGGCGAGTGCGAGGCTGGCTAAGACGATCGTGAAGCGCATGGCTCTACCCTCCTGTGATTGTTTGGACCGCTTGCCGTGATAGTGACCGGGCGTTCCGAAACGTTTCACCGGACTCCGAAAACCTTCCTCGAGAGACTCGCGGCCCATGGGGGCGCCCTGGGCGCAGCGGCGGCCAACCATTTCACATTAGGCAAGAACTTTGTATTATAGAGTGTGTGGGCACTCGGATGGTCGAGATCAGACGAGCGGAGCACTATGGCTTCTGTTCAGGCGTGCGCATCGCCGACCTCAAGGTGAAGCGGTTCGCCGCCGCGGGCGGCCGCGGCGCAATCCTCGGACAGCTCGTGCACAACGAGCGCGTCGTGGAGGAGATGGAAGCGCTCGGCGTGCGAACGATCGACGACCTCGCAGCCGTGGAGGAGCCGACCATCATCTTCTCCGCGCACGGCGTTCCGCCGTCGTTTCACGAGCGCGCCAGGTCCGCGGGACGCACGATCCTCGACACCACCTGCAAGTTCGTCTACGACATGCATCGCGAGTCGCAGGACGCGCTCGCCGCGGGGGCTCACCTGGTCTTCATCGGCGATGCGAAGCACCGGGAGGTGATCGGCTACACCAGCGACCTCGATCCGGCCGCATACCACATCGTCTCGACCGTCGCCGCCGCCCATGCGGTCGACTGGTCGCAGTATGCGAAGATCAAGGTCTTCTACCAGACCACGCTCAACGCCGAAGAATTCGAGGATGTCGTGCGCACCATCGAGCGGCGCGCCGCGAACGTGGAGCGAGCGGACACCATCTGCTACGCCACGAAGCAGAATCAGGATGCCGCGCGTGCGCTCGCCCACGATCCGGACGTCGATGTGATCGTCGTCATCGGCGGCTCGAGGAGCGCGAATACGAAGCACCTGTGGGAGATCTGCCGCGAATCGAAGCCGTCGTACCTGGTGCAGGGGGCCGATGATCTCGACGCCGAATGGTTCTCCAACGCAGCCGTCATCGGTGTGACGGCCGGCGCTTCGACGCCCGAGTACGTGATCGACGAGGTCGAGGCGCGGATCGCCGATCTGGCGCTGGCGTAACGCACACCTCCACTCCCCTTCGCCCGATTTCCGGATTCTCGGGAAATCTCCTGAGATCTCGGGATTTCCCGGGCCCCACCGAACACCCCAAGGCAAAAGCAAGCCTCTGAAAAGAAACAGCTTCCGTTGCTGTGCCAGCGTGGCCGTTCCCTTGCCCAGGATGGCGCCACGATGACGGTCGAATTCAGTCACGACGATCTGATGCGCGTCTACTTCGCCGAGGCGGAGGAGTGTCTCGCCACGTTCGAGGAAATGTTGATGGTGCTGGAGGCGCATCCGGCGGACCAGGAGACCATCAACGCCATTTTCCGCGCCGCGCACACCCTCAAGGGGAACTCGGCCTCCGTGGGATTGAACGCGCCGGCGACGCTCGCCCATGCGATGGAGGACCTGCTCGATGAGGTTCGGGCCGGGCGCTTCGCGGTCACTCCGTCCTTCATCACCCTGATGCTGAAGTCGGGCGATGCCTGCCGCCGGCTCATCGAATCGTCGATGGCGGGAACGGACGAGCTGTCGGACGAGGCCAGGGCCCTCCGCGTCGCGCTCGAGGCGGCAAAGGCGATGGGCGCTGCGC
Organism: Thermoanaerobaculia bacterium; assembly: GCA_044866315.1. GTDB lineage: Bacteria > Acidobacteriota > Thermoanaerobaculia > Gp7-AA8 > Gp7-AA8 > QHVT01. The sequence goes on along the minus strand of JBIOTX010000034.1, from coordinate 9,206 downwards.
CGGACGTGCAGCCGCTCCCCGAACGCGAGCCCGAGGTGTCGGACGCAGCTGTGACGGCGCAGCGCCGTTTGCGCGTCGACCTGGACCGGCTGGACTCGATTCTCGACTTCACCAGCGAGCTGTCCATCGCATCGGGGCGCCTCCACGCCGCGATCGATGCATTGCCCGATGGCGAGCGCCAGCGGCTGGAGCCCTATCGCGAAGAAGTCGATCGGATCCTGGCGGGGCTCCAGGAACAGGTCACGCGCGTGCGGATGGTGCCGATCGGTCCGCGCTTCGACCAGCAGCAGCGCACCATTCGCGATCTCGCGCAGTCGGCCGGAAAACCGGTACGGCTTCTGACCGAAGGGCACGAAGTGGAGATCGACGCGTCGCTCGTCGATCAACTGAAGGATCCCCTCACGCACATGATCCGCAACGCCGTCGATCATGGCGTCGAGCAGGCGGACGTACGCCGCGCCCGCGGCAAGAACGTCGTCGCTACGCTGACGCTTCGGGCCTATCACGACGGCGGGCACGTGGTGGTCGAGGTGGCCGATGACGGCAACGGCTTCGATCGCGACCGCATCCTCGCCCGCGCCCGCGAGCGGGGAATGGTGCCGGAAGGCGCCGTTCCTCCGGACGACGTGATCTACGGCTACGTCTTCGCGCCGGGATTCACGACCGCGGACAAGGTCACCGAGATCTCGGGGCGCGGCGTGGGGATGGACGTCGTCAGCCGCGCCATCGCCGCGATGCGCGGCTCCGTGCACGTGACTTCGCGACCGGGTGAAGGCGCGACCATCACCCTCCGCCTGCCGCTCACGCTAGCCGCTCTCCGCGGTCTCGTGCTCAGGGCCGGAAACGAGCGTTTCGTCATTCCGGTCGACGCCATCCAGCGCTGCGCGGCAGTGCCGGCGGGCGAGCCGCGCGACCTCGCCTACGGGCTGGTCGAGCTCGAGCAGCGCACGCTGCCGTACATCCGCCTTCGCCGGCTCTTCGCCATCGAGCACGAAGACGCACCGGCCGTCGAACAGCTGGTCGTGGTCCGGTCGCAATCCGAGGAAGTCGCCCTGGTGGTCGATGACCTCGTCGGAGAGATGCAGGCCGTCATCAAGCCCCTGGGAAAAGTCTTCAGAAAACTCGCCGGCGTCTCCTCGTCGACGATCTTCGCCGACGGACGTGTCGGGTTGATCCTCGACGCCGGAGAGCTGGTACGACGCGCCGTTCGGGAGAGCGGCATTCACATTCAGAGAGGTTGAGAAGAGGAATCATGAAAAACGTTGTCCGGCTGCTCGTCATCACCCTGGTTCTCACCGGGAACGCTCTCGCCCAGAGCGAACCCGACAAGGCCGTCGAGGCCTCCAAGCTCAGCGAAGGGCTGGTCTTTTCCGTCAGCCGCGTTCCGGAGCGACCGTTCGAAACGGCTCGCGCGGTGCGCGTCATTACCCGCGAAGAGATCTGGCGGAAGAACGCCACGTCTTTGAGCGACATCCTCAGCGATGAACCCGGCTTCCTCAAGTACCGAACCAGCTCCTCGGCGGCCTCGCCGCTGCTGCGCGGCATGGTCGGCCGCCAGATCATGCTGCTCATCGACGGCGTGAAGGTGAACAACACCCTGGCCGGCGACACGCCGAACATGGACATCGTCGACGTTAGCCAGATCGAGCGCATCGAGATCGTGCGCGGCGTGGTCTCCGTCCTCGGCACCGAGTCTCTCGGCGGCGTGATCAACATCATCACCCGCAAGGGCGCGGGAGACGGCATCAGCGGCTCCCTCAGCCTCCAGTACTCCAGCGCGGCCGCGGGGATCTCCACGGCTCTGCAGGCCCAGGGCGCCAACAGCCGCTTCCGGTGGAACGTCGGTGCGGACGTCCAGCAGTTCGGCGAGCAGCGCGGCGGCGAAGGCGTCGGCGTGCAGCGGTTCACGGATTACAACCAGAACGCGGCTCATCTCTCGGCGGACTACTTCATCTCCTCGGAGAAGACGCTCTCGGCGTCGTATCGCGCCGTCGAGCAGGAGGACGTGCGGGCCAATGCATCGCTCGTGAGCGGCTCCTCGCTGGTCAACGCATCGACCCCGATCCGGATGCAGCTCGCCACGTTTGCCTATCAGGACCTCACGGACCGCGGCTGGGCGGAGTCGCTCCGCGTGACCGCGTACCTGAACCAGCAGGACAACGGAACCGAGACCATTTCCCGCAACACTCCGACGCGCCGGACCACCCTGGTCGACGAGGTGCGGCTCCTCGGCCTCAACACGGAGCTGGGGTCGTTCGTCGGCAAGCATCACCTGGTCTACGGCGTGGATCTCACCCGCGAGGAAGTGACGTCCGTCGGTGACGACCGCGATGAGGTGACCGGCGTGGTCACGCCTCGCCGCGGCCGCTACACGGACGGCGCGAAGTACGAGACCCTCGGCGTCTACCTGCAGGACCAGTTCTCCCTCACCAAGTGGGTCACGGCCACCGCCGGCATCCGCTACGGCCTGTTCAAGACCACGGGAACCGAGACCCTGCCGGTGATCGGCGAGGTCGATCTCGATCAGACGAAGGGCGACTTCACGGGCGCGCTCAACGTCGTCTTCCACGCCACCCCGACCCTGAACATCGTCGGCAACGCCATGCGTGGGTTCCGCGCTCCGAACCTTCGCGACATCTCGCGGTTCTCGCTGTCCTCGAGCACGATCGAAGTCCCGGCCACGAGCGCGGAGGCCGAGCGCATGAACAGTTACGAGCTCGGGGTGAAGTACGAGAACTCGTTCCTCTCCGGCAGCGCCTTCTACTTCCGCAACGAGTTCTCCAACATGCTCATCGTCGGAGACTCGACGTACGCCGGCATGTCGTTCATCGACACGAACAAGAACGGCATTCGCGATGCCGGGGAGCCGGCCGTGCGCCGCAACAACAATCTCGGCGAGGCCCGTCTCGACGGCTGGGAAGCCGACGTGCGCGTGACGCCGCGTTCCTGGCTTTCGCTGGCGGCGAACTACACCCAGGTCGACGGGCACGTCACGTCCGCTCGCGATGCGGCCCTGATCCAGCGCGTGCCGCCGCCGTACGGCGCGGCCTCGATTCGCGTCACTCCCGCCTGGCACATGGCCCCCTGGGCGGAGTTCGTCTACGGCTTCAATCGCTCGTTCGAGACGGCGGGCACGGTGCTCACGCCTTCGACCAAGGACGTCAAGCTGCGGGCGGGCTTCACCCCCTTCACATGGCTGAAGGTGGCCGTCAGCGGAGAGAACCTCACCAACGAGAGATACATCCCGCGTTTCACGAACACCTATCACGGCGGACGCCGCCTGGTGGTGACGACCGAGCTGCGGTTCTGAGGAGGGCTCCGATGAAGAGCACTCGTTCGATCGTGCTGTCCCTTCTCGTCCTCGCGTCGTGGCACACCCCGGCCATGGCGACCGGCTACAAAGTCATCGTCAACAACGCCAACGGGACGTCGTCCCTGGCAAAGAAGGATCTGGCCCAGTACTTCCTCAAGAAGACCGTGAAGTGGAGCGACGGCACGCCGGTCGTGGCGGTCGACCAGACCGAGAAGTCCGCCGCCCGCGAGCGATTCACGCTCGAGGTCCACGGCAAGAGCGTCTCGGCGGTGAAGAGCTACTGGCAGCAGCAGATCTTCTCCGGCCGGGACGTCCCGCCGGTGGAAAAGGCCACGGACGCGCAGGTCGTCGCGTTCGTCAAGCAGAACCCCGGAGCGATCGGCTACGTGGCCGAGGGCACCGACACCACCGGCACGAAAACCGTGACGGTTCAGTAGGAGAGGTCATGCCGAAGTCCAGGCTCCTGCGCGCAGGCGCGATGTTTCTCAACAATCTCAAGTTCCGGCACAAGCTGCTGGTGCTGCCGCTGCTCGCCGGCGCGGGGTTCCTCGTCGTCTTTGCGGTGAGCCTTTTCTTCAGCGTGCGCAATCAACGCCTCCTCGAGCGGATCGAGGCCGGCTACTACCCGGCGGTCGCGACTTCGGAGAAGCTGAACCAGACCCTGGCGAACATTCAACGCGGTCTGCAGGACTCGGTCGCCGCGGCAAATGCCGCGGCGGTCGAGGACGCCGACAAGCAGCGGGACCGGTTTCTGGCCGAGCTCGACCGCACGAGCAGCAATCCGGTCATCGATGCCGCCGACCGGGCCGAGCTCAAACGCTCGTTCGAGGCCTACTACGAAGTGGCCCGCCCCACGACGCTGCGGATGATCAACGGCGAAACCGGAGAATCGATCCTGGCTGCATTGCAACAGATGAAGACGCGCCACAACGGCGTGGAGTCGCTGCTCTCGCGGCAGCTGAAGAAAGACAGCGAGGCCGTCAGGCAGGCCTTCCGCACGAACGCCAGCACCCAGAAGACAAGCACGATGATCATGGCCGCGGTGGTCCTGGTCTGTGTCGCGCTGCTGGTCGTGCTCTCCTTCCAGGTCGCGCGGCTCACCGCTTCGTCGCTCGAGCACGTCGTGGGAATCGTCGAGGCCATGGCCCAGGGCGATCTCACCACGGAGGTTCGCATCGATTCCGCCGATGAGACGGGGAAGGTGCTGCGGGCGATGCGCGAGATGGCAGGAAAGCTCTCCACCATCATCGGGCACGTCAGCGCCGGCGCGCACACTCTCGCCTCGGCATCGAGCCAGCTGTTCTCGTCCGCGACGGAGATGTCGCACACCACCAGCCAGCAGGCCTCGAGCGTCGAGGAGACGACCGCCAGCCTGCAGGAGATGAGCGCGTCGATCGCCCAGAACGCCGACAACGGCCGGATCATGGAGCAGATCGCCATCAAGGCCGCGCGCGACGCCGAACAGAGCGGTGCCGCAGTCGGGGAGACCGTCGCGGCCATGAAGTCGATCGCCGAGCGGATCTCCATCATCGAAGAGATCGCGTTCCAGACCAACCTGCTCGCGCTCAACGCCGCCATCGAGGCGGCGCGCGCGGGCGAGATGGGGCGAGGCTTTGCCGTGGTGGCTTCCGAAGTACGAAAGCTCGCCGAACGGAGCCAGGGAGCGGCCAAGGAAATCCGGAACCTCGCCGGCTCGAGCGTTCAGGTTGCGGAGCGTTCCGGCACTCTGATGCAGGAACTCGTCGCGACCACCAAGAAGACGTCCGACCTGCTGCAGGAAGTCGTCGCCGCATCGTCCGAGCAGGCCTCCGGCGTGAGTCAGATCAACCGGGCGATGTCGCAGCTCGATCAGGTCACGCAGCGCAATGCGGCGGCCGCCGAAGAGCTCTCCAGCACCGCCGAGGAGATGAACTCGCAGGCCTCGACGCTGCAGGAAGCGATCTCGTTCTTCAAAGTGCACGGGACGAACGACTCCGACGTCACCAGTGCTCCGCAGCCCAAGGCGCCGGCGCGACCCTCGACGAAACCGGTGCTTGCCTTCGGCCTGCAGCCGCCGCTGCCCGTCGGCGACGTCCGCGACTACAAGAGGTTCTGATGCAGGAGTCCCTCGTCGTCGTCATCGCCGGAGAGCGCCGCGTGCTTCCGATGGAACGCGTGATCCAGGTCCGGATCCACTCTGAGATCACGCGCATTCCTGGAGCGCCGGATTGGATCCGCGGCTTCGTCGATCACGACGGGGCTCCCGTGGAAGTGTTCGACGCCGCGCGCCGCCTCGGCTTGGGCGAGCTGCGGCTCGATGCCCGCAGTTGCCTCATCTTTCTGGAAACCCGAGGCAGGCGCGCGGCCATGCTCGTCGACGGCGTTCAAGGGATCGTGTCCGACGAGCAGGCGATCCCCGCCATCGATCTCGAGGTGTTCTTCCATTCGGAGAGAGTCGCATGACGTCCGCCTACGTGACCCTTGGCGTCGGGGAGGAAACCTACGCGGTTGCCGCATCCTCGGTCGGAGAGATCGTGCTGCTGCCGCCGCTCACGCGCATTCCGAGCATGCCCCGCTGTGTGCGAGGCCTCGCGAACCTGCGCGGGACGGTGATTCCGGTGATCGACCTGGCGCGCCAGCTCGGAGTCGGAGACACGGACATCCACGCGCAGACGTGCGTGGTCGTGGTTGACATTGCGGATGGGGACGGCCTTTCGTCCGGCGTGGGCGTGATCACCGACGAAGTGCGGGACGTGGTCGCGTTGGAACCGTCGTCGATCGACGCCGCGCCCACCTTCGGCACTCGCGTGAATCCGGCCTACATCGCCGGTCTCACGCGCATCGCCGAGCGGCCCGTGCTCATCCTCGATCTGGCGCGCATCCTTTCGGAGGAGGAGCTTCTCGAGGTTCGGGACGCCGTCGCATCATGAACGTCGAGCTCACTGGTCGGGAGTTCCTCAAATTCTCGCAGCTCATCGAGAGCGAAGTGGGGATCCACCTCTCCGAGGCCAAGATGCCCCTGCTGACGGCGCGCCTCGGAAAGCGACTGAGACGGCTGGAGCTTCCATCATTCAGCGCGTACTTCGACCGCGTGCTCGTCGATGCGGAGGAGCGTGTGGCGATGTTCGACGCTATCTCGACCAACGAGACGCGCTTCTTCCGCGAGCCCAGGCACTTCGAGCTCCTCGACCGCCACCTGCTTCCGGCAATCAAGGCCCAGGCGCTGCGCGGAGAGCGGCCCCGATCGCTGCGTGTCTGGAGCGCGGGCTGCTCGACAGGAGAAGAGCCCTACTCCCTGGCGATGACTCTGCTCACGCATTTCGATCCGATGGAGTGGGATCTGCGCATCGACGCGACCGACCTCTCCACGCGCGTGCTGGAGATGGCCCGCGCGGGGGTGTGGCCGATGAGCCGCGTCGCGGAGATTCCGAAGGCGCTGCTCCGGAGGTTCTTCCTCCGCGGCGTCGGGACGAACAGAAACACCTGCAAGGCCGGCGATGAGCTCCGCGCGATCATCCGGTTCGGGCGCCTCAATCTCACCGACCCGCGGCTCGCCATGCCGGAGGGCTACGACCTCGTGTTCTGCCGCAACGTCCTCATCTACTTCAGGAACGCCGTGCGCTCCCGGGTCGTGAGCAACCTGCTCCATCACCTTCGGGAAGGCGGGTCTTTCTTCATCGGACATGCGGAAACGCTGGCGGGCATCGCCGAGGGTCCGCGCAGCGTGATCCCGACCGTCTATGTCAAATAGCCTGCATGTTCTCGTCGTCGACGACTCTGCAGTCGTGCGCCAGACGATCCGGGCCATCCTGGCCACGCAGGCGGACATCCGCACGGCCATTGCCGCCGATCCGTACATCGCCATGCAGCAGATCGAGCGGGATCGGCCGGACGTCATCATCCTCGATCTGGAAATGCCGCGCATGGACGGCATCACGTTCCTGCGCAAGCTGATGCGGGAGCGGCCGACGACGCCGGTGATCGTCTGCTCGAGTCATCTCGGCGACGGCGGCGCGCTGGCCGTACGCGCCCTCGAGGCCGGTGCCGTCGAACTGATCGCCAAGCCCAGCCTCGGCGTGCGCGGATTTCTCCATGACTCGGCGCTCATGCTCATCGACGCCGTTCGCGCGGCGGCGGCCGTTCGGCGACCGCGTCGACGGATCTCGGTAGATGTCATGCTGCCTGCTCCGCCGCGCCCGACCGTCGTGACGACGGACAAGACACGGGTCATTGCCATCGGTGCCTCGACGGGAGGAACGGAAGCGATCCGCGAGATTCTCGACCGCTTGCCGGCGACGTCGTGCGGAGTGGTGATCGTGCAGCACATGCCCGATCTGTTCACCCGCTCCTTCGCCAGCCGTCTCAACGAGACGTCCGCGCTGGAAGTGAAGGAGGCGGAGTCCGGCGACGAAGTGCTGCCCGGCCGCGCGCTCATCGCACCGGGGAACCGCCATCTCATCGTCGTGCGGCGCGGCACCCGCCTGGCCGTGGAGACGAGCGACGGACCGCTGGTCTCGCGTCACCGCCCGAGCGTCGACGTCCTCTTCCGCTCCGTGGCCACGTCCGCGGGAGCCGAGGCGATGGGGGTCATCCTCACAGGCATGGGCTCCGACGGCGCAGCGGGTCTGTTGGACATGCGCCTCGCCGGTGCCCACACCCTTGCGCAGGACGAGGCCAGCTGCGCCGTCTTCGGCATGCCGAACGAAGCGATCCGCAAGGGGGCCGTCTGCGAGGTTCTTCCGCTGGGGAAGATCGCCTCAACGCTGGCGGCCGTGCGCTAGACGACTCACTGGCATTGCGCCCGGCTGGGCCCTCCGAGGGGGTTGAAGTCGAAGAGATTGCGCGGCTCGAGGCTCAGCCCCTGCCAGTGCACGGCGGTGATGCCGGTCATCAGGCTCGACGCGTCGCCGGGAGCGTGATCCTCATCGTGCGGATCGTGATGCGCGGCCGTGCGGTGCCACAGGACGACGTCGGTGTCCTCGACCGATTCGGCGTCCGACACGCCCATTCCGGGGAAATCCTCGCCCAGCAGGTATTGATCGGGCTGGAGGTAGCGAACGTGGGCGCTGTCGAACAACGCGTCGCGCTCGGACTGCTTGAACCGCGTGACGGCAAAGTCGGACTGGGTGAACCGCTCTTTCCGCTGGCGGCCGGCCGCCTCGCCGTAGTGGCGCGCCAGTCCGGACGACGAGATCTGCATGACGTAGCCGATCGGGTTGCCGTGACCGTTCAGCGTGCGGTCGAACACGCCGACGGTGGAGAACGCCTCCGGGCTCCACTGGGCCACCCCTTCCCGTCCGCCGTTGAACGGCTCCTCGACGTCGCGGGCGACGAGCCCCTGGCTCGCGTTCTCGAGGTGCCTCAGCTGCACGGCCGTATCGCCGTCCGACCCGTTGAGATCGACGTCGATCCGCCACAACACGTCATGCATATGCGGCTCGGTCGTGCTGCGCGGCGGAAAGAAAGGATTGTTGTAGCCGGTCGCGCCGAGGCGGAAGCCGATGCTGCCGTCGTCGCGCAGGCGATACTCGATGATGAAGTCGTAGTTCGCGGCGTCCTGCACTCCCCAGAGCACCAGCTCCCTGCCCCGCCGGCTGATGCTCCGCCCTTGCTTGCACAGCCAGGCGATCCCGCGATCGTTCGTTTCGGCGACGACTTGGGGAACGTCCTCTCCCGACAGGGTGAGCACCATTCCGTTCGCACCGGCGTCCTCGGGGGTCACTTCGCGGATCGATGCCGCATTGGTCGTCTCGTGATCGTAGAGCCGCAGAGGCAGGCCGTGGTACGGCACGAAGATCTCGGCCACTCCGGCTTCCCGCAGGATCCGCATCCACTCGCCGTCCGGAGTGCGCCGCAGGTCCGTCGGCCCGAGGACCAGTCCGCGCCGGCCCTGGTTGGAGATGCACGTCCGCCA
>JBIOTX010000033.1:0-4774 GCA_044866315.1 Thermoanaerobaculia bacterium | reverse complement strand
ATCGAGTACCGCGCCGGCGACGAGCGACTGGTCGCGGACAGGACGACGCCGGACGCGGTCGTGCTGCAGGAGTGGTTCGCGAAGATGGTCGACGCGGGCGTGCGCCACGCGGTGATGGAGGTGTCCTCGCACGCGCTCGCGCTCAAGCGGACGTACGGCGTCCGCTTCGCCGCGGCCGTGTTCACGAACCTCTCACGCGAGCACTTCGACTTCCACAAGGACTTCGAGGACTACTTCGCCGCGAAGCGCATTCTCTTCGACCAGATCGACCGCTCGCGCCGGACCGCGGTGGTGAACATCGACGACGAGTACGGCCGCCGGCTGCGCAGCGAGCTCGGATCGGCCGCGCTCACGTTCGGGCGGACGCCGGAGGCGGACGTCCGGCCGGCGGACGACTTCGACATCGATGTCGACGGCCTGCGCGGCACGGTGATCACGCCGCGCGGCGAGGTGCGCGTGGAGTCGAACCTCCTGGGCGCTCCGAACCTCTACAACTGGCTCGGCGCGATCGGCGCGGCGCTGGTCGTGGGCATGCCCATCGCGACCATCGAGGCCGGCATTCGCAATCTGAAGACGGTGCGCGGCCGCTTCGAGCGCGTCTTCTCCGACCGCGGCCCGACGGTGATCGTCGACTACGCGCACAAGCCGGACGCGCTGGAGAAGCTGCTCCACGCCGTGCGCGACATCGCCGGCGAGCGCCGCGTGGCGGTGGTTTTCGGCTGCGGCGGCGACCGCGACCGCGGCAAGCGCCCGGAGATGGGCAACATCGCCGTGCGTCTCGCGGACGAGGTGGTCGTCACCAGCGACAACCCGCGCAGCGAGAAGCCGGAGGCCATCATCGCCGAGATCGTGCGCGACATCCGCGGCCGCTGCACGGAGATCCCGGACCGGCGGGAAGCCATCGCCCGGACCATTGAAAACGCATCCGACGACGACGTGATCGTCATCGCCGGCAAGGGTCACGAGACCTATCAAGTCCTCGGCGACCAGGTCGTGCACTTCGACGATCGCGAGGAAGCCGAGCTCGCTCTTAAAAACAAGTATGAAAAATCCGCTTGATATTCGTAATGAATAGAACCTACTATTACTATTGCCCGATCAGGTGTCGCGTTCCGGCTCCGTCGGTCGGTTTCGGGGAGCGTGGATGGGTGGTGTTCGCCGGGCAGTTCCTGGGGAAGGGGACGAGCGCAGGCGACGAAACGCGGCGGAGCCGGATCGCGGCATCGATGGCGCGGAGGTCGCGATGCCTACGCTGACCTTCGCCGATCTCGCCGCCATGACCGGCGGCACGGTCATCCAGAACCCTCACGTGGAGACGAGCTCCGTCGTCATCGACTCCCGCGAGGTCAAGCCCGACTCGGTCTTCTTCGCCATCAAGGGCGAGCGTCTGGACGGGCACCAGTTCCTGCCGCAGGCGCTCCAGACCGCGCGCGGCGCGATCGTCTCGCGCGTTCCGGAGAACGTTCCCGGCGATAAAGGCATCGTTCAGGTCGATGACACGACCGAGGCGCTGCAGCGGCTGGCGAAGTCGATTCGCGAGCGTTATCGCTTCGGGCTCATCGGCATCACCGGCTCGGCGGGCAAGACCACCACGAAAGAGATGATCGCCACGCTCATCGGCACGGAGCGTCGCGTGCACAAGTCGTGGGGCAACTTCAACAACCAGATCGGTGCCCCGCTCTGCCTCGACAACATGCCCGACGGCGCACAGATCGTGGTCAGCGAGATGGGGATGAACCACGCCGGCGAGATCGCCCAGATCGCGGGGCTGATGCGCCCGAACATCGGCGTCTACACGAACATCGCCCCGGTGCACATCGAGTTCTTCGGCACCATCGAGGGCATCGCCGCGGCGAAGCGCGAGCTGCTCGAGAACCTCGCGCCCGGCGGCACGGTGATCGTGAACGCCGACAACGAGCACGTCGTCCGCATCAGCAGCGACTACCAGGGGCCGAAGGTCACCTACGGCATCGACCACGACGCGCAGTACCGTGCGACCGGCATCCGCGAGCGCGGCCTCCTCGGCACGCGTTTCACGCTCGCCGCCGAGGGCATCATCCACGAATTCGAGCTCGTCCTTCCCGGACGGCACAACCTCGAGAACCTCCTCGCCGCCATCGCCACTGCCCGCGCGGTCGGCATCTCCTGGAACGGCATCGAGCGCGGCGTGCGCGAGGTGAAGCCCGCGTATCACCGCGGCGTGATCGTGCCGTGGCGCGGTGCGACGATCTATGACGACACCTACAACTCGAATCCGTATGCGCTCCGGCGCGCGCTGGAGCTGATGACCCAGGCCGAGGTGGATGGGCGGCGGATTGCGGTCATCGGGGACATGCTGGAGCTCGGCGAGCAGGAGACGCAGTACCACCGGGACGCCGGGCTGGCCATCCCGCAATCCATCGACGTCGTGGCGGGCGTCGGCAAACGCGCGATGGCGCTGCTCGACGGCGCGGCCGAAGCCGGTTTCTCGAAGGACCGGTTGCATCACTTCGAGAATGCCCAGGCGGCGGGGGAGTGGCTGAAAGAGGAGATCCGCGAGGGAGACCTCGTGCTGATCAAGGGATCGCGCGGGGTCGGTCTGGACAAAGCCGTGAAGATGCTGGAGGACCCGACGTAAATGCTTTACCACCTCCTGTACGGCCTGCGCGACGTCTTCGTCGGCTTCAACGTCTTCCGCTACATCACCTTCCGGACGGCGTTCGCCGCGCTGACCGCGCTGTTGATTTCTTTCATCTTAGGGCCGTGGCTGATCGAGCGGATGCGCCGCATCAAGCTCGGGCAGTACATCCGCGAAGAGGGGCCGAAGTCGCACCACGCCAAGGCCGGAACGCCGACGATGGGCGGCATCCTCATCAACGTCGCCATCCTGATTCCCACCATCCTCTGGGCGGACATCTTCAACCCCTACATCTGGATCGTGCTCTTCGTCACCTTTGCCTACGGCGCGATCGGCTTCATCGACGACTATCGCAAGCTGGCCAAGAAGCGGAGCCTCGGCCTGACGGCAAAGGAGAAGTTCGGCGCGCAGTTCGGCGTGGCCCTGCTCGTAGCCTTGGCCATCGCCTACTTGCCCACGCTGAAGAACAACTACAACACCGTGCTGACGTTCCCGTTCATCAAGCCGGAGACGTTCCAGCTCGACATCGGCATCCTCTACATCGTCTTCGTGATGATCGTCCTGGTCGGGGCCTCGAACGCGGTGAACCTCACCGACGGCCTGGACGGCCTGGCCATCGGCTCCACGCTCATCGCCGCCGTCACCTACACCGCGCTCACCTACGCCGCCGGCCACGCCCGCATCGCCGAGTACCTGCGCATCGCCTGGGTGCCGCAGACGGGCGAGCTGGCCGTCTTCAGCGGCGCGATGGTCGGCGCGTCCCTCGGCTTCCTCTGGTTCAACGCCCATCCGGCCGAGATCTTCATGGGCGACGTCGGATCGCTGGCCCTCGGCGGCGCGATCGGCTGCCTGGCGGTGATGATCAAGCAGGAACTGCTGCTCGTCCTCGTCGGCGGGCTGTTCGTGATCGAGGCCCTGTCGGTGATCCTGCAGGTGGCGTCGTTCAAGATCACCGGCCGGCGCATCTTCAAGATGTCGCCGCTGCACCACCACTTCGAGCTCGCGGGCTGGAAGGAGACCAAGGTCGTCGTCCGCTTCTGGATCATCGCCATCATCTTCGCGATGGTCAGTCTGGCGACGCTCAAGTTGCGATGAGCCGGTTCCTCGTTCTCGGAGCCGGCAAGTCCGGCGTGGCCTCGGCGAACTTTCTCGCCGCGCGCGGGGAGTCCGTCGTGCTCGCGGATTCCAACTCGAATCCGTCGCTGCCCTACGACCTCGACGACCGCGTGGTGCGCGCGTTCGGTAGCGAGGACGAGGGCCTGCTCGACGACGTCGGCACGATCGTGCTCAGCCCGGGCGTGCCGATGACCATCCCCCTGCTCCAGCAGGCGCATGCGCGGGCCATTCCGGTGGTCGGCGAGATCGAGCTGGCGTACCGCTACCTGACCGGCACGGTCATCGCTGTCACCGGATCAAACGGCAAGTCCACCACGACCGCGCTGATCGGCGAGATCCTGCGCGTCGCCGGGCGCAATCCGATCGTGGCCGGGAACATCGGCGAGCCGCTGATCTCGGCGATCGACTTTGAAAAATCACGCACGTACGTCCTCGAGCTCTCGTCCTTCCAGCTCGAGGCGGTGGACTCGTTCCGGGCCAACGTCGCCCTGCTCCTGAACATCACCCCCGACCACATGGACCGCTATCCGACGCTGGAGGCCTACGCGGCGGCGAAGTACCGGATCTTCCGCAACCAGCAGGCCGGCGACACGGCAATCATGAACGTGTCCGTGGAGCGCCGCCGCAACACGCGCAACATCCACGTGCGCTACTGGCAGTTCTCCGCCTCGGAGTCCGTCGAAGAAGGGGCGTGGCTCGACGGCGACACGATGGTGCTCTGCGCCGACGGCGAGGAGCGGCGCATTCCGCGCGCATCGCTGCGGCTCGAGGGAGCGGCGAACGTCGAGAACGCGCTGGCGGCATGGCTCGCCGCGCGGGCGGTGGGCGTCGAGGACATGGACGTGCAGATCGCCTTCGGCACGTTCGCCGGCCTGCCGCACCGGATGGTGCTCGTGCGCGAGCTGGACGGCGTGCGCTGGATCAACGACTCGAAGGGGACGAACGTCGACGCCACGCTCAAGTCGCTGGAAGGCTTCGGCGAGGGCAGCGTGATCCTCATCCTCGGCGGCAAGGACAAGGCCGGCGAGTTCGAGCGGATGC